>JBHASY010000026.1:0-12284 GCA_041831635.1 Acetoanaerobium sp. | reverse complement strand
TCGGTGTTGTCGGTGTTGTTGGATTAGTCGGTGTTGTTGGATTAGTCGGTGTTGTCGGGTCGGTTGGTGTTGTAGTTTTAGTATTTTCAAACAATGCCTGATGCTCTGATTCCGTTATAGTCCCTGTTGTTCCACTACTGTTTGTAAGTTCATATCCATCATGGTTATCTTCTACCACTGTATATTCAGTATTAACAGGTATATCTTTAATTTTAATGCTTTGATCAGCTGAAAGGAAAATTTTATCTCCACTTGCTATGATACCATCTCCTGCACCATTTCTTCCTTCATATGCAAAAGGCAGTGTATATGGAGTAAAATTCACAGTAAATCCAAACATCTTATTAGGGTCTACATTGTCTCCTATTACAGTCTTTTGAATCAACAAATTCCCTGTAACAACCACTTGGATAGGATTTTCGGCTTTTTTGTTAACTACTGTAAATCTCGGATGTTTTTCTTCACCATTTGCATCAGTGACTTTTACCTGTTTTAAAGAATCTACTTCTATGATATACTCAGATGAGTCCAGAACATACCCATTTGGAGCTACAGTTTCTTTCAAAGTGTGAGTTCCTGCAGGTATTTTGTCAAACCTAACTTTACCGATATTTCCTACAGTTACCAATTTTTTCTGAGTACCATCTTCCAGTGTCAAAGTAAATTCTGCACCTGCTAATAAGTCTCCTATTTCATTTTTCTTAGTTACTTCAACATAGGCATTTGTATAAGCAGTTGCACTTCCTGCTGCTGTAGCAAGTATATATCTTTTAACTGATGGTGTAACGGATATGTCGCTACCTAGTAAAGACACCGTATTGCTAACCTCCAGACCGTTTTGTCCTCTAACCTCTGTTTTATAGACTAAGCGATATGCTTTGTCCTTGTCAGGGAGTTTCACGGTTAGTTCCCTAGTTTCGCTATTATAGCTGATATTGTCAGGTTCTTTGAGAACAACTTCATCTCCCACCTGCACACTTCCATCTGCCTGAACTTCTATTTCATTAAGTTTAAACTTCTCACCGTCTAAAGCAAGTTTTCCGCTAGAGAATCTATAAAACTCTATACCGTTAGAAATTTTGTCTATTAAAGATACATTTGGAGCGGACGTCATCATATCGTAAGGTTTATAGTCTACAGTCCATTCTATTTCTCCATCTAATGGCACAAAACTCTTGGACAATGCTGAAACATTAACATCTACTTGTTGATTTCTAGTAAGAGTATTTCCTCCTGATGCTAGTGTTGCTGTATTTACTGATATTTGCGTTCCTCCTGATGCGAAGTATCTCTTCATCTGATCTTCAGTAGGTCTTGCTTCTAATAAAATCACATAAGGAGCATCTAAATTTTTATTTTGTTTTAGAGTGAAAATCGCATCTCTACCATCAATACTGATATCCATAAACTCACTAAGGTTAGATACCTGGCTTCCTGTGGCTGTAACCGAAGAACTCGTAGATGTGTTATCTGTAATCGGATTTCCTTTAAATGCAATATACTTTTCACTTTCTTTGATTGCTACAAACTCCCAACCTTCAGGAAGTTTATCAGTTAGTTTCAACGCCCTTAAGGTGTCAAATAATCTGTCATTGTTGTCCCCGTTTAGACTTATACGATAAATTACAGAACGTGTCTTATGATTAAATCCTCTTGATTTATCAGTTGCATTTTGATTTGCTAAATCTGCTGTAGGTGCTTGTTTAAATGCTTCTACAACACTTGCATCCAGCATTTCTTTCTCAAGTATACGGCTCGTGTATTTTACATCGGCTGATGTCTCTCTTAGTTTCTGATTGCCCGAGAACACGAAAGCTGTATTTGCAAAGCCGTTGGTTTGGTTTGTGTTATTTATTAAAATATAACGAGTAACCGGATACGAATCTATAGTGAAAGTCCAGTCCTCATTCGCGGGTCCTGTTACCTCAAGTAAATCTCCGGACTCGGTTCCTCCCCAATATATAGGATAGAATTTATGCGTAACCCCCGGAACACTGCTACTGAAGCTACTTTTATCCACCATCATACGGTGAAAACTTGAAGAAGTACCATATCTTAAGTCTGTAGGGTTTATCCCGTCAGGCTGTCCTGAAATCTCTGCAAGATGACTTCCTGTGTTAAAGTTCAAGTTGTACATCATTAGGTCGAAGAATTTAGCATCTGCCGGTCTGTTCTGAGCTTTTACTGTAATAGTCCAACGAACCTTTCCTGTTCCCGGAATTCTTTCGCCACTCTTCGTCATTCTTACATAGCTATCACCATGTATCCCTATCGATGCCGATGCCGCCCTTTGAACGCCGCTGTCCCAATCCATATAAGCTACATTTTTTAGATTTACCGAAGTGTTTTCATTCGGTAAATTCAACTTGGTTTTAATCTCAAGCTGCATTTTTGTATCTATGTTTCCTATAGGATATTTATCATCAGAAGGTTTTGCTGTGATCAATGCCCCCTCGTTTACATATGCATTTGCCACAGCATCCCACTTCTTCCACTGAGCATTTACAAATATAACATTTGAAGGCAGTGCATCCGTAATTACTACATTTTCAAGTGCAAATTCCGGTTTGTTTATCGTAACAGTCCAAGTAAGAACTCTTTCAGAACCCTCTTTAGTTACAGTACCTGCTGCTTTTTCAATCCAAACCTTGACAGCTATAACCACCTCTGCTCTTGCGCTTGCTGCTAAATCCCCTTGATTATTCAGAAGTTCCGCTGTATTAGTTTTTTTCACTTCTGAAGTTTTGAAAAGGTCTGCTTTAGGGATTTCAGTCTTAAAGGTTATCTTCTGTTTTCCTACAGAATTTTCAGGGAAGGTATAGATTAGTTTATCTACGGTCCAACCCACATCCAATACCGCATTGGTAGCCCCGTCGTTGAGTTTAAAAGAGCCTGCTACATATGTTCCTGCCGTGTTTCCTGATTCATTAAGATTATCTTGGAATTTATATCCTTTCAAATCTCCGCCTGTAGTGTCTTCGACTTCTACTGTCCAAGTAATTTCACCATTCTTTTCGTCAGCTACTCCTGTCTTTGTCATAGTGATTTTTTGCTGTTGAGGGAAGTTAAACTTAAAGGTTTTTCCAAGTATAACCAGATCTTGTACTCCGCCACCGGAATTTATTGATGACAAATCGGCTTTTAACTCTCCACTTACTCTAAATTTCCCCAGTATCCATTCTCCGTTGAAGAATTTTTCGTCTCCATCAAAAATTATCTTGATCACCGCTACTCCATCTTCTGTGGTAAACCTGGCGGTTCCAAGTGTTCCCAGAGAGTCATCTTTCAGTTCTATATCCTGAGTTGATAAAACTTCAAAATTCCTCCCTAATTTAATAGTTGCTGTGTCATTTTTTTGAATAACAGACACATCAAACACACCATCAGTAGTTACAAGTGATCGTGGTGTAAACTCAACGTCTACATTTAACGATTGAGTTGCATCAATGGTATCTGTATCTTCTATAACTTTTCCATTTTGCAAAACTGTAAGTTTGTAATCATCTAAATATCCACTGACATCTTTAGCTTCTGCCTTCTCCGGAAATGAAACCATTCCGATGAGCATTACTGCAGATAGCAGTCTACTCAACCAAATACTGATTTTTCTCTTCTTGTTCATTTCTTCACTCCTCTTTTAATGTTTTCACCAACGATAAGTCCTGCCTTTAATACTTTCACCCTGTTTGTACAATAAAATCACGATTATGGCAATATATTTCTATTATACCAATAATTCCAACTTTTAATCAGTATTTCAACACATATTATAACAATTTTTAAAATATTTTTTAACAGCTTATCTCAAAGCTATATTTCATATACTAAACTCCATATTACTACACAATTTTTGTCGTCCACTTCTCGCAGTTCCATACGTCAGATACTATATCCCGATAAAACTCGGGCTCATGGCAAATCAAAAGTATGCTGCCCTTATATTCTTTTAACGCTCTTTTCAGTTCGTCTTTTGCGTCTACATCAAGATGGTTTGTGGGCTCATCAAGTACCAGCAGGTTTGTTTCCTTGTTTATGAGCTTGCAAAGTCTTACCTTTGCCTGCTCGCCACCGCTAAGCACTAATATTTTGCTTTCTATGTGCTTTGTGGTAAGTCCGCATTTTGCAAGAGCCGCTCTTATATCTCTTTGATCCATAGATGCAAATTCTTTCCACACTTCTTCTATGCAGGTGTTGTAGTTTGCTTCTTTTATCTCCTGCTCAAAGTATCCTATATTCAGATAATCTCCCATTTCCACAGAGCCTGAAACCGCCGGAATTTCTCCAAGTATACTCCTTAAAAGAGTGGTTTTCCCAAGACCGTTTGCTCCTGTAAGCGCTATCTTTTGTCCTCTTTCCATACGCAAGTTCAGCGGCTTTGAAAGCGGCTCATCATATCCTATCACAAGATCTTTTGTTTCAAATATGAGCTTGCCTGACGCTCTTGATGATTTAAAGTTAAATTCAGGCTTAGGTCTGTCTTTTGCAAGCTCTATTATTTCCATTTTATCCAGTTTTTTCTGTCTGGACATTGCCATATTTCTGGTTGCCACTCTTGCTTTGTTTCTCTGAACAAAATCTTTAAGGTCTTCTATCTCCTGCTGTTGTTTTTTATATGCCGCCTCAAGCTGTAATTTTTTTGCCTCGTACACTTTCATAAAGTCGTCATAGGTTCCCACATATCTGTCCAGTTTTTGATTTTCCATATGATAAATCAAGTTTATAACGCTGTTTAAAAACGGCATATCATGAGAAATAAGGATAAAGGCATTTTCGTACTCCTGAAGATAACGCTTTAGCCATTCTATATGCTGTTCGTCCAAGTAGTTTGTAGGCTCGTCCAGAAGAAGAATATCCGGCTTTTCAAGTAACAGTTTTGCAAGTAAGATTTTAGTTCTTTGCCCGCCACTTAGGTCGTCTACCTGTTTGTCAAGTCCTATGTCAACTATGCCCAGTCCTCTTGCTATTTCTTCTACCTTTGAGTCTATAATGTAAAAATCATTATGTTCCAAGATATCCTGAATGTTTCCTACATCTTCCAGCATTTCGTTTAACTCATCTTCGCCGGCATCTCCCATTTTTCCGTAGATTTCGTTCATCTCTTCTTCTAAATCATAGAGGTATTTAAAAGCACCTTTTAATACGTCTCTTACCGTCATTCCTTTTTCAAGCACCGTATGCTGATTTAGGTATCCCGTTCTCACACGTTTTGACCACTCTATCACTCCGGCATCAGGTTCGATTTGATGAGTGATTATTTTCATAAAACTCGATTTTCCCTCTCCGTTTGCCCCGATCAAACCTATATGTTCTCCCTTTAGCAACCTAAATGAAACATTGTCAAATATAGCTCTGTCTCCGAACCCATGACTTAAATTTTTTACATTCAAAATACTCATTTATGTTCTCCCTCTTTAGTCTTACAGCTTTTTGTCATCTATATTGTCCAGATATTCATTTATTTTCGGCATTACCGATGCTATCGCTTTGTCTATGAAAGGATTTTTTAGATTTGCAATCTCCACCAGTTTTAAGAAAGGCTGACTTCCTCCAGTTTCGCATAGTCTTACATATTCACTCCAAGCCTGTTCTTTGTTTTCGTTTTGCTTTATCCAAAACTGAAGTGCACACACCTGTGCCAAAGTATAATCTATATAGTAGAAAGGATCTGAAAATATATGCCCCTGTCTTAGCCAATAGCCTCCTCTTTCGAGCAGATCGTTTCCTGAGTAATCTCTCCATACAAGATAGGTTTTTTCTATCTCTCTCCACTTTGCCTTTCTCTCATCAGGAGAAACGTAAGGATTTTCATATACCCAGTGCTGAAATTCATCTACCGTAACTCCATAAGGTATGAACAATACAGCAGATGCAAGATGAGAGAATTTATATTTATCTACGTCATTTTCAAAGAATAACTCCATCCACGGCCATGCAAAAAACTCCATACTCATAGAATGAATCTCGCAAGCTTCAAGTGTAGGCCATACATATTCAGGCAGCTTATAGTCTCTGCTTTTAAAAACCTGAAAAGCGTGACCGGCTTCGTGAGTCAGAACATCCACATCACCTGAAGTTCCGTTAAAATTTGAAAATATAAAAGGAGCCTTATATTTAGAAAAAAACGTACAGTAACCTCCACCTGCCTTGCCTTTTTTTGCAACTAAATCCATTAAATTATTATCTCTCATATATCTAAAGAATTCATCGGTATCTTTTGATAATTCTTTATACATTCTCTCACCATTGTCTATTATCCACTCAGGGTTACCTTTAGGCACAGCATTTCCTGTTAAAAATTCCAAAGGCTCATCAAAATATAAAAGCTTTTCCAGGCCGAGTCTTTCTCTTTGACGCTCTCTTAATTTTTGAGCTGCCGAAACTAAATGTTCCTTTACCTGCTTTCTGTAGCCTTTTACCATTTCGGCATCATAATCCGTTCTGGTCAGCCTTGCATATCCTAATTCCACAAAATTTTTATAACCCAATTTTAATGCAATCTCATGACGAACCTTGACAAGTTCATCGTATATTCTGTCAAATTCCTCCTCATTTTCCAGAAAAAATTTGCAATAAGCCTCATTTGCAGACTTTCTAAGTTCTCTGTCCGGCGACTGCATAAAAGGCTCCATCTGGGAAAGATTTCTTTCTTCTTTCTCAAACATTATCTTTGCAGAAGCTCTGAGTTTTGTATATTCGCTTGCAAGTTTATTTTCTCTTTGCATATCTTCGATTATCTCAGGTGAAAATGTCTTTAACTTTGTATTTGCTATATCAAATATATACTCTCCCCATTTATTTTTAAGTTCTTCTTTAAACTTGGAATTTATTAAAGCTTTATAGTATTTGCTTACAAGACCCTCGTATATAGGACTGACTTCATCTATATAGTCGTTTTCCTTTTCATAATACTTATCTGTGGTATCAAGTGTATGTCTTACATTTATCAGAGCAGCCGAGGTTTCAAAATCTCTTCTCATCTCATTTATTTGCTCCATTATACTATCTTGTCCTTCAAAACTGTCAATATTTGCAAAATTCTCCAAAAGAACATTAAAATCGGTTTCGAATTTTTTCATATCAGGTCTTTCGTAAATATACTCTTTAAATCCCATCTTTCTAATCTCCGTTTCTTTTTTTATTTTTTGTATTTGTTTCATTTTATAATAGCCCTAATTCTTCGGCTAATTCATTAAGATACGTCCACCTGTCCATAAATTCTTCCAGCAATGAGTTTAACCTTTCTTCTTCCTTTGTAAGCTCTGCCAACTTTATAAAATCAGTCGAGTTCTTTTCTATATCGGCTCTTATTTGAGCCAACTTTTGTTCGGTATGCTCTATTTTTTCATCTATAGTGTCAAATTCCCGCTGTTCTTTATAACTAAATTTTTTCTTAATCTTAGGCTTGCTTTGCCTGTTTTTTTCATTGTCTTTAGGTCGTTCTTTCACAGTTTCTGATGTGATATCCATTTCGTACCGCTTTTTCTTCTCACTGTAGTCGGTGTAATCTCCGTAATATATCTTTATATGTCCATTTCCTTCAAAAGCAAATATCTTATCTGCAATCTTGTCAAGGAAATATCTATCGTGAGAAACCGTAATTACAGGTCCGTTAAACTCGTCAATATAGTCTTCTAATATAGCCAGCGTCTGAATGTCAAGGTCATTCGTAGGCTCGTCTAACAAAAGTACATTAGGCCCTTGCATCAGTATTGATAACAGATACAGCCTTCTTCTTTCTCCTCCCGATAGCTTAGAGATAAGCGACCACTGCATATCTCCCGTAAACAGAAATTTTTCGAGCATCATAGCGGCAGTGATTTTTGTTTCGTCAGAGGTCGATATATACTCAGCCTTATTTCTGATATACTCTATCACTTTGAGATTTGTGTCCATATCTATATTTTCTTGAGAGTAATAGCCTATTTTTATAGTTTCTCCTATTTCTATACTCCCTCTGTCAAGTTCAAATTTTTGTGATATCGCATTTAAAAGAGAAGTCTTTCCCTCTCCGTTTCTTCCTACTATTCCTATTCTATCGCCTTTTAACACAGTGTACGTAAAGTTTTTTAATACTGTTTTTTCGCCAAAAGATTTTGATATATTATTTATCTCTATTATCTTTCTTCCGAGCCTTTTTCCTGCTACAGATATTTCCAATTTTTCATCATGTGATTTATCAATTTCAGTTTCTAATTGCTTAAACCTGTCTTTTCTGGCTTTTTGTTTAGTACGCCTTGCCTCTACACCCTTTCTCATCCACGCAAGTTCACTTTTATATAGGCTTTGCTTTTTTTCCTGTATACGATTATCGTCGGCCTCTCTTTGAGCTTTCAGTTGCAGAAATTTAGTGTAAGCCCCCTGATAAGTGTAGAGCTTTCCACCGTCGAGTTCCCATATTTTGTTTACCACCCTATCCAAAAAATATCTGTCGTGAGTGACCATAAGAAGAGCACCTTTTCTATTAGAAAGATAGTCCTCCAAATATGATATAGTTTCATTATCGACGTGGTTAGTAGGTTCGTCGAGTATCAAAAGGTCGCATGGTCTGATAAGTGCTCCTGCAAGCATTACTCTTTTTCTTTGCCCCCCTGAAAGTTCCGCGATTTTTTTATCAAATTCGCTAATTCCCAGTTTCATAAGCACGGCTTTTGCCTCACGCTCTATCTGCCATGCTTCATTTAAGTCCATCTTAGCATTTAACTCTATCATCTTCGTTTGAAGTTTCGTGTTATCGGGATTTTTCTCCAAATCTAAACTTACACTCTCATACTCTCTTAAAAGGGCCATAAGAGGAGAAGTTCCTGCAAATACCTGCTCTAAAACAGTAATTTCAAAATTAAAATCAGGATTCTGAGCCAGATACTCTATCTTTAAATCCGCTGACTTTATAAAGCTTCCTTCATCGGATTCATCCTCGCCTGCAATTACCTTTAGAAAACTTGTTTTTCCCGTTCCGTTTATTCCGATAAGACCTATCTTATCACTATCATCTATTCCAAAAGCTACTTTGTTAAATAATTTTCTCTCACCATATGCTTTAGATAGGCTTTCTGTCGACAGTAAATTCATAAATTAAACTCCTAAGTAAAATTTTAAATCAAAGCTTATATTTTCATTATTATTTCACTTAGTTATTATACTACATTATACTTGTTATAAAAACTTTATATCTAAGAGTTATATAATTTGTTTTTTACTTTTTATTTTTTCGCCCAGTTTAAGTTTTTTGACATTAAAAAAGCAGCAGACCTTTGATATAGACTCTCTTTACCGGACACAGTAAAGAGGATTCATATCATTTTGATCTACCGCTTTTTTTTAACTTTTTGCCTTTGAATGATTTTTACAGCTTAAATCTGGCAATCATATCACTCATATCCTGAGCCATATCTGCAAGGTGTGCACTGGAACTTGCTATCTCCTGGGCAGAAGCGGTTTGTTCTTCTACTGAAGCCGTTGTTTGCTGAGCCGAAGCAGCATTTTCTTCAGATAAAGCTGACAGATTTTCAATTATTCCCATAATACTGTTTTTTGCACTTTCCAGTTTCTTTCCGGAATAATTCAGCTTCTCAACAACATCTTTTGTCTTCTCCAGTTCATCAGCTATAGAGTCAAATTGTTTATTGGTTTCCTCTACTTTTACTGATTGCTCCCCTACTATTTCTCCTACTGAACTCATAATGCTGACTGCTTCGGATGTCTTAGTTGTAAGTCCCGTAACAATTACATTTATTTCCTCTGTAAACTTCGTAGACTGTTCCGCCAATTTTCTGATTTCATCAGCTACAACCGCAAAACCCTTTCCTGCTTCTCCTGCTCTTGCAGCCTCTATTGCCGCATTTAAAGCTAGTAGATTGGTCTGGTCAGCAATAGATTTAATCATATCGCTGGCTGAAGCTATCTGCATGGCGCTCTCATTCGTATTAGCAATTACCTGAGTAACTGCTTCAGAAGATGTATTAACCCTGTCAGTAGCATCTATTAACTTTCTTATAGCTAAAATACCTGCTTCTTTTGCACGAAATACTCCTTCAGAAGTTTCATTTAGTTCCTTAATTGCAAGTTCGTTTTCCTCTAAAGCCGACTGCATTACACTCATAGACTCTGATCCTCTTTGCATATCTTCAGCCTGAGTCATAGCCCCCTTTGACATTTCTCCTATAGCACGAGCTACCTCTTCAACAGCATTTGCAGACTGTTCGCTGGTAGCAGTAAGTTGCTGTGAAGAAGCCGAAACTTGACTGCCTAAATCATTGATCTGTATAATTATTTCTTTCATATTGTTCTTAACTTTTACTAATGATTTTGAAATAACACCTATTTCATCGCTACGATTAGAATAAAGCACTGAAGGTGTAGTTTCTGTAAGTGTCAGGTCGTAATTATTCGCCATATTTTCTATACAACCGCTAAGTTCATTTATAGGCTTTGTGATAGATTTTGAAAGTAAATATACTATTGCAAAAATCGCTATAAGAGAAATAATGGCAATAATCACCATAAACATTGCAAGTTTAGTCGAATCTGCAAATACTTCGTTTTTAGGAACATCTAAAACAAGAGTCCACTCGGTGTCTTTTATAGGATAAGTCACATAATATTTTAAAGTGTCGCCATTTTTATACTCCACAAACTCTTTGTTTCCTGTCAATAACTTGTCTGCAAGCGGTTTTAATCTCCCACCTTCTACTTCATTTATATTGTCATCTAACGTCAGCTCCGGATGATAGATAAAATTACCTTCTCCATCTAATAAATATGCTCTTCCTGTTTCAGCAATCTTAACTTGCGACAAAATTTCAGTTATAGGTGTTAACGATAAGTCTATTCCTACAGCTCCTACTGTCTTTCCGTCAGTATTTATTTCTCTTCCCATACTCACTATCGTACTGCCGTCCGTTATACTGCTGTACGGTGTCGTAAGTACGGTATCATTTTTGCCGATCGCCGGAGCATACCAAGCCCTTAAACGAGGATCAAAACTGTCATCCTCCGGTATCCAGCCGGAGCCGTCTAAATACGTTTTGTCCTCAAGCCCCGCATAGAAATCAATTATTCCCGGCAGGGTTTTAGTTAAATGAATCAAATTTGCCAAGAGTTGTTCTTTTGAAGGCATATCAACCGATAAATTCTGTGCCATAGTATTTACATAACCACGTTTTTCAGCAAGAAGAGACTCTATATCCGAGCCATACTTTTCAGCCGTTCTATTCATTAAATCAGTATGTTTTTTTAAAATAATTTGATTTGAATACCAATACGACACTCCTGATAAAATCATCATCACAATCAAAACCGGAATGCAAATATAAACCAGCATTTTGTTTTTAAGTCCCATTTTTATTTTCCCCTCCTAAATATAACACCTAATACAGCACCTTTTTGGCTATATCAGCAGATGATATAGCTAAAACATAAATAATTTCTACATTTGTTACATAAAAACTTTAAAATAAACGTATCATCAATTCTTATTTTATTTCTGTTTTAAATTATTTATCATTGTCAAACCCTTGTTTTTTAAGTGTAGGGTATACCTTAGGAAAATAAACTTTGCTATATGCATCAGAGACCGGTTTGCTCCAGTTAGTATCCTTTTTTTCTCCTGAGCGTTGCAATAAATAATCGCGAATCATCTCATCATATAAATCTATGTCTATCATCTGCTCTCTGTTATAGGTTTCATTATGAACCACCGCCTGAATAGGAAGTCTGGGTTTCTTTTCGCTTTTATTTTCGGGAACTCCTATGCACAGTCCCAGCACAGGATAAACATATTTCGGAAGATTAAATAATTCGATTAGTTCTTCCGGTTCTCTTCTCACTGCCCCTATAGGAACTATCCCATAACCTAAAGACTCCGCTACTGCTATTGAATTTGCGCAAGCCAGTCCTATATCTACAGATGCTACCATAATGGATTCAACCGACTGCGTAATTTTTAATGCAGTGTTATTTTTCTTCGCTGCCAGACTTGCTCTGTTATAATCAGCCACAAAAAGTAAAAATACAGGAGCCTCAGCCACCCAGCTTTGATCCCCTGTAAACAAAGCCAATCTATCCTTTTTTTCTTTATCTTTTACTACTATTACACTCCACTGCTGACCGTTTATAGATGAAGGAGCCGACTGTGCTGCTCTTAATATCATCTCTAAATGCTTTTCATCTACAGGGTCTTGCGTGTAGCTTCTTATAGAACGATGCTCTGTTAATACATCATACACATGTGTCATATTTATCACCTCATTAGTTGTTGAATTATTCATACGAATCTTTATACCCTG
>JBHASY010000025.1:0-7946 GCA_041831635.1 Acetoanaerobium sp. | reverse complement strand
GTTCGGTAGTGGCAGTGTAATAAAATCAAAGAACTGTATGAAATACTTACGGTTTTATGTATAAAAACCCGAATCGTTCACATTTTTGAAATTAGTGAACAATTCGTTTTTTTTGAAATTTAAACTTTAATTCAGGTTGATATGTGTGAAAACAAGATTATATTCCTCGGGAAAATAATATGTGATAATATCTAAGATAGAGAAGAATTTTGAAATGGAGGACTTAATCATGGCTTCAAAAAAGGCAGTGTATTTCTTTTGTATTGATGAAAGCAAAGACGAGGTAGCACCGAGAGTATTGGAGCATATTGTGGAATTATTTGAAACCGAGGAAACGGATATAGAAGTAGATGGATACAAGGTTTTAAAATATGTAGATGAGAGTTCAAATATTTTTTATTTTGTGAAAACAAAGGTAGTTATATGTGAAAATTATATTAACTATATACCGCCTATAAATCAATACTTCGAGGATTGTGACATAGCTGCGATGGTGAATTGGCACGCCGGACAAAATGCTCCTGACAAGGTGCTTTGCATTCACACAGTGGGAGACTTGGCATCTGCAAGATACAGTCCGAGTAATCCCGTACCTGCTACGAATTTGGCAAGGGCTTTAGAAAATCATAGAGAAAGGCTGAATTTGGAAGAATTTAGAGTTACTACAGAAGCAACTCACTGGTCGGGGATAGTATATGACGGAAAAAGTGAGTGGATAGAGGAAAGTAAGTTGCCGTTTTTGGATATAGAGATAGGAAGTACCTCTGAAAGCTTTAATAATCCTGTGGCATCTAAGGTCATAGCTCTTGCACTTATGGAGGCATTTACATCTGAAGAGAAAATGCCTACCGTACTTTATATGGGCGGAGTTCATTTTGAAGATACTATAACAAATGCCGTACTTCATCCTACTCATCCTGTTTCACTTACTCATATTCTTCCAAGCAGATGGCTGGAAAATGAAATGTATATGGGAGAAAACGGTGTGGAAAATATTATGAAGTGCATCGAGTCTATAAGCGGCTCGATAGACGCTATAGTTATACACGAGAAATTAAAAAGAGAAATAAAAAATCACGTTGAGGTTATAGCTGAAAAACTTGCTGTTCCTGTTATAAAAAGAAAGGCATTGAAAAATCCGAAAGATACGGAACTGTACGAAAATATTATATAAAACATATCGTTGCGATTTGTATGTTTGTATATAAAATTTTTTAACACGGGAGATATTTTGTTTCTTAAAAATCCTATGTTTTTTTAAAGTTGAGAAGAAAAGAGTGATATTTTGAATAAAACTTGTTTTGTTTCCTGGAGTGGAGGAAAGGATTCTTGTTTAGCTCTTTTTAGAGCTATAAATCAGGGGTATAAGCCTAAGACACTTTTTACTATGTTTAGTGTAGAAAATGATGTCAGTTCCGCTCATAGGCTAAACGAAGGTATAATAAAGGCTCAGATAAATGCTTTAGGACTAGAATGTATTATAGGAAGAGCAAAGTTTGAAGACTATGAAAAGGTATTTGTAGAAAATTTAAAAGAGTTTAAAGATAAAGGCATAAATTACGGGATATTTGGAGATATTGATTTGAAAGAGCATAGAGCATGGGAAGAAAAGGTATGTGAAAAAGCACAAATTACCGCAGTTCTTCCGTTATGGCAGGAAGACAGAAAAAAACTTGTAAAGGAATTTATAGATTCCGGATTTAAAGCGAAGATAGTAGTGGTAAATAAGACTATGATGAGCTCTGATTTTCTCGGAAAAGACCTTAGCCATAAACTTCTTGAAGAGATTGAAGATGCAGGAGCTGATGTTTGTGGAGAAAACGGAGAGTACCATAGCGTAGTCTATGACGGGCCTCTGTTTAAAACTCCCCTAAAACTGAATTTTTATGATGAAGTAAAAGACATAGAAGGAAAATGGGCAAAGATAGATGTATTTGTAAATAATTAACAACCATATATTTATTGAAAAATTATGATATAAATGGAATTTTATGGGTAGAAATTATGGTTGACTTTTTTTAATAATATGTGATATAAAATGAATATAATTTAATAAAATTATACAGGTGTCAGCGTGTGTTATGAATAACATATGGCTGATGAAAAGGGAAGATGGGTGTAAATCCCACACGGTCCCGCCGCTGTAATAGAATAATCGCTCCAGGTTGCCACTGTACTTGTATGGGAAGGTTAGGAGCAGATGTTATGAAACTTGAGTCAGAAGACCTGCCTGTGTATTGTTCTGTATACTCTACGGAAGATGGAGGGGGAATTTTTGTGCTGAAAATTAAAAACAAGCTCACTATGCTCTTTCGTGTAGTGAGTTTTTTATTGTTAACAGGTTGACAACGAAAAAGTGTTTTGTTAATATCATATAGGCATTATGATAATGATTATCAACAACTCTGATGAATGTAACTATAGAATTGCCGATTTTACTGAATTAAGGAGTCAGAAATGTCAAAATATATAAAAAAACGTTTATTACAACTGATACCTATAGTACTCGGAGTGAGTTTTATTACTTTTTCACTTATGTATATAGCTCCGGGAGATCCTGCAGAGTCAAAGCTTTCTGCTCAGGGAACATCTGTAACTCAGGAGATAATAGATAAGACAAGAATAGAAATGGGACTTGATAAACCGTTTTTAGTCCAGTATTTTACTTGGCTTAAGAATTTGCTTACAGGCGATATGGGAACTTCATATATAGACAATATTCCTGTATCAAAGAAACTATTTACAGCAATGCCGTATACCGTTTTACTTGCTTTTAGCTCTATGGGACTGACGCTATTGATTTCTATACCTCTGGGGATTTTGTGTGCTATAAAGCAAAATAAAGCAATAGACTACATAATAAGGATTTTTACTTTTGTGGGAACTTCTATCCCCAGCTTTTTTTTGGCACTTGCACTTATTTATTTTTTTGCTATGAAGCTTAAGTTGTTACCTGTGCTTGCCTCAGGGACTCTAAAAGGTCTTATTTTGCCGACTATATCGCTGTCTACCGTAATGGTTTCAAAGTATATAAGGCAGGTCAGGGCGGCAGTTCTTGAAGAACTTGGAAAAGACTATGTGATGGGAGCAAAGACCAGAGGAATAAGTGAAAGCGTGATTATTTATAAGAATGTTCTAAGAAACTCTATGATTACTATAGTTACACTTATAGGTCTTTCTTTCGGCTCATTGCTCGGGGGAGCGGCGATAGTGGAGACTATTTTTGTCTGGAGAGGACTTGGAAAGCTGGTAGTAGATGCTATCGGAATGAGAGATTATCCTGTGATACAAGGTTTTGTGGTTTGGATGGCTATTATTTATGTGCTGATAAATTTGCTTACGGATTTATCTTATAGTCGATTAGACCCTAGAGTGAAGTACGAAGGAGATATCTAAGTATGAAGTCAAATAAGATAAGTAAGCTAAATCTTAGGATTTACATTCTTCTTTTTATAGTCTTAATAATGATAGTATTAAGTTTAATTGCTCCTTATATAGTGCCAAACGACCCGAATTATACGGATCTGACTTTGGCAAAAAAGCCACCGTCAAAGGACTTTATTTTTGGAACGGACAGCTATGGAAGATGTGTTTTTTCCAGAGTGCTGGTCGGGGCGAAAGTTTCTATTTTTTCATCGTTGTTTTTAGTAGCGGGAACGTTTTTGTTTGGAAGTATCTATGGGATGATTTGCGGGTATTTCGGTGGAAAAGTGGATAGGACGCTTATGGGTATAGTAGATGTGCTTCTTGCCTTTCCGGATATGGTCTTGGCAATAGCTGTGGCAGGGATTTTAGGCGGTGGACTTATCAACGCTATGCTGGCACTTGCAGTTACGGGGTGGACATCTTATGCCAGACTTGCCAGAGGCAGCGTTATGGCTATAAAGTCGGAGGTGTTCGTAAAAGCTGCAATACTTTCAGGAAATACAGATACAAGGATAATTTTAAAACATATACTTCCAAACATCATAGGTCCGCTTATAGTAAATGCAACCTTGCAAATAGGAGGTATGATGATGGGTCTTGCAGGACTGTCGTTTTTAGGAATAGGAGTTCAAATTCCAAATGCCGAGTGGGGCTCTATGATTAACGAAGGACGTAGCCTGATGCAGACGTCACCTTGGATAATCCTTTATCCGGGAAGTGTGATGATGCTTGCTGTTATGATATTTAATTTTCTGGGGGACAGTATCAGAGATTTACTGGATCCTAAAAGACAAACGGTTTAAAATCATTTTGCCTGTAAAGTATCATCACTGTTGCTTTGCAGGAAAATTCGATTTTAAATATAACTTTATTACAAAAGGAGAGTAAGTATGAAAAGAAAAATTTTAAGTTTGGCAATGGTATTTATGCTATCGATAGCTATGCTTTCGGGTTGTACCAAGACAGATAACGGGGCAGATACGGGAGAACCGGCTGCTTCTACTGAGGCAAAGCATCTGGTTTTAGGAGAAACTCAAGCTGTAACTTCTCTTGATCCGGCGATTGACTGGCAAGGATGGTTTACTGTTCGTTATGCTATAACGGAGACTCTTTTTAAACTTGACGATAATTTAGTTCCTATGCCGTGGCTTGCAGAGTCTTATGAAAATGTAGATGAAACTACTTGGAAAATCACTATCAAAGAAAATATTAAGTTTTCAAGCGGAAATCCGCTTACACCTGAAATGGTAGTAGAAAACCTGAAAAAAGTAGGGGAAGTAAATAGTCGTGCTGCCGGATTTGGAACTTCCGCATATGAAATTGACGGAAATACTATCACTATCAAGACAGCTGAGCCTTACCCTACCATAATTAACGATTTATGTGATCCATATTCATCTATAGTGGATTTAGAAGCGACTGAAGATTTTGATAAAGCACCTATAGGAACAGGAGCTTACGTAGTTAAGGATATGACTGAAAAAGTATCTATAGACTTAGTTGCAAATGAAAACTATTGGGAAGGAAAACCAAATATACCGACCGTACAGGTAAAATTTGTGACAGATACTGACACTTTGGCTATGGCATTACAATCAGGAGAAGTAGACGTTGCTATGAATCTTACATCAGACAGCAAAGCGACATTTGAAGCTGATAAAGCCTATAAAATCGAAGAAATAGCAACAGCAAGAGCGTATTTTATGTACTATAATTTGGATACAATGAGTGATATGGCTGTAAGAAAGGCTGTTTCAATGTCTATTGATAAGGAACAGATGAAAGAGTTTTTGTTTGAAGGAAGTGTAACACCAGCAGTGGGAGCCTTCCCTATGGATTTACCTTATGGAGGAAAGCACCTGAAGGGAGCAACTTATAATATAGAAGAAGCAAAGAAAGTTCTGGATGAAGCGGGATACAAAGACAGCGACGGAGATGGAGTATTGGAAAAAGACGGAAAACCTTTAAGCCTTAGACTGGTTACTTACAAGAGATTAAAAAATGAAGCTATAGTAACCGAACTTCAATCCAAACTAAAAGAAATCGGAATAAAAGCAGAGGTTACTGTTCACGAAAAGAGTGAATTTTTCAAAACGGGAGAGTTTGATATCGGTATCTACAGTGTGGTAACTACAGCTGTCGGAGATCCTCAGGCATTTTTAAATACTACTTTTGCTTCAGACGGAATTACAAACTTCGGACATTTTAAAAACGCTGAGGTAGATGAGTTATTAGAAGAATTAAAACATGAATTTGACAGTGACAAAAGAGCTGAACTTGCAATTGCTATCCAGCAAAAAGCTTTAGATGAGTATGCGTTTGACAACATAGGATTTGTAAATATGGCTATGTATATGGATTCAAATATTACAGGCATTGCACCTCACCCTACCGATTATTATCAAATGAATGCAAAAATGGATATTAACTAGAACTGTAAAGAGGAGCGAAGAACAGTGGTAAATCTTTTGGAAGCAAGGAATCTCAATCTTGGATATGGATCATCTGAAATAGTTAAAAATGCAAATTTTTCTATAAAGAAAGGCGAAATTTTAGGAATAGTAGGAGAAAGTGGAAGCGGAAAATCCACTCTCCTAAAATCTATAATGCAGCTTTCTGAAACAGGTGTAAAAATAAATCAGGGAGATATTTATTTTGATGGAAAAAATCTCAGTGATTTAAGCAAGCGAGAAAAAAGAAAATTCAGAGGTTCAAAGATTGGAGTTATCTTTCAAAATCCGGGTTCTTCGCTTAACCCTCTAAAAAAGATAAAAAAACAATTTATCGAAACAGTAAAGAGTCATGAAAAGGTAGATAGTAAGACTGCTTATCAGCGTAGTTTAGATATTCTTGAAAAATTGAATTTCAAAGACCCTAAGAGGATATTGGAAAGCTATCCGTTTGAACTGAGCGGAGGTATGAACCAGCGTGTCGCTATAGCTATAGCGATGCTGCTAAAGCCTGACCTTTTGCTTGCTGACGAGCCTACCAGTGCTCTGGATGTGACTATACAGGCACAGGTGATAGATGAAATGATGATGCTCAGAGATAAGTTTCAAACTGCCATAATCATCATCAGCCATAATATGGGAGTGATATCCAAAATGGCAGATAAGGTGGCAGTGATGTACGAAGGGGAAATAGTAGAATATGGGAAAAAACACAATGTCATAAAAAATTACCGTCACCCATATACAAAAGCCTTGCTGAGAGCTATTCCTCGTCTTGACGGGAAAAGACCTGTAGGGATTTCAAATATCCCCGAGAAATTTAAAGCTCATGAATGTGGGTGCGGATTTTCAGGAAGATGTGAATATTGCTGTGATAAATGCAAAGAAGAAGCAAAAAATCTTTTTATGGTGGACGATAATCATTGGGCGAGTTGCGTCAGTGCAGGTGGAGATAAAAGAATATGAGCAAAGAAGGTAATGTAGTATTAGATGTAAAAAACTTATCAAAATCATATAAAAAAGGAACTTACACCACTACAGCATTAAATAAAGTCAGTTTTAATGTTTTAAAAGGAGAGATATTTGGGTTAGTAGGAGAAAGTGGAAGTGGAAAAAGCACCATAGCAAAGCTGATAACAAGACTCGAAGACGTAGATGACGGAGAAATATTTTTGAACGGGCAGGAAATAAGCAAGATAGAGGGGAAGAAGAATTTAAGAAAAATATATCAAGATATACAGATGGTATTTCAAGACCCCAAAGCCTCATTTAATCCGAGGATGAGGATAAAGGATTCGATTTTGGAAGGCAGTTATAATTTGAAATGTGCAGACAGTACCTTGAGTATTCAGGAACTTTTAAAAATAGTGCATTTAAAGGAAGAATGTGCGAACAGGTATCCGCATGAGCTAAGTGGTGGAGAGTGCCAAAGAGCTGCTATAGCAAGGGCTATTTCTGTAAACCCGAAAGTGCTTATCTGCGACGAAGCGACCAGTGCCTTGGATGTATCTGTTCAGGCTCAGATAGTAGAACTTTTGGCTGAACTCAATGAAAAATTTAAAATGTCTATAATTTTGATATCTCACGATTTAGCACTGGTAAGCAGTTTATGTGACAGGACTTGTGTACTTTATCAAGGAGATGTTGTGGAAATGGGAGATACAAGGCAGGTAATAGACAATCCGAAAGAGGAGTATACGAAAAAACTTTTAAAATCAGTGCTTACGGTTGATTTATAAAAAACAGTTAGAGTAATTTCAGGTTCTTATTCATCTCATATTTTAATCAAAGGGTATGCAGTATTTTTCTTATGTACTATACGTATTTTTATATTAAGAATTTTGTATATAAAGACTGGAGAATACAGTATGAATAACAATGGTTTGACTGAGGGTATTATTTGGAAAAAACTGTTGTTTTTTGCTTTGCCGCTTCTTGGAGCGAGCTTTATACAGCAGTTATATAACACTGTAGATTTGATTTTTGTACTTACTCTCCTTTTGTAATAAAGTTATATTTAAAATCGAATTTTCCTGCAAAGCAACAGTGATGATACTTTACAGGCAAAAT
>JBHASY010000024.1:0-3254 GCA_041831635.1 Acetoanaerobium sp. | reverse complement strand
GATTGTAGCTGTCATTATGATACAGGCTATTTTTGTTATTTCTGAAGTCATAAGTGTTGAAAATCCGATATCAAGCCACCTTTTAGCATTATTTATATCTATTCCTAGAGGTGTAAATCTAGTCATCAATAGCAACAAAATATTTATTCCCATAAGAGGTAGAGCAAATTTTTTATATATTCTATAATTTAACCTTGAAAAAAACAACATTGCCATAAAGCCTATTACTGAAAACACGATGTTTCTTTTAAGGAAATACAAAGGATCGCCTTGTTTAATTCCGGACTGAACATAGCTTGCACTAAAAACCATCATCGTGCCAAACAAAACTAAAATACATGTAAGAGAAAATATCCAAGTGTCAAATTTTTTTGGATACCTCCTTGTGTTTTCTTTCATATTATACCACCTGTAATTTCAAAAAACTCCTATTAACTTTTAAACTCTATATTACCCTGCATTTGTTATATCTAAAAATCACGCAATAAATCCTATTTCTAAATTATGATCTTTGTTTCACTTTATTATAGACTTTCTACACAATTTTTAAAATCCCTTCCTCTGACTTCAAAGCTTTCATACATATCCCAACTAGCACAAGCAGGAGAAAGAAGTACAGTATCTCCTTTTTTTGCCTTTGAAAAAGCTGTATCTACTGCTTGTTTCATATTTTCCACCTTAGTAATATTCACTACTCCCTTTGAGATAGCTACTTTTTCTATATCGTCTTTGGTTTCTCCAAGTAGTACCAGGTGTTTTAATTTTGGAACGCAGACATCTATAAACTCAGAATAATCACTTTGTTTATCCATTCCTCCTGCTATCAGAATAACAGATGTAGTCATCGCCTCTAAAGCTTTGATTGACGAGTCCGGATTTGTAGCCTTTGAATCATTTATATAACTTACTCCATTGTAAGTTCTAACTAGTTCTAATCTATGCTCTACTCCTTTAAAATTCATAACTTCCTGCCTGATTACAGCCTTATCCACTCCGCCCAGAACAGCTATAGAAACAGCGGCTAAAACATTTTCTAAATTATGATTCCCAAGTAGTAAAATGTCTTTCACATCTATGATATCCTCTTTGATATTATCAATACAAGCTACTATTTTTCCATTTTCGACAAAAATACCTTCTTTTAAGATTTCTTTTCGGCTAAAATAAACTATCTTAGGTTTGATTTCAGATTGATTTAACCTAAGATACATATCATCATAATTTAAAACTAAAAATTCGTCAGATGATTGATTTTCAAATATCCTGAATTTTGCCTCAATATATGCTTTCATAGTCTTATGCCTGATTAAATGATCTTCAGTTATATTTAAAATAGCTGAAATGCACGGTCTAAATTCTTTGATAGACTCAAGCTGAAAGCTGGAAAGTTCGGTAACTAAAAAGGTGTCTTGTTCTGATACAATCGCCTGCTCCAGTGCAGGGTATCCTATATTTCCTACCACCTTTGTGTCTGACTTATAAGCCTTAAATATCTCCCCTACCAGAGTAGTCGTAGTAGTCTTTCCATTTGTTCCCGTTATTCCGATAAACTTGCCTTTTCCATATCTATAGGAAAGTTCTATTTCCCCTGTCACTTCTATTCCTCTAGCTAAAAATTTTTTTACAAATTCCAAGTCAAGTGAAATACCGGGAGACATCACTACCATATCAGCCTCCTCATCTCCTGTAGGATTTTTTCCTAAGTTAAAACTCACATTTTTATTTGATGAAAATTTTTCTATATTTTCAGCATCATAATCTTTTTTTGAGTCAAAAACCTGAATATTTACATCTCGATTTATGAAATAATCTAAAACACAAAAACCTGTTTTTCCCAGTCCTACAATCACTATATTTTTTTTCATAAAAGTTCTCCTTTATACTGCAAACATCCCTATAAGACACAAAACTATAGTAGCTAAATAAAAAACCTTCACCACCTTAGTTTCTTTCCAGCCGGAAAGTTCAAAATGATGGTGAATAGGGCTCATCTTAAAAACTCTTTTCTTAAAAACTTTAAAAGAAAATACCTGAATTATCACAGATAGGCTCTCTGCAAAATATATAAAGCCGACTATAGGAACTAAAAGCGATAAATTTAATATAACAGCTGCTGCTGCTACTGCTCCGCCTAGTGCCATAGAACCCGTATCTCCCATAAATACTTTTGCAGGAAACCTGTTCACTCTTAAAAAACCTACACAACCGCCTGATACCGTAGCCATAAAAACTGCAAGGTGTCCATATCCTGTTTTTATTGCTAAAAAAGCAAAAAATATTGTAACCACAAAAGTTACACTACTTGCAAGTCCGTCTAAACCGTCAGTTAAATTCACACTGTTTGTTATTGCTACAATTACAAATACCAAAAACGGAACATAAAAAAATCCTAAATCTACAGTCATATTTTTAAAAAACGGAACTATAAGCTCAGTTCCTAAAGGACTTGTATTTTTTTGATAAATAGCTAAAATAAGTGCAAATAAAAATTGGAGTAATATTTTTTGATATGCTCTAAGACCAAGTGAACGTTTAAGCACTACCTTAATGTAATCGTCCAAAAAACCTACTAAACCGAATAACAACATAAAGCTAAGCGCAAACCAAATTTCACTACTGTACCTACCTGATATCAGCACTGTAATAATTACAGAAATTATAAAAATAATTCCCCCCATAGTAGGAGTTCCATTTTTAGATAAATGAGATGCCGGCCCATCCTCACGTATAGTCTGACCGAATTTCAATTTTATCAACATAGGAAGTAGCATAGGACCTATAACATACGCTATTCCAAATGAAATAATAAAAGCTAAAATAATCTTTAAATCAAACAAATAATTCAAACTCTAAACCCCCATACCATCATCAGTTAAGGAAGAAAATATCTCGTCAAGTTTCATAATCATTGAACCTTTTAAAAGTATAGTATCTCCCTGCTTTATTACATTTCTTATTTGAGCGGCTGCAGTTTTATTGTCTATAAAATGATATTTTTCTTTTTCATTTGCCTCGCATTTATCAAAAGCATACTTCATCTGCTCGCCGATAAAAAACATAATATCAAACTTCTCACTTGCAAGCTTGCCTATTTTTTCGTGAGCAGCTTTTGAAAACTCTCCCAGTTCAAGCATATCCGCAAGTATCGCAACTCTTCTGCCTTTAGCATAACTCTCAAATGATAATATCACCGCCTCCATAGACTCGGGATTTGCATTATATGAATCATTTATATACTTTACACCGTCTTTTTC
>JBHASY010000023.1:0-2570 GCA_041831635.1 Acetoanaerobium sp. | reverse complement strand
TACTGCCTTTTCCATCACTAAGTCCTGAGTCGTAAGTAGAGTCTACTATTACCCACTTCCCACCTATTAAAACTTCATTCCAAGCGTGATATCCGTCTACTCCTTTAGCATAGCCCTTTACCAGTTTTGTAGGAACACCCTGGCTTCTTTGCATTCCTGCTAAAAGTGAAGAGTAGTCGTAACATATTCCTTTTTTATCTTTATAGGTCTGTTCTAAATTAGGATTATAGTCTGTAGTTAGTTTTTGTATTTTGTCATAATCATAGGATATGTTTTTTACAATATAAGAATATAGTGTAGAAAGCTTTTGATCATGGTCTTTTTTGTCTCCGCTTAACTCCTTGCCTTTTTTTATTGCACTAAGACTATTATCCCATTTTATGTTTTGGATAGAATTCAAATACACTATGTTCTGATTTTTTAGTTTTACATCTATTGTCTTTGTATCTAAATAACTGTATTTAGTTCCTGATGTATTTTCCAAAACACTTACCTTATAGCTGCCATCTCCCATCTGAAGAGGAAAGTTTTCCTTAACTCCATCAGGCTTTAAATTATAAGTGTATTTAGTCGAACCTTTTTCAATCATAACTTTTATTTTTTTCCCTGATTTGCTGCTATAACTTACACCTACTACTCCACTTGAGGAATCGGAATCATCAATTTTTACATCAGCATAAGCTTCATTAAGAGTTCCCGCTATAAACATAACTAAAATAACTATAAATAATTTTTTAGTCATATAATCACCTTCTACTTATCAATTACTTGAAATATTTTGTTATCCCCTCAGGATTTACAGCATATGATAAAGCCGTTTCCTTAGTTATCTTACCTTCATTATACAGATTTGCCATACTCATATCCATACTTATCATGCCAAAAGCTCTTCCTGTCTGTATTGCAGCATCTATTTGAGGTATTTTTGCTTCTCTTATCAGATTTCTAATGTTAGGGTTTGCAATCATAATTTCAAATGCAGGTATCCTGCTGCCGTCAGTAGATGGAAGTAGTTGCTGGGTTACAACTGCTGCAAGAACTGTAGAAAGTTGAACCCTTATCTGCTGTTGCTGAGCAGGCTGAAAAACATCTATTATCCTGTCTACAGTTTTTGCAGCACTGGTCGTATGCAAAGTCGAAAATACCAAATGACCTGTTTCTGCTGCTGTAAGTGCTATAGAAATAGTTTCGTAATCTCTCATCTCTCCGATTAAAATTACGTCAGGCGCTTGTCTTAATGCAGATTTTAATGCCATAGAATAGCTTTTGGTATCTATTCCTATCTCCCTTTGGTCTACTATACTTTTATCATGTCTATGAAGATATTCAATAGGATCTTCTAAGGTGAGAATATGACACGACCTTTTTTGGTTAATCAAACTTATTATTGCAGACAGTGTAGTAGATTTCCCTGAACCTGTAGTTCCTGTAACCAAAATCAGCCCTTTAGTTTTATTGTGAAAATCCAAAATTTCAGTTGGTATATGAAGATTTTCAAAATCTATAGAGTCAAATCTCAGCACCCTTATAGCTGCTGCCATAGAACCCCTTTGAATATAGGCTGCCACTCTAAACCTTCCTATTCCCGCCAAAGACGTAGAAAAATCCTTTTCGCCTGATTTTTCAAACTCATTAAAATCTTCTTCGGTACGGAATAAGTCTCTTATCAGCGCCCTTGAAGTATCGGGACTCAACCTCTCATCACAAGCTTTTACCAGTTCTCCATTTATCTTTAGAGTAGGCTGTACTCCGACACTTATAAATATATCAGACGCCATTTTCTCAACGGCATCTTTTAGTAGAGTTTGTAGTTCAATCATTTTCTATTTCTACCTCCAGATTTTCAAATTGTATTGCATCATCGTACTCTACATCTCTTGGTATGAACTTCCAGCTACTTATCTTTATTAGGTCTTCTTCTCTAAATGTACTGATGTTTTTAAGTTTAATCAAAGCTAGAAATTTATCCCCTGACGAATTTATAAAATCTCCTTTTACCGTAATTTCGTTTGAATTATAAGTCAAAGATATCTCCGGACTGTCCAGTTGTTCAATATTTCTATTTAAATTAGACCAATACCCTTGATTTTCTTCACCTGAAGTTTTAATGCTTTCATTTACTATATTTTTTATATCGTAAAGCATAACTTCAGCCTTCGACTCGAGTTCATAATAATCATTAGTCCACTGAGCGGTTTTTCTTGCCATCTTAAGTCCTGAATATGATGACATCATAGCTAATACTCCAAAAACTACCATGGTAACTATAAGTAGTATGACAAGTATAGAAGAACTGCCCTTTCTATTTCTGCATTTAGTCATTTATATCGCCTCCTATATCGAGCGGTAACCCTTTAGAGGCATTTAATACGTAAATTTCCTTGTTTTGATTAGATTTTAATAAATAAGATTTTTCTCTTCTGATATCAATAGATATATCATATAAGCCCATATTGCTATATTCTGAAGCTTTTATTAAATCCAGCCTGATATTCATAGTATATGACGGATCTACATAATCGCTGTCTATAGGCAGGAAATCATCTCCTAAACTCACTGTATATATCGAC
>JBHASY010000022.1:0-4074 GCA_041831635.1 Acetoanaerobium sp. | reverse complement strand
ATGGTTTTCGGAAAAGGAGATAAAAGCGAACTAAAGAAGGTAATTCACAGTTCTATAGGAATAAGTTTGGCGTGTGGTTTAATAATAATGATCATAGGTCTTGCTTTTTCACCGAGCTTTTTAAGGGCGATAAATACACCTGAAGAAATAATGCCTGAGGCAGTATCTTACATAAGAGTGTATTTTATCAGTATTATATCCTTAGTAGTATATAATATGGGCTCAGGAGTGATAAGAGCACTTGGAAACTCTAAAACTCCTATGTACATACAGCTTATAGGCGGAATAATAAATGTGATTATGGACGCCGTTTTTATATTTTTATTTGAAAACGGTGTGGTAGGAGTAGCTCTGGCTACCTTATTTTCACAAACTGTGGCAGCAGTGATGGTCGTTTTATATCTTATGAAATTAGATGAAGAAAGCAGACTTGAACTTAGAAAGATTAAAATACATAAAGAACATCTGAACAAAATACTGAAAATCGGAGTGCCTGTAGGATTTCAAGCACTTGTAATAACTTTATCAAATGTGTTCATACAGTATTATGTGAACAGTCTGGGAGTGGACTCTATAGCAGCGTTTACAGCTTATTTTAAGGTGGAACTTGTGATATATCTGCCTATACTTGCTTTCGGACAGGCTATAACTACATTTACCAGCCAAAATCTCGGAGCGGGAGAGTATTTGCGGGTAAAACAGGGAGTAAAAGTATGCCTTATTATGGGACTTGCTTGCACGATTATGTTGAGCGTGGTTTTATTGAGTTTTGGAAGGCAGGCATTTGCCCTTATAAACTCTGATAAAGCCGTCTTGGATTTAGGAGTGCAAATCATAAGCGTAACAGTGCCGTTTTACTGGGTTTACGTGATATTTGAAGTTTTAGGCGGAAGCATAAGAGGCTCAGGCAAGACAACACCGCCTATGATTATCACTCTGGCAAACATATGTATACTTCGCACAGTCCTGCTTTACGTTATTATGTCATACTCTCAAGATATCAGAGGAATAGCTATGACTTATCCGATAACATGGGCATCTACAGCATTTTTTATGACGATTTATTACTATAAAGGTGACTGGATGTCAAAACCTGTGTTGACGTAGGATTTTGTTTATGAGATAATAAAAACCACGGTAAACGTTTGATGAATATATAAATGTTATTAAGAACATAGCATTGAAAAATTCGTTGCAAATGTCTTTAGCGATATCACATAAAACATAATATTATTGAAAATAGAGTCATGAAGGCTCGACTACTCCTTAAGGATGTGTCGGTTTTTGTGGCTTTTTTTGTTGTAGTTGTTTTAAATAATACATTATTCAAAATAGATATATTTATGAAATGCTGATTAAAAAATGAATTAAATTTGAACTTAAGGTTTCAATTTTATGAATATAAATTGACATTTGTATGATGCGGATTTGAAACAGGGAGGATTAAAAATGAGCGAATTGTTAAAGGAAGTTGAAAAATATTGGGATAAGCGTTCTGAGGGGTATTCTAAGGTAAATCTGGCAGAACTGGAAGGTTTTAAAATGGGCATTTGGCGAGATATAATTAACAAACATAAGCCTGAGCGCTACGAAAAAAAACTAAAAGTTCTCGATGTCGGAACAGGTCCGGGATTTTTTGCAATAACAATGGCACTTTGCGGCTATGATGTGACTGGCGTGGATTACACTTGTGCTATGCTGGATAAAGCAAGAAATAATGCAAAAAAATTTGGTGTAGATATAAATTTTATGCAAATGGATGCACATAGTCTGGATTTTGACGATGAGAGTTTTGATTTGGTAGTGACGAGAAACCTTACGTGGAACTTGGAAAAGCCCGACGTAGCATATAGGGAGTGGCAAAGGGTTTTATCCAAAGGAGGAAGAATATTAAACTTCGATGCAAATTGGTATCTTCATCTTTACAACGAAGAAAAAAGAGCAGAGTATGAGCAAGATAGAGTAAATTCAAAAAAAGCTAATATCAGTGATCATTATGTTAATACCGATATTGCGAAAATGGAAGAAATAGCGAAAAACTTGCCGCTTAGCAACACTCTAAGACCTCAGTGGGATGTGTCCGTACTCATAAATAACGGATTTTCAAAAATTATGGTAGACCAAAAAATAGGAAAACTCGTGTGGGATAAGAAAGAGCAGATAAACTATGCATCTACACCGATGTTTATGATAATGGCTGAAAAATAGTATGGCGAAGGAAGTTCAAAAAACAACTCGTTTTTTTGAAACTAAATATAAAAGATGTAAACCTGGATTATTATAATCTAGGTTTTTTTAGATTTTTTGTACATAGTAAAATAAAATTACATAAAGAGGCTTAAAATGTAAATATATGGGTTTTCATTTATAAAATCTGGGTATATTAGATTAGAGATAGTGTAGATATATATTTGATAAATCAGGTATTATATACCGGTAAGTTATTATTTATTTGGATTTATTTAGGGAAATTATTATGTAACTGAATTCGAGGTGGGAGTATGAAAAGGATTAAATTGGCAATAATTGCTGTTATTTTGATGGGTGTTTTTATGCCTCTAACAGAAAATGCTTATGCCGGTACAGCAGTATCAACCCTATCTAAGCTAAGCATTGATGGAAAGGTCGTAGATTTAAAAACATACAACATAGAGGGAAGTAACTACATAAAGCTGGTAGATATGGCGTGGTTTTTAAAAGAAAGCCCAAAGCAATTTGATGTTGTTTGGAATAATGAGATGAAAGCTGTAAATATAGTGTCTTCATCTTCGTATTCGGGAAACAGACCTTTAGCTGAAAGCATATCTTCAAGTTCAAAAGGAAAACTGAGTAATTTTCCTTTATACAAAGATGGTGATAGAGTTGAATTAAAAGCCTATCTGATTGATGGCAGGACTTATTTTAAGCTTAAAGAATTATGTGCACTTATGGACATATCCCTTGTATGGGACGAATACAGCAAAATGGTTGTTATAAATTCTAATGAGTCGTTCAAAGAAGAACCAAAGAGTAAACCTGAAAACATCGGGCAAGCCGGAGTAAACACGCATTTTGGAAACGATTTAAATTCTTACAGGGAGAAAGTTTTATCACTCGTAAATCAAGAAAGAATAAGTAGAGGGTTAAATGAACTTAAAAGTCATGCAAAACTGGACGAAATAGCTCAGTTTAGGGCAAAGGATATGTTTGAGAACAGCTATTTTTCACATACATCTCCTATTTATGGAGATTCCTTCAAATTGATGGAAGACCTGGGCTATACTTGTGCTGTTTCTAAGGGAGAAAATATAGCTAGAGGACAGAACGCTCCGGAAAAAGCAGTGACGGATTGGATGAACTCCAACAGTCACAGGGCAAATATACTCAAAGAGAATTATGAATATACAGGAATAGGAATAGTTGAGTTTGAACCGGGAAGATATATATGGGTGCAATTATTTTCTCAAGAATAAAATTTGTATTTAAAAACCTTACATAATAAAAAGCATTATGCTTTATTTATATTAGCAAATCTAATTAAATATATAGAAAACATTTATATATGATTTGCAGGCTTAATGTAGACTTATGTCTATTGATAATGTATACTAAACTGGCATATTTTAATAATGAAAAGGAGAATGAAGATGAAAAAGCTATTATCGACGATTTCGTTAGTTTTATTAGCTTCTATGCTGGTTTTATCCGGATGTACTACATCCAAGCCGGTAACAGAGCAGGAAACCGGACAAACACAAGAACAAGAAGCAGGTTTTAAAAAGTTAACTACCGATGAACTTACTCAAAATCTAAACAGCGATGAATGGATAGTAATTGATGCAAGGGATACAAATGCATTTAACGGCTGGGCTTTAGATGGAGTAAAACGTGGAGGACATATTGACAAAGCAGTTGACTTTTCTGCAAATTGGATAAACGTTGAAGTGGAGAACAAAGACGCTTTATTAAAAGAAGAACTGGCGACAAAAAATATTACAAACGACAAAAATATAGTTATATATGACGTAAATGGAAAAGATGCGGTGACTGTGGCGAATTATCTGGCGACACAAGGATTTGAAAATCTATATCTTT
>JBHASY010000021.1:0-15900 GCA_041831635.1 Acetoanaerobium sp. | reverse complement strand
ATTTGAAAGTTCGGTGTATTGATTGATTTTTTCTGATAACAAACTTATTCTATCTTCATTATCTATATATCTATCCTGCATATATCCCAAAAATTTATCATAAATAAATCCTATCTCAAATAATTTTTGCTTTAGGAGAGCATCATTTTCTATTTGATTTGATTTCTCTATAAGTATAGGCGCGGACACTGCCATCTTTTTAAGTTCTGACAATGTATGTGAAAGTTCGTTTAGAAAACCCTCTTTTTTATAGGCTGACTTGTACATAGGAAGACTTTCCTCATACTCATCGAAGATAAGCCTAAGAGCCATATGCTTTCCTACCTCATCTATGTAAGGTCTCTTCAATCCTCCCACTCTTGACAAAACTAATCTCGACAATCTTTCAAAACTCATTACCTGTGCATAGATAAGTCCTTTCGAATTCGACATATCCATAAGTGAAAGCTCGCTTTGAAGAGTGAACTGTTCAGGCACCATAAGATAGGTCTTCTCAGAGTTTTTATCCTTTTCAAGAATTTCTTTATACAAACTTTCGGTTTTTCCATATCCTGCCCTTGAAGTTATTATTTTAATCATAGGCTTCCTCCTGCAAAACATTTGTTTTATCTATTATATCAAATAACTATCCGTTTTACTAAAGTGATAGTTATGTGTATAATATAAACTGAATCAAAATCTATTCTTTAGGGAGGAATGTTCAATGAAAAAAGGTATATTAGGGGGACTAATCATAACTATTGCAGTTATATTCGCACTTGTAGCAGTACCCCTTATAGGATCATATAACAGCCTAATAACACTTTCAGAAAATGTCGATAAGCAGTGGGCTAATGTTGAAACTGTGCTTCAAAGACGCTATGATTTAATTCCAAATCTGGTAGAGTCTGTAAAAGGAGCTATGGCTCAAGAGCAGGAAGTATTCGGACAAATAGCACAGGCTAGGTCAGCTATGGCCGGAGCAACCACTGTAGACGAACAGGTTGAAGCATCTAATCAGCTCGAAGGAGCGCTGGGAAGATTATTAGTAGTAATGGAAAATTATCCGCAGCTTCGTTCTAATGAAAATGTAACAAGGCTTATGGATGAACTTTCAGGCACAGAAAATCGTATCAGTGTAGAAAGAGGACGATATAACGAAACCGTATCTGAATATAACAAGAAAATCAAAAAATTTCCTACAGTTATTATGGCAAATATGATGGGATTTGAAACACGTGCATATTTTCAGGCAACTGATGGAGCTGAAATAGCACCAAAGGTTGATTTAACTAATCCATAGGAGTGATAGTTTTGAATATAACTTATTTTGAATCAGTATTTAAAAACAATTTACATAAAAAGTTTGTAATTAGGATTTTAAGCCTCCTCGCTGTGATATCATTAGTATTTACAGGCACTGTCTATGCTCAATTACCTGAACCTACCAGAGAGTTCTATTATGGCGACTATGCCGGCTTACTAAAACAAGACACGAAAACTTCTATTCGCTCCGTGAACTTAAACTATGAATCTACTAAAGAAAAACCTCAGGTGGTTGTATCTACAGTTCGCAATATGGGCGGTTTAGATATAGAAACCTACGCTGTAGAATTGTTTGAAAAATGGAAAATAGGTAATAAAGATTTAAATAACGGAGTTCTTATCTTACTTGCACTGGAAGAAAGAAAAATAAGAATAGAAGTGGGCTATGGTCTGGAGGGCGCTATAACAGACGGTGCTGTAGGGAAAATACTGGATAATGCTATACCGTTTTTATCTGACGGTGACTATGACAGTGGTATCTTGCAGATTTTTTATGAGGTAACAGATAAAATAAATGCAGAATACGGATATGATAGCGAAAAAATATATTCAGGTTCAACTCAAAGCCCTTTAGCGAAAACCTCTAAATTTAACAAAGAGGACCTTTTTACCAATATTGGTTTTATTATATTTTTTCTTATCCTGGCTAAGTTTGGAACAGGAGGCGGAGGAGGAGGGTACTATAGAAGCTCCAGAGGAAGTTTTAGTGGTGGCAGAAGCTTTGGCGGAGGCGGTCGCTCAGGTGGCGGTGGAGGAAGTCGAGGCTTTTAAATGAATTACAAAACCAAAACTAAAAAAAGACTATATCGTTTGGTTTCACTTATTTCATTCTTATCGTTTTTTCTTTATTATGGCAACAATACCCTTGATGTAACTAATTTTGAAATTAAGTCAAACGAACTTTCAGGGCTGAGGATTTTACATCTTAGTGATTTACACAATAAAAGTTTTGGCAAAAATCAAGAAAAAATTATAAAAAAAATAAATGAGATCAAACCTGATTTAATAGTATTTACAGGGGATTTAGTAGACGGCAGAAGAAAGGGTCATCAAAATTCTCTTTCTCTTATGACAAGGCTATCCAAGACCTACAAAGTGTACAGAGTAAACGGAAATCATGACTTCGGCAGTGACGGTTATGAAATAAAACCGAAACTAAACGAGCTTCACATCGTTACACTTGAAAATGCTCATGATACCTATTACTATAACGATATTCCTATTCAGATAACAGGAGTAAACGACCCTATATACTATAAAAAAGAAGTCCGAGAAGAAAAATTTAAGGCAAGCTTAAAAATCGCTGACTCTCACATATACAACATCTTGCTGTCACATAGACCGGAATATTTCAGCGCTTATGTGGATGCAGGTTATGACTTGGTACTTACAGGTCATGCTCATGGCGGGCAGGTAAGACTCCCTAAGATTGGCGGAATAATTGCTCCGCATCAAGGTTTTTTTCCTGCCTATGATGCAGGTTCTTACACTTTAGACTCAACTACTATGATAGTAAGCAGAGGACTGGGAAACAGCTTGTTTCCTTTTAGAATCTTTAACAATCCGGAGCTGGTCGTTATAGATTTTAAAGCAGAATAAAATATAGTAATAATATAAAAATAGGATATATGAACCATATGGAGTACCGAAGAAATTTGGAATTAGCAGTCCAGTCGATCCAAAAAATCGTCCGCCCCACTGCCGTAATAACAACCTACATTTTCGCCGTCCTTCAATCCGAATTCATACCTATTCTCTTTGTTGTATTTTTATATATCAACCGGCTCATCACCGGTTTTCTTTGCGATTTCTTTTGCAAGATGTGTCTGTTCCATAGTCTATTGCAACATATCTATCGTGGTATTTTTTGCTTGAAACTTTCAGCTTCAGGTCCACATTAGGGTAGTCTTTTCTAAAATCATCTAAAATATTTTTTATAAGCATATCTTTATTTTTTATATTATCACTAAATACTATGATTTGAGTTTTATTTCTTGCAGCTCTTAAAAGTTCCAATGTTTTAAGTCCTATATTAAAGGACTTATGTTCCATTCTGATCGAGGATCTCCATATACTGCTTTTGCATTCAGACAATTATTGGATTCTCTTGATGTCGTGCAATCATTCTCAAAGAAAGGTTACCCCCTCGATAATGCTTGCTGTGAATAAAAGTTGACATTTCCAAGTTTTTTCTAATAATTGTGTCCACTTACTTGACTATGGTTCATTGCCCGCCAAAATATAAAGACCGCAATTAACTTTATGTTAACTACGGTCTTAATTAAGTTACCTTAATCTACTTTGTTTATAAAGAATTCTCGAGCTGATATCTCTCCTACTGTTACTTTTTCTCCTGAAAAAGATATATTTAAAGTAGTGTCAGCTCCTTTCCATTCAGTATCTTTTATGGAAATTCCCTGCGAACGCTTTTCTAAGTCTTTCATATAATTTTCTTCATTCTTATTTTGTACAGCAGATGCATAATCATTTGTTTTCTTTTTATCCCTATTCATATTTCTGAGCATTAATGCTATCTGATATCCTTGAGGATCTTTTTCCAAAAGCATTTTTTCTTCTTCTGGAGTAATCTTTTCACCTTTTGCTAATTTTAATTGTAATTTTAGTATCTTTTCTTCTTGTTTAAAATGCCATTCCCATGCTGCACTTTGCTGCTGTGCTACTTTCATATTATGTTCTAATGAGCTCATATTGAAATAATATAATCTTTGAGCTTCAGCTTTTTTATCTTCTTCAATAAGTGATTTTTTATCTTCTTCTAAAAGCTCTATTCTTTTTCCATTTACAGTAATATATCCTCTAGCAACAGCTCTTGATACCATAGCTGAATCTTGAAAATGCACAACAAAAGAGTTTTCGTCTTTTCCCTTACTAATTCCAAGCTTGTCTTTACCTGATGTTGCAGATATATTATAATTTGAAAGTCTTTTCCCTTCATCTGATATTTCCATACTATCTGTTTTAAAGGTTGTTTGAGAATTGGCATCTTCTTTTGAAACAATATTTGAATTTTTAGGAAAGAAACGTGTATTAGTAGAATTATTGTAGTTTAAATCATTTATTTTCATTTACATCCCTACCTTGTAGTTAATTGCGAAACTCATCGTCCCAATATATTGTGACAGACGGTCTACTATATGATTTTGTACCCATGTCAGTAAGTCTTCCAAAAAGTTATTAGTATCTAATATTTTATTTGCCAGATAAAGTAAATGTTTTGCTACCAGATGCCGTAACAACATTTAAGGAAGAAGCTGATACCAATGTAATTGCCAGAATCAAAGTGAATAAAATACTTTTAAATCTTTTTAGATTACACACAGAAAACCTCCTTAAAAAATAAACAATACATTATCTAATACTTATGTTATATATCGATAGTCTCTTGTAATTATTTAATAAATTCTAATTTTCATTTAAACCTTTGCATTTCCTATAGTTGTCTTGATTTCCTCTTTTTTCTTTCAACTTCAATATTTTTATCAAGTTCATCATTTCCCGCTATTTCCATTGCTTTAAGGAGAGTATCTTCTGATACATTTTGTCAAGGGCATTTAAAAAATTTCTTTATCTTTTTTATAACTCATATCTTCACATTCCTTGGATCTATACTAATAAAGTAGACATAATATAGAATATATTGATACAATAAAGTAGACAAAAAGAAAGGAGTATTTTATGCCTAACAATCGTTATGATGAGGACTTTAAAAAGTCCATCTTATCCCTTCATCAAAATGGTAAATCTCAATCACAACTCAGCCGCGAGTACGGTATTTCCTTAAGTGCAATAAACAAATGGATAAAACAATACTCTACTGTTGAAACTCTTGATGCAGACATATGAACCTCTAAACAGATTAAAGAACTCCAAAAGCGTAACGCTCAACTGGAAGAGGAGAATCTAATCTTAAAAAAGCGATTGCCATATTATCTGTTGGCACATATCGTCAAAACATGATATAAATTTAACCATGACTGCATTTCGTAAAGCCTACAGTAACCGAAATGTGCAATATGGATTGATTTTTCATTCTGACCAAGGCTCTGAATATACCGCTTTTGCATCCAGAAAGCTCTTGGATTTATGCAATGTTGTCCAGTCTTCTTCAAAGAAGTGTTATCCTTTCGATAATGCCTGCTGTGAACGTTTCTTCATTAGCTTCAAGTTAACTTCGCAAAGAAAAACACTCAAAAATAAAGTTTTTGTTAATTTTGACGGATTTTTAACGACAAAAGAAAAAATTTTTTATTTTAGATGAATATCAACATAAAAGGAGACTTAATAAGTCTCCTCAAGTTCCCATTAAATGAAATTTTTCAATATAAAAATAGATAAATAAAGCAATATAGCTGAAATTGTCTCTTCATGATATTTCTGGTTCTCATACCATCTTGAGGAAATAAGGATATCGCCTACCCGTTTGAAAACTGTTTCATTTTCTTCTGTCTTGAATTCTGCCTTTTCAGGGCATAGTATTTCATAATTACCTTCTTTTCCATATCTTGAAAGATAGAGGGGAGATCCCCTTAACAGCAAATTGTAACAGTCAATTTTTACAAAAACAAGTCTATTGCCATTCACAATACTCTTGCTTCGTAAATGATGTACTTATTGATAATTTATTGTACCGCTTTAGCCCCGGTATTTCCAAACAACGAAGCACCCCGCCATGCTCTTACGAGGAGATATATCCTGCCTTATTCTGTAGGGTCTTCTGACTTTATACAGCAATTAGAATTTTTAGAAGAACTTAAAAGAAATAAAAATATAAAAAAAGAAACACTGACTTTAAAAGACATCATCGACTTTCATTACAGATTTAAACGAATACATCATTTTCAGGATGGGAATGGAATTCTCCCGCCTTTTGATGTACCAAGTGAAAATTTTATGGCATATAAAATAAGGAAAGATGCTCCATCTATTCAAGGTATAGTTAAATATGCTGATGAATTTGGAATAGAATAATAATATAAATTTTGAATTCTCAGTGATTCAAAAAGTAATAAAAAGGTAATTAAAAAATGAAAGCGCACAAGTTGCGGTAAGGACAATCAGATATTCGTCTCGATTTTCTTTACCATTGAACTTTTTACGCATTATTGGGGTATAATAGTTCAAACACTTAAACAAAAGAGGTGAAAAGTGAAACCTGAAAAAGAAATAAAGAAACTTTCAGATGAAATCAGAGATACACAGAAAATCCTAATCGCCTTGGGGGATGAGATGAGACAACACCTGATCCTTGTAATGATGCAAAGCGGAGACTGCAACGGTATGCGAGTAAATGACATTGCAGAAAACACTAAACTTTCAAGACCTGCAGTATCACATCATCTGCAGATTCTTAAAGATGCGGGTATTGTGAAGATGAGACGTGAGGGAACAAAGAATTATTATTATTTTGATGCAGACATGGAAGCTTTTGACAAACTTATCGGTATGCTTGTACACGCAAAAGAGATTATGATGTCACTTCCGAATAGGAGTGGCGATGATTAAGGAAGTTGCATAGAATCTGAATGAGGCAATGAGGTCACTGAAGCAATTGCACAAATTCCGGATGAATGAACATTGCCGGACCACGATACAGCAATAAAAACAAAAATCTTTGAGATTTAAGGAGGAAATAATTATGAATATGATGGAAATAATAAAGCAAAGACATTCTGTAAGGCACTTTACGGACAAGGCGCTTGATGAAGGAATAATAAAAACGCTACAGCAAGAAATTGATGCCTGTAATCATGAAGGCGGTATGAACATCCAACTGATAACAAACGAACCGGAGGCCTTTCAGGCAGGGAAACCAACATATGGTCAGTTCAAAGGGTGTAGGAACTACCTGGTGATCGTAGGCCCGAAAGGAAAGGATGTTGAAGCAGGATATTATGGTGAAAGAGTCGTGCTTAAGGCACAGGAGCTTGGAATCAATTCATGCTGGGTTGCGTTGACCTATAAAAAGGGAAAGACTCATGGAACAGTTAAGGCCAAAGAGAAGAGGTATTTGGTTGTAGCTCTTGGATATGGAGAAAGCGGCGGAGCAGGTCACAAGGTAAAATCCATCACAGAAATAAGTGATTATAAAGACGGAGATCCTAACTGGTATAGGATTGGCTTGGAAGCTGCACTTCTTGCACCTACTGCGATGAATCAGCAAAAGTTCCGTTTTGAAAGAAACGATAATCAAGTTATGGTAAAAGTATCAGGGCTTGGATTTTACACAAAAATTGATCTTGGAATCGTGAAATATCATTTCGAAATCGGCTCCGGTAAGGGTAAAGAAGTATGGAAATAAAAAAATAATGTAGATTGGTTGTAATTGGATTTTCCCATATATAGTCGGAGAATCTTTAGATAAACTAATTTTGCACACAACAGACAAAAATCACTATACATTTTTTGTTGCTACCTATGGAACAACAATATGTCAGACATACGCTATTGCAAATGAATACATGAAAAATAAAGGATTTACGTTTAATGCGTATTATAGCGTAAAAATGCCGGATACATGGACTCTTCACCCTGCTCAGTTAACGAATACTCAAAATCTTCTCCCAACCGGCATTGAAAAATGCAGCCAATTCTTCGATATAGTCAAGGGCCTGTTCACGCGGCATATCATGCACAACAGTTTCAAACACTGCCGTAAAGTATGCACTTGTAATCATGTGATGTAGCTCCTTGCTGGAAGCACCATTTAGCTTTCCTTTCTCGCGAAGAATATCAAAATATTGTTCGGAACGTGCGACATCTAATTCAACGATGTCGTGTACATAGTTTTCGTATTTTGTCCCGTCGGAACAACACAGCACCAGCTTGAAAGAATCAAAGTGCTCGTAAATATATTCTACAAAGTACCTCAAATACTGCGTGGACAATTCCCGACTCTTTGAAGTTTTATCCTCAGCGATTAAGTCAAAATGTGCCTCCTGAGCAGCCTTAAACTTATTCAAAAGTCCATCTGCTGCCTCACAAACCAAATCTTCAAAAAGAGCTGCCTTGTCTGTATAATACCCATAAAAAGCACCTTTGGTAAAACCCGCCTCCGCTACGATATAGTTCAAGGAAGCGTCCTTAAAGCCTTTTTTAAGGAACTCTCTTTTTCCTACCTCTAAAATTTTCTTTTTCGTTTCTGAACTTTCCATAGAAACTCCTCCAAAATATACTACAAGTATATATCGCCAGCATATTATCATAATGCTCTCATCTGTGTCAAGAAAAAACATTTTTAATTTGATTACATAAAATACTTCAATAACTATAGTTCATCAATTTTTACATAAACAAATTCATATAAAGTCTTACTATCTCATCCCCATAAAGCGAAACCACAAATGCTGATATACATATATATGGACCGAAAGGAATTTCTTGTTTAAACTCAAGTTTCTTTCCAAATATTTTCATTATTACTATAACTACAAGTGCTATATAAAAACTTAGAATACTTGTAAGAGCAGTATCTCTAAATCCCATAAATATGCCCAGTGCCCCCATAAGCATAACATCTCCGAATCCAAAGGCCTCTTTTTTATAGATTAACTTCGCTATGTAATAAATTGCAAAGTAAAATCCAAAACCGAATATAAGACCATAAACTCTGGTTAATATCTCCGCCTTCATTCCTATAATCGATACTGCTCCTACTAATGTAAACGCTAAAAGTACAGCATCAGAAATTATCATTTCATCATAATCTATCATAGCTGTAATTAAAAGCATAGACCAAAGACTTGCATAAAATAAAAATTCCCATACAGAACCTGAACTCAAATAAGCAAGATAAAACAGTAATCCTGTAAGTAATTCTATTATAGGATATCTCATAGATATTTTCGAGCCACAGTAACGACATCTGGCTTTTAAAAATACCCAGCTAAACACAGGAATCAAATCTTTCGCAGCTAAGATATGATTACAGCTACCACACATAGACCTGCCTTTTACTATACTCTTATCAGCAGGTATTCTATATATCACGACATTATAAAAACTCCCAAACATCAAACCGTATAAAAACGCTATTATCCCCATCTTAACACCCTTTGCACATACTCGTCTTTACTTGAATTTTTTAAATATATATCAATAAAACCAAATCACATCATTGTTGAATTGCATAAATATCCAATTCGACTCTTCGCCCTGATACATAGAAATGTATATCATCATTTCATCATTTTTCAGGCAGGCAAGTTTAGGTTCTAAAAACTCCCATTCAAAATCCATAGTTTCACCGTTATATTTAAACAAGCCTTTTTTGTCTTCATTGAATTGCAGATAAGCATAGTTGTCTGTTTGGTTCTCATTTCCTGTATACCTGTCTAAATACTGAGTATCTCCCGACTGAGGATTTACAACAGAATATCCTGTCCATTTAGTGCCCTCCAACATAAGGTCATCAAAACTGATTTCTTCCATATTTTCATAATCAAAAACCGGGATATTCTCTTCATTATAGTCCGTTTCGGAATACTCTGTAACCTCCATAAATTCACATTCTTCAAACGAAACATCATTTCTGATAATACTCCAAACATTAGATTCTTCTTGTCCAAAAGAACATCTAAGAAATGACAGCTTGGACCCTTCATTTGATTCAAAACTTCCTCCACCATCTGACTCTGATAAAGTACAGTCTGTAAATTTAAACTCTCCTGCTGCATCATAAATATCAAAAGGTCCAAGTTCACAGTCTCTGATAATAGAATCATAAACATAAAGGTTTCCGGTGGAGTTGTTACATTCTATTGCATATACCCCGCATCCATAAAGATCAAGTTTGCGTAAATTTATGCCTGTAGTGCCGCTAAAACCAAGTACATTTCCGGAACAACTACCTGTATCTGTATGTCCTATAGTAAGAGCTTGCAGCTCAATATCGTTACAATTTTCAAAATTAAGAACTGTAGCATAGCGTGGCTCTGTTACGATTTCTGTATCTTTCGGATTTTCAGAACCGCCCTCTATATAAAGGTCATCAACATTTTTAATAACTATCTCCACACCGTCTAAAACACTTCTAATCTCAACATATTCATGGTTTTCATTCCACACACTGTAATCTTCTTTCTCATTCAAATAATTGTCAAGAAATTCTGTAAGATTATAGTACCCTGTTTTAAAAGTAATTTTTGCGTTTGGCTCTATTGCCTCTAAAAACTCTTCTATAGAATTAACTTTATATTCTTTACCTATGGTAGTAGTTTGTAAATTCTGTTCTTTCTTTTCTGTACACCCTGCAAGCACCATAAATAACACTACTGACAGAAAAATAAATATACATTTTTTATTTCCCATAAATATATCTCCTTATTTCTTAACAGGCATACCGTCTACACCTACTGTATATGCTATAGGATCAGGTGTATTGTAATTACCTTCTTCACTAAACTCATATTTAAGTGACTCTTCGCTAAAATCGTCCATATAAAAATTCTCCGGATTCATCGGCAGAGCAAATATGTCAGTCCACGTAGAATTGTCAGGTTTATAGTAAGGTCCTGTGTTCATACTTCCTATCTTTGTTATTTCCCCTGTTTTTAGTTCGTAAACGTGCAGATCCATCAATCTGTTTTGAATATCATACTGTTCTGCAAACAGATAAAGATAATGTTTCCCATCAGATGTTTTCACAAAGTAAGGGTGAAAATTGTACGCAAACATATCTTCATAATAATAAAAAGTATCTATATCCGTAAATATTGAAAAACTTGCGTAATGAGGACTACTTCCTCCATATTCAAATTCAAATTCCTCTCCTAATGTTTGGGTAAAATTAAGTTCATCTAGGCGATTATCATTGTTCAAATCACTGAAAAATGCAGCATCTACAGGCATCTCTACCATATAAGATTTCGCAACCTTCATATACTTTTCATGAAACAATTCTTCATTTCCTTCAAACTGCACCGTAGCACAACCCATAGGAGAATATTCCCATAAAATATCCTGCTCGAAATAAAAGGTCACACCATTATAATCAAGTGTCCAAGAAAGCATATCTTCAGGAGTATTTTCAAAATAGGCTTTAATGACATCTTCATTAAATTCATTAGTCATCCACATTTCACTGTTTATACCTTCCATAACAAGTTCAGGAATTTTACTCATATCTTTTATCACATCTGACAATTCCAACTTTTGTCCTGTCTTAGTATCGTAGTTACTTCCTTCCATTAAGCGACCTCTGAGGTCTCCATATTCATAAAATGAGTCTTCTAAAATACTCACAGCAACACTGTCCGAACGTCTTACATAGACATTTGATGTAGAAACATAGGTTGTAAAATTGTCGGGGTTTTCTGAAAATTTCTCTTTAGCAAAGCCGGCAAGGTTATCAAAATTCACTTCCATATTGCTTTTTTGCATACTGGCTAATTCTTCCAGTGCCATAGCCAGCTCAGGATAATCCTTTGCAAATTCTTTTTCCAGCCTTACCTGCTCTGAGCCGGTTCTAACAAGAAGAACCACTGCGTCTTCAGCCCATTCGCCGTCTGCATAAACAGTTTTGTCTAAATCCAATATACGAACTTCTTCTTCGCTTTCTTCTGTCTGTTCTGTTGAAGAGCTCTGAGGTTTTTCAATCGATGTATCCTCTTCGCCGGTTTTCCCGGAGCAAGCCGTAAGGCAAACAAGGCTCAGAATAATTAAAACAACAAAAAGTTTTCTTAAAAACAAATCACAGTATTTCATTTTTTATCCCCCTTTTACAATAAAATGATTTTCCTGTAGATAGCACATTAAGCTTAATCAAATTACCTCCCTTCGTCTAATCTTTTTTTAGCCAAAACTTCTCCAAAGTATTTTTTATCTGCAAAGGGCTGTTTACTTTTTCAAAATTTGCCCATTCTCCGGGCATAAGCCTTTGATAGTTATTCTCTAAAAACCTATCGTCAAGAAGCAGTATAAAACCTTTGTCGGATGAAGTCCTTATTACCCTGCCTGCACTTTGCATCACTTTATTCATTCCATGATATCTATAGGCATAATTAAAACCGTTTTTTCCTTTGTTATTAAAATGCTCCATTATCAAATCAAGTTCATACGAAATTTTTGCAAGCCCTACAGTTACAATTATCGCCCCTGAAAGCCTATCTCCTTTTAAGTCTATCCCCTCAGAAAAAACCCCTCCCATAACTGCAAATCCCAACATTATATGAGTATTTTGATTTACAAATCGCTTTAAAAAGTCTTCTCTTTGAATTTCGGTAAAACTTCTTTCTTGAACCAGACACTCTACATCGAAATAGGTCTTTGAAAACTCTTCATAAGTCCGGTTCATATATTCATAAGATGGAAAAAAAGCTATGTAATTTCCATTCTTCGTGCTTACTGCTGAATAAATTCTCTGCACTACTTTGTCAATAGAACTCTCTCTATGTAAATATCTTGTAGATACACCTACATCTATCATAACTCTTAGTCTTTCAGGTTCAAAAGGACTGTCAAGCATCAGATATACTGCATCTTCCATACCTCCCATCATACCTATATAGTAAGATGCCGGAATAAGTGTTGCTGAAAATGCTATAAGTGAAGTACATCTATTAAGAGCGTCTTTTACTAGGGCTGAAGGATCTACACAAAACAGTTTTATTCTCAAATTTTTATTACACTGATACCCTATCGTGGTGTAGTTTTCGTCATAAAGTTCGCAAATCCGTATAAAAGAGTGGGAGTCAAAATACAAATTAAGCAGTCCCTGATAAAAATCTTCTTCACTTGCACTTAGACACTCGCTAAAATAATAGTCCGCATACTCTGTAAAACTCCTTATTGCTTTTACTAATTTCTCCGGTAAGGCTTTTTGAGAAAATTCTCTTTCTTCTTGCTCAGGTTTAAGTTTTAAAAATTCTGCGTTTATTCTCCCTATTGATTTCAAAATATCAGACAACTCTTTTGAAATCATAGTATGATTTTTAATTGATGATTTTATCAGCTTCCTAAGTTCTAAAAATGCTGTTTTCTCGACAGATGCAGAAAACATATCCCTAGCTCTGTCTATGAAATTATGAGCCTCATCCATTAAAAATATGTATCTCCCCATCTTTTCGGCGAAAAACCTTTTTAGGTAGGCAGCAGGATCAAAAGCATAGTTATAGTCCCCTATAATCACATCGCAAAAAAGCGAAATATCAAGAGAAAACTCAAACGGACATACTTTATGTGCCTCACTGTAGGAAAGTATCACATCTCTTGTTATGATATCCTTTGTTTCCAAAATATCGTAAATAGCTGAATTTATCCTGTCAAAATGTCCTTTTGCATATTCGCAGACATTTAAATCACAACTTCCATACGGACAAATTTTGTCCTTTGCAGTAAGGGCTATTGCTCTTATACTGAGCCCTGATTTTTTTAACAGTGTCAAAGTATCGGAGGCTGTCTCTCTGTTTATAGTCTTTGAAGTAAGGTAAAATATCTTCTCATTTTCCTCATAGATTAAACTTTTAATAGCAGGATAAAGTGTCGATATGGTTTTTCCTATACCTGTAGGTGCTTTTACAAACAACCTTTTCTTCTGACTTATAGCTCTGTACACGTCATTTATCATCTTCTTTTGACCCTTTCTGTATGAATCAAAAGGAAATTCTAAATTAAGTATGCTTTCATCTCTTTTATCTTTCAAATTTTCAAGTAACCTGCAAAACAAACTGTAACGGTATAGAATATGAGTTACATAGGTTTCGAGTTCTTCTCTCTCATACCTATGTTCAAAGCTTCTTATGTCCTCGTCATACATACTGTAATAGGTTACATTTACTCCTATGTTACTCAATCGGTTATCAAGTGCGTAAATATAGCCATAAAACTTAGCCTGAGCCAAGTGAACTTCACTTTCTTCACAGTTTATTAAACTTTTTGAAGTGCTTTTTATCTCATCAATGATATATAACTCTTCTTCTTTCATCAAACCGTCTGCTCTTCCCGATACCTGAAAATCTATATCGTTTATCTTGATATCCAACCTAAGAGAAAGTTCTTTTTCTATATACCTCCCCTTGATTTGCTGAATTTGCTGATGTATTCTGATACCCTCTTGCATTCTTGCAGGCGAAAAACTGCTCTGTGCTTCCAAATTTCCACTTCTAAGCACAAATTCCACCAAAGAACGCACAGAAATTTCAACTCTACCAGGCATTTAATCCTCCAAGTCTTATCCCATAAACACAGTATCATCTATTATAAAAATATCATCGCATTTTTTGTCGCCTTCTATTTCATACATATCTATTATCTTTAAAAAACTTCCGGAAAACTTCTCCTTATTTTTAAGCACACCTATTACAAGGTATCTGTGGTCGAACAAATCATAAAAATATTCCTTCGCATCTATATCGGAGGTATTTTTTTCATATTCAAAAGAAAAATTATCTTCTATCTTAGATATTATCTTAACCCTGTCATTAGTTTCCTCTATCTCATATACCATCTCATCTTCAAAAGCAAGCAGGCTCTTATCCCCCAGCTCCATTATCTTTGAAATGCCAAGTGTTTCCTTGTCTATGGAAAAAATTTCTTCCTTGCCCTTTAATCGCCTCTCATTAAAATCACGACTGGACTTTAAGATATGCTCGTGTTTATTTTTCTTATAGTAAATCTTGCTTTGAGTTTCACCTACTATCCTGATTACTCCGTCCATAAATATGCTGTCCATTACTTTGTATTCATAATATCTGCTACCTGATTTTACCAAGTTTAAAAAGTTTTTAAACGGTAATACCTTAATGCTGTTTTTAAATACAAAATCTTCCGTCAAATCCTCGGGTATATCCATAGCAAGCTCCACATCGTCCGACAAAAGAAGTTCCAGTTCTTCCTCCTCTAACAAATACACCTCTTCAATCAATATATATTTTATTTCACTTCCTATTACTTCTCTCTTTCCTGAAGTGAGTTTAAACAGCAAATCATAAATCTCGTAAATTCTTCTTTCATGTACATCGACTAAATACACTCTGTCGTACTGGTTGCTCTCAGGGTACGTACTTAAATCGGAAAGCGTAAATATAAAGTAACCGTCTGTTAATATCTCCAAACCCCTGTATACATACCTTGTTCTTAAAAAACTGAAATTGAGTATATCATCTTGAGTATCCGTGTTAAGATTAAGTTTGAAAAAATTAAGTTTCTGCTCATCATCCGTTTTAGACGAAACACAGTAATAAATACTGTTCATATCTTTCATAGCAAGCACATCTTCATAAGAGCCGGGAATTTCTATATCATACATAGACGGATTACTGTAATGCTCTCCCGTATCTACCCTGCTGAGTTTTTGTCCATCTATATCATATCTGTATATGCCTTCAGTCCACTGCTCTTCCAGTGTACCTTGAACCTTTTCAAAATATATTCTATCTTCTAGAGATTTAACAGGTCTGTATGCTATCTTCGGCACGTCCTGCCCCTTTGTTATCTCTTTCATATCTATAATTCTCAAATACTTACCCTCCGACTGAATTTCATGAATAAATCTCTTAATTAGATTATGACATAATAATTCAGATTTTTAAAGAAATTTCCATATTGATACAACATTATGCAACGATAAAGATAAAATTT
>JBHASY010000020.1:0-6925 GCA_041831635.1 Acetoanaerobium sp. | reverse complement strand
GGATAATTTATTAGTGATATGAAAAATTTATGCACAAGCATATACAAGTACATAAGAAAAATTTTGCGTAGCTTTGTTAAAAAATATTAGATTTATGAGAAAGAAAAATTTCGTGGAAAAATCAGGACGATTTTTCAGGCTGAAAGAGGTAGGACACCTATTTTTCAGCCGATAGAAATTTGTTTCGAGTAAATCCATATTTTTACAAAGCAAGCACTGTTTTTTCGTTGTATGGTATATGTTTTTGTACAAATTTTTGTAATCGACAAATTTGAATTTATAAAATAATCTAATGATAATTTACAAGCAAATTATCATTTATTAAAAAAAACAGTTGTAACAATTTAAATGCAAACTGAATAGTATTTATTTCTTGTTTTTCTTGTCAAAAGCTGTTTTCCAAGCATGAAGTCCTAGAGATACTCCTATAACTCCATAGGCTACGAAAACCCTGAAATACTCTCCGATTTGAGCATTTCCGAACAAGTTTTTACCGGCCTGAGGAGAAACTATAAACAGGGTATGGAAAAGAGCAGTTCCTATTATAGCTTGACTTATAGTTGCTTTTGTAACAGAAGCTCCACCTATTAGAAGAGCGGCTATCGCAAAAGTACCGACTTGCTCGTGACTTGCGTAAGTATTGAGTGTTCCTATGTTTTGTAGAAAGATAAGCTGCCCACAGCCTGCAAGCACAGTCGATATAAGAATTGCTTTTATACGCACCTTATCAACAGGGATACCTGATATTTTGGCTATATTCATATCTTGACCGACACTTCTGAAATCTTGACCTGCTTTGGTTTTCAGGATAAATACGTTGAATAGACACAGTAAAGCAATTACAACTACTGTAGCTAAAGGTATAGATATGTTATTGATAAGAGATTTAATAGTGCTTACATAAAATGAAACGATTAACAGTATAGCGAAAAGTACAGTTCTTATTATAAAGCCGCTTTTTTCCATTTTAAGTCTCTCGTCTTTGTTGCTTTGGAATATCTTAAAGACGTAATAAGCTAAACCTGCCAGTGAAAAAACGATTGCTGATTTTATAAAAGGGATTTTAGCAAGTGCATCTAATGCATATTTTGTACCTTCAGCTCCGGATAAATCTATAGTATTCTTAAGTCCTATACCTGTGTTTAGAACTAATGTAGGGTTATCCATAGGAATAACGGTTCCAACTAAGAACAGGAATAGTAGTTGATATAGACCGTTTGCAAAGAAACCTAAAATCATACCGGAAATCATTTCCTGACCTTTGGTTTTATTAAGGAGTTTTGCAGTAAAATAGCCAAATATCAAAGCTAGAGGGACAGTAAGTAAAGTAGCTAAGGAAAACCCTGCGATGCCACTTATTTTAAAGTGAGTCACAGCAATTATCGCTATTTGGCCTGCCATAGCACCCAGAACTATACCGAAGTTAAGTCCCATACCAGCAAGTACGGGAATTATAAGGGAAAGTACCAGAAAAGAATTTCTTGTTATACGCTGAATCAACTCATTTGCAATAAATGCTATAGGTTGCTGAGAAAGATAAATTCCGGCTAAACATAAAACGATAAAGATAAAAGTTACGCTGTTATCGAATAATATCCTTTTAATATTAGCTCCTATACTTTCAGATTTATTTTCTTTGAACACCAATTTTTCTGTTTCCATATTCTAGTCACCCCCCGAAGATACTTTTGTAAGTGCGTACAGAATTATACCGTTTTGTACTATTATTCTAAGTACCTCTGACAAGTTACCCTCAGTTATCATTTTATTTACTACAGGAAGAGAAATTGTGAGAAGTCCTTGAAATAAAAACGTACCGAGTATAACATGAAGCATATTGGCACGTCTTGCAGAGGCACCGCCTATAAGGATAGCGGCAACTGCAGCAAATCCCATCATCAAAGGAGCTGTATATAGCTGAAAGAATCCGAAACTTTGAGCATATACTACTATACCTACAGCACCTAAAATAGTAGATATCATAGTTCCTACTATTCTTTGTTTATCTACATTTATGCCTGATGCAACTGCAAATTTGGGGTTATCTCCGGCAGCTTTCATTGCCATTCCCGTTTTTGTCTTTAGGAAGAAAGACATCAAAATACAAGAGAGGAAGAAGAACAAAAGTAACCCTGTAGGGATGGTGACCCCAAAAATCTTGAAAGCAAGAGTATGGTCTAATATTTTATCATATCTACCTGTAAGAGCGATAGTAGTTCTAAGCCCTTCACCTATAGGCCATTTTATTTCTTCAGCGGTAAACGGCATTACAAGCCAGGCTATACACATAAGAGAAACAGCCGAGAATCCTACATATGTAGCAACCATCATCTCTGAGCCTTTTACTCTGTTAAGCAGATATCCATATAAGGCTCCTACTATAGCCGATATAGGTATAGATATCAGAATAGCTATAAAAAATGCAGGATAGCCTCTTAAATCCATTTCTATACTGATAAGCCCTCCCACAAGTCCACAAACTATGCCTAAAGGAAGTCCGAAATTAAGTCCGATTCCTGATAATATACCGGGCACCATAGCTAAAACCAAGACTCCGTTCATACCTGTTCTTATAAGGGTATCAGATAGCAGATCATTAAGCGGGAGTTTTAAAAATACTGCCATAATGCAAAGTACAACCATAAAAGAAATGATTATTAGCCTAGGAAGTCCGAGTGTAGATATAATCTTTTTAGTTGATATTTCCATATTAACCAACCTCCTTTCCATGAATTTTATGATAGTCACCTGACATCATCAATCCAAAATCTGAATCGTTATCGCCAGGAGATAGAATACCTTCGATTTTTCCCTCAGTTACTATAGCTATTCTGTCGCATACAGACCTAAGTTCAGCCAGCTCACTTGAGACCACAACTACTGTCATTCCAAGCCTTTTATTAAGTTCAACCAAAGTATCAAGCACCAGTTTTTTAGCGCCGATGTCTATACCTCTGGTAGGCTCTGAAACAAAAATGATTTCAGGGTCAAGGGTAAGTGCTCTTGCTATGCAGACTTTTTGCTGATTCCCTCCGCTTAACCTTCTTGTAAGCTGCTCAGGACCTGTACATCTGATATCCAAATTAGCTATCATCGCCAATGCATGATTTCTAATTGCTTTTTTATCTATTTGGGTCATAATGCCATAGTTTTTAATGAATTTGTTTTGAATCTGCATAGATGTTAAGATGATATTTTCTTCTATTGAGCAATCAAGCAACAGACCTACGCCGCGTCTATCTTCAGAAACAAAGGCGATTTTGTTTTTTAAAGCCTCAGCAGGGGAATTAAGAGGAATTTTTTTGCCATCAAAGGTAATATTTCCCTTAGATGGGTAAATTCCCATAATTCCGTTTGGAATACCTATTTTCCCTTGACCGGCAAGACCGCCTATTCCTAAGATTTCGCCCTTTTTTATTTCTAAGTCCACGCCTTTTACTTCTTCGCCCGGCATATCTACGACTAAATTTTCGATTTTCATAATTACTTCTTTAGAAGAACTGTCTCGTTCTTCTTTTTGAGACATATTTTCAATTTTTCTTCCCACCATTATCTCTGCAAGTTCAACCACGTTCGTATCTTTGGTATTAAGGCTTGCAACTTGTTCTCCATCTCGAAGGACAGTTATAGAATCGGAAACTTGCATTACCTCGTCGAGTCTGTGAGTAATAAATAAAATTGATATGCCGCTATCTGCGATTTTTCTCATCGCTTTAAGTAAAGTATCCGCCTCACTTTCAGTAAGTACTGCTGTAGGTTCGTCAAATACCATAAGCCTCATATTTTTTTTGTCAATTTCTCTGGCAATCTCGACAAATTGCATAAATCCGACAGGGAGACCTTCGACCTTATTTTGAACTTTAAGATTGAGTCCTAAAGTATCCAAAGAAATCTGAGATTCTTGATCCATAGTTTTAAAATCCAATGACTTAGCTTGTTCTCCAATTATAGGGCTAAAAATATTCGGTTTTAAAATTTCACGATTTAGTTTTATATTTTCAGTGATACTAAAGCCGGGAATAAGCATAAATTCTTGATGAACCATTCCTATTCCTAAATCCATAGCAACGTTTGGAGAGTTTATATTTGCAGGTTTGCCGTTAAATATTATATCTCCTTGATATCCACCTGTAGAATGAATCACAGGCATCCCAAACAAAATATTCATAAGGGTAGATTTTCCTGCCCCATTTTCTCCTAACAGAGCATGAATTTCACCTTTTTTTACATTTAGATTTACACCTTTTAAAACAGGATTGCCAAAATATTCTTTACGAATATCTTGCATCTGTATTATATATTCTTGATTTTGCATATTATCCCCCTAAGATTCAGATTGTCATTTTAAAGCAAAATTAGGCTGCCACAAAAATTATGTGGCAGCACAGACAAAAATTCGTTAGGTTTTAGATTAGAAAGTGATATAGTCAGAAAGTAACATAAAGAAGTTTTTAAATTCATTTCCTGTACTCTCGTTAGTGAAAGTAGAAAGATTTACCGGACTTCCGGTCAATTCTGTAAATATCGCCTCTAATTTAGCTTTATCAACTTTATCGGAAGTTTCTCCGTTTAGATATGCCCTTGCGTATTCAACTCCACCTTCAACAAACAGCATATTTACAGGAACAGGCCATGTAGCAAATCTTCCTGTTCCGCCTTGTTCAGCTATTTTAGCACTGATTTGCTCTACAACATAATCAACATCGCCCTTTTTGTCATCAGGGATTTCTATTCCTAATGCTCCCGGGTATCCGTGATAAGGAGATGGACAACATTGTTGAGGGAAAATAGCTCCTTGCTCTAAAACAGATTTTATAAGAGGTTCTTGCATTGCACAGTTAGTGCTGAAGAATGCTGTTTCTTTTCCAAGTTCTTTGACTTTTCTAGGAACATCTTCCAATATAAACTGCTGAGCACCGGGAACACCTGCGTCTCCTGTCGGATCCGGAGCGGTAGCATCTACAAAGTTGATTCCTTTAGCTTCGCAAGTTTCTCTTAATAAATCTCTTCTCATAGCAAGAAGTTGGTAAGACATATGTCTTGGGAATGAATAGTGAACAAAGTTTTTTGCACCCATTTTTTCAGCTTGCTCTATTATTGTAGTACCCATTCCAAGCTCGTCTGCCTGTAATACGACGTCAGCTTTGCTGGCAATCATATCAGGGTCTTCTCCGGGAACACCGGCAACAAACAAGATGTCATCTCTCATTTCACGTACTTTGTCGATTGCAGCTGAAGTACCTGGAACAGCCTGTACTATTACTATAGCTTTTACATCAGGGTCAGATGCCATACTGACAACGTTAGCGATAGTAGTTTCCTGTTCCTTCATAAAGTTATCCGGGTAAGTTTGAAGAATTACCTGATCTCCATATTTTTCTTTCATCTTCTCAGCTGCACGATATTCTTCTTCACCTTGAGATACTGTACCTGTCATAATACCGATTTTGTAATTGCTAGAAGCCTCAGCTGCCGGTTCAGTAGAAGGTTCCTCTGTAGCAGTAGGAGTGCTACAACCTGCCATTGGAATTGCCATTAACACTGCTAATACTAAGCCGATTAAACGTTTTTTCACAACACTTCCTCCTTTTGTTTATGTATATAGGTGTGAACACACCTATTGGCATTATAAAGGATTTTTATCAAAACTTCCATATATTTCGAAAAATTCATAAAATTAAAAAATAATTTTGTCATAAAAAAATATTTGTAAGTCGGTAAAAATAATAATTTAATAATTTGCTCGCAAATAAAAAAATAAACGCAAAAAAGCGTTTATGGTTTAAAAAGGAAATTAAACTTCTATATTTTTAAATTCAAAATTTTTAACATCAAAATATCCTTTGTCGGTAATCTTAAGTTCAGGGATAACAGGCAACGTCATGAAGCTAAGAGTCATAAACGGCTCTAAAGTATGAGGAATATTTAAATCACTTACAGCGACTTCTTTTAATTTTCTTAAATCAGAGCACACGTCTTCCATAGATTTTTCTGACATAAGTCCGGCTATAGGTAAAGCTAAAGAGGCTTTTATTTCATTATTTGAGGCTATTACTATCCCGCCTTGCAGATCTATCAGAGTATTTACTGCTAGAGCCATATCTTCGTCATTGTCACCTATAACTACTATATTGTGGGAATCATGGGCGATAGTAGTTGCTATGGCACCGTTTTGAAGATGAAAGTTTTCTACAAGACCTATTCCTATGTTTTTAGTATGTTGATGTCTTTCAACTACCGCAATTTTTACGACATCTAAAAGTCTATTTGATTTAAAATTGTTATCATCATCTAAATATACTCTTCTGGTTACAGATTCGGTAATTATACTGTTTGGCATTATTCTAATTACATTTACTATATCTGAACATAAAGGGAGTTTGAATTTATCGGAAGTTATTTCATCAAGTTTAACCGTTTTAGTGACATTATTTGTATCTATATTGTGAGTTTCAAATAATGGGGTTTTATTTTCAGCTACCCTTACGCCTTTTTTGTAAACGGTTTTTATTTCAAAAGTATTTAAGTCATCGAATATGATTAAATCCGCATCGTAACCCGGAGCAATGGCACCTATATCTCTTAAGTTATAGCAACGAGCAGGGTTTATAGTAGCCATTTGAATGGCTGTAATCGGAGAAAGTCCAAGCTCTATAGATTTTCTCACATTATAGTCTATATGACCTTCTTTTAGGATATCTTCAGGATTTTTATCATCTGTGCAAAACATACACATATGCTTATTATATTCATCTACGCCTCTTATAAGAGTTTCTAAATTTTTGGCAGCAGAGCCTTCTCTTATCGCTATATACATTCCAAGTCCTATACGTTCCTGCATTTCCTCTATAGTGCTGCATTCGTGTTCTGTTCTAATGCCGTTTATCATATATGCATTCAGGTTTTTACCTGTTAGTTCAGGTCC
>JBHASY010000019.1:0-22407 GCA_041831635.1 Acetoanaerobium sp. | reverse complement strand
CCGGGAGACAACATCACAATAACAGTAGAATTGATCACACCGATAGCAATGGAAGAAGGACTGAGATTTGCAATAAGAGAAGGTGGAAGAACAGTAGGAGCGGGTGTTGTTGCTACAATAGTAGAATAATTATATAAAAAAACACATAGGATTTTTCCTATGTGTTTTTTTGTGTACCGGATATTTTTTAGTAAAAAAAATTAAACATTTAGAAAAATAAAATGTTGAGTATACACCACCGTTGTGGTATACTGAACGAGAAAAATATAACTCAAAGGGAGGATGAAAGGCATGAAAAGAATTGTTACATATTTACTTCTGATTTTTGTATTAAGCACTATGCTTTTTGCAGGTTGCTCAAGTCAACAAGCCGCTGGAGGAGATACAGCGTCAGACAGCGATACAATTAAAATCGGATGGATAGGTTCTCTTACAGGAGATCAAGCTGTATGGGGAACTTGCGAATTTGACACTTTAAAAATGGTAGTTGAAGAAACAAATGCAGCAGGTGGAATACTGGGAAAACAAGTTGAAGTAATCGGTTATGATACCAGAGGAGATGCAACCGAGGCGGTTAATGCTGTTAAGAGACTTACCTCTCAAGACAAAGTAGTTGCTATACTTGGACCTAATGCAAGTGGGCAAGCGATTTCCATCTCAGGGGTATTAGAACAAATGAAAGTAGCTGATATAGCTACAGTTGCTACTAACCCTAAAGTTACAGTAAACGACGACGGAAGCGTAAAACCATATAACTTTAGAATTTGTTTTATCGACCCATATCAAGGTGCAGTAGCAGCAGGATATGCGGCTGAAAAGTTAAACTTTACTAAAGCGGCTATACTATACGATGTAACTAGTGACTATTCTCAAGGTCTTACTGAGTTCTTTGAGAAAACATTTACTGAAAAAGGTGGTACTATAGTAGCTAAAGAAGGATTTAAAGCCGGAGATGTTGACTTTAGAGCACAACTTAGCAAAATCAAAGAGGCTCAACCGGAAGTAATCTTTATGCCTTACTACTATAAAGAAGTTGCTCTTAGTGCTAACCAAGCAAGAGAACTGGGAATTACTTCTGTTCTAATGGGTGGAGATGGATGGCCGTCAGATCAACTTATAGAGATGGCTAGTGATGCTATAGAAGGAAGTTATGTAGTAAATCACTTGGATTTCAATGACCCTGACATAATTCCTTTCCAAGAAAAATACAAAGCTAAATACAACAAAAACTTAGAAATCAATGGATATCTTGTTCATGATGCATTTAGATTATTTGAGCAGGCTGTAATAAATGCAAATTCAACAGACTCTGAGGCTATAGCAAAAGCTATGTCGACTACACAAGTACAAGGAATCACAGGAAATATAAACATAAGTCCTGAAACTCATAACCCGGAGGGTAAAGAGGCTGCTATAATTAAAATCACAGGTGGAAACTACGAGTTCCAAGAAAAATACGCAGCTCAATAAAACGATTTGGATTTTAAATAAGACTTCTCACTTAATAAGCAGTCGAAGTTACTATTAAACAAAGAGAATATAGTTTTAACACTAAATAGTAGCAAAGTCTTTTTTAAAAGTATTAAATTAGGCTTTGCTATTTGATTTTATAACAGGCTTATCTAAAGTTTGTTTTTTTCTGTAGGAATTTTATTTTAAGAAGATGTGTTCGTGTGAGATTTGTTAATTGCATTTGAAATTGACTATACAAGAAATGAAAGGGGTCAATTAGATGATCGGATTTATACAACAGCTTATAAACGGCTTGTCTATCGGGAGTGTATACGCTCTTATGGCAGTTGGATACTCGCTGGTTTATAGTATTATGAACTTTTCTAACTTTGCCCATGGCGGGGTTATAATGATAGGTTCATATATAGGATTTTTCTGTATCTCATTATTTAACTTTAGCTTTCCTGTTGCTTTTTTAACTGCAGCTGTAGGATCCGGGATACTTGCAATAGTAGTTGAAAAAGTAGCATATAACCCGCTTAGAAAAAGAAACGCACCGTTTCTATATTTTATTATATCAGCGATGGGAGCATCTATATTTTTAGAAAACATTATTGTAGCAACTATAGGGCCTACATTTAGAACTTATCCGCAGGTATTTTCTGCTACCCCTATTCAAATAGGAGATTTAACTATAGGAAGACTTGACGTTCTTATGTTCGTAATTTCAGCTATAAGCCTAAGCGTACTGGTTTACATAATAGAAAAAACCAAGATAGGACTTGCTATTAGAGCTACTTCTTACAGTTCAAAAGGAAGCACTCTTATGGGAGTAAATGTCGATAAAGTAATATTTACTATATTCTTACTTGGAGGAATACTTGCAGGGATAGCGGGGGTGCTTTTCGGAATGAAATACACTGTATATCCGCAAATAGGTAATATAACTATGAAATCGTTTATTGCAGCAGTATTTGGCGGACTGGGAAGCTTACAGGGTGCAGTAATAGGATCTATTTTATTAGGACTCATAGAAACTGTAACCTCAGGTTATTTTTCATCACAGTATAGGGATTTAATAGCTTTCGCACTACTAATTGTGGTACTTGTATTCAGACCTATGGGAATTATGGGTAAATCTAACGAGGATAAGGCATAAGGAGGGATAACTATGGATATGTATTATGTACAAGGGGTACTCATACTCGCTGGAATAAATCTCTTGACAGTGTTAGGACTATCTCTTCTTACAGGATTTACAGGACTTTTTTCTTTTGGGCATGCAGGATTTATGGCAATAGGCGCATATATGACGACTATGATGACTGTTAAGATAGGACTTCCATTTATTCCTGCGTTATTAGTAGGAGGTATTGTAGCGGCACTTATCAGTTTGGTAATAGGAAAGTTTACACTTAACTTGAAAGGCGACTACTTTTGTATAGCAACACTCGGTTTCGGAGAGGCTATCAGACTTATTCTTGACAATATTCAGTATTTCGGAGGTTCCAGAGGTTGGGCGGGGATACCTTTATATACTACATTTGAGAACGTAATGATTATAGATATTATTGCAATTGTTGTAATGGTATTTATAATAAATTCCAGACATGGAAGAAATATGAAAGCTATAAGAGAGGAAGAACTCGCATCTCAGATAGTTGGAATAGATGTGTTTAGATATAAGATGACTTCGCTTGGAATAAGTGCACTTTATGCAGGTGTTGCAGGCGGGATGCTTGCACATTATCTTGGATATTTGCAGCCGCTTATGTTCCAGATGGTTAAGTCTACAGAGCTTACTATCATAGTAATCTTCGGTGGTCTTGGAAGTATTACAGGAAGTGTAATAGGTGCCGTAATTCTTACCGCACTGCCTGAGATACTCAGAGATTTCTATCAATGGAGACTTGTAATCTACGGACTTGCCGTTATTGCTATTATGATAAGCAGACCTAGAGGGCTTATGGGAGGAAAAGAACTTAGTTTTAAATTTATAAAAAAATTATTTAATAAGGAAAAAGAGGTGAATATTTAATGAGCGAGATGCTAACATTAAAAAATGTCACCAAAAAATTTGGAGGACTGACTGCGGTAGGCGGAGTGGATTTCAGCATTAAAAAGGGCGAGATATTTGGACTTATAGGACCAAATGGTGCCGGGAAAACTACCATATTTAACTTAATTACGGGGATATACAATCTTACAGAAGGAGATATTTTATTTGAAGGAAAGTCTATTAGCGGACTGAAACCTTTCCAAATTGCAAATACAGGGATAACCAGAACCTTTCAAAATATAAGGCTGTTTAAAAATCTCACTACCTATGAAAATGTACTGATTGCCTGCCATAAATCGGCGGGATATGGACTTTTGGATAGTATATTCAGAACTAAAAAATTTAAAAATGAAGAAAAACTTCTTGCAAAAAAAGCCGAAGACTTGATGGAATTTATGGGACTTACTCAGCATAAAGCTATGCTGGCATCAAATCTGCCATATGGACTTCAAAGAAGGCTGGAGATTGCGAGAGCGCTTGCACTTAATCCGAAACTTATCTTGCTGGATGAACCGGCAGCAGGGATGAACCCTGAGGAAACTCTTAGACTTATGGATCTTATAAGAGAGATAAGAGATAAGTTAAATGTGACAGTTTTGGTAATAGAGCATCATATGGATCTTATCATGGGTGTGTGCGACAGAATTTTTGTACTTAATTTTGGGCTTCCTCTGGCACAGGGTACTCCGAAAGAAATCCAAGATGATAAAAATGTAATCGAAGCTTATCTTGGAAAGGAGGAAGAATAAATGCTTAAGATAAAAAACTTAAACGTATACTACGGTGGGATACACGCATTAAGAGGAGTATCTATTGACGTTAAAGAGGGCGACGTCGTGTCCATCATAGGTTCAAACGGAGCCGGAAAATCCACTCTTCTTAACTGTATCAGTGGAATAGTTAAGGCCAAAGAGGGAGAAATAATCTACAAAGGAGAGCCTCTTACTAAAATTCCTCATAAAATAGTAGGAGCAGGTATATGTCAAGTTCCGGAGGGTAGAATTATATTTGCTAATCTTACCGTAAAAGAAAATCTGTATATGGGAGCCTACCTTAGAAACGACAAGGACAAAATCGAAGAGGATTTAAAAGGAATATTTAAACTTTTCCCTAGACTGGAGGAAAGAATCAACCAAGTTGCAGGAACTCTTTCCGGTGGAGAACAGCAGATGCTTGCAATGGGAAGAGGAATAATGATCAACCCGGATTTAGTATTACTTGACGAGCCGTCACTTGGACTTGCTCCACTGTTTATCAAAACTATATTTGAAATAGTAGAAGAAATTCAAAAAATGGGTAAGACAATTCTACTTGTAGAGCAAAACGCTTATAAGGCTCTTTCAGTAGCAAACAAAGCATATATTTTGGAACAAGGTGTTGTTACCTTAGAGGGAGATGCAAAAGATTTATTAAAAGATGAGAGGATACAGGAAGCTTATCTGGGCAAGAAGCACTAAAAAACATATATAGTTGTTGTAAAATTAAAACCTCAGAGTAATATACTCTTTCCATATAAACGGTTTTATGATCTAAACCGCCTATGGGGAGAATATCCATCTCTGAGGTTTTTGTAGATTATTGTCTTTATCTAATATATCAACTGTTATTGTAAATTTGCAATTATTTTCTTTTTCTTCTGTTATTTACCTCATAGTTTGTAGAATAAATCTTTTGAAAAAAGTCGGAATAATTACTATTATTTTTTTGGTAGAGCATAAAATATAGCAATACTGCAATTTAGACAACTACTGTTATAAGGGTAAGTAAATTGCTTATTGCTCACGAATACCTGTTTGTGTTTAGAAAATAAATATATTGTGATGCAATAAAATTTTAGAAGATAAAAAGTTGTATTTACAAACTTTAAAAAATACACAAAAAAAGCTTGTCATAGCAAGTGTATTAAGATATAATATGTAAGTGTGTTTTTTACAAATGCGATGATGTAGAAGGTTGCTAAGTTTGTTGCTTGGGTAATTTCTACGGAGTATGCAACATCTGGAATGGGGCGACGAGACACTGTAAGACTGTTTTTTTTAAACACACAACTAGAAACACCCGGAACAGTTTTCAGAGGTCGAGTCGTACGATAATCGTACGATAGGAGGTAAAGAAATGTCAAAAAATCAAAAAATCAGAATCAGACTGAAATCCTATGATCACAGAATCTTAGATATGTCAGCTGAGAAAATTGTAGAAACGGCTAAGGGGACAGGAGCAACTGTTTCAGGACCTATCCCGCTACCTACAGAAAAGCAAATCATAACTATTTTAAGAGCGGTTCACAAATACAAGGACTCTAGAGAACAGTTTGAAATCAGAACTCACAAGAGACTCATTGATATTAGTGATCCTAGTCCGAAAACAGTTGATTCTCTGATGAGATTAGATCTACCGGCAGGCGTGGATATAGAAATCAAACTGTAAGATTGATAAGAAAAGTTAAGGTATTTCATATAGATAGTACCTTATCTTAGTATGATTGCTCAGCAATCCGCTGTAAGATTATTGGAGGTGTACTTAAATGAAAGCAGTATTAGGAAGAAAATTAGGAATGACTCAAGTTTTTTCTGAAGACGGAAGATTAGTTCCGGTAACAGTGATTGAGGCAGGTCCTATGGTGGTAACACAAATCAAAAACAAAGAAACTGACGGCTATGAAGCTGTGCAAGTTGCTTTTGGAGAAGCGAAAGAAAAGAGAGTAAACAAACCTCTTAGAGGGCATTTTGCAAAAGCGGGAGTAGGCTTTAAAAAATTCGTAAGAGAATTTAAGGTGCAAGACTTATCAGCATATTCTTTGGGCCAAGAAATCAAGGTAGATGTGTTTGAGGCCGGAGAAAAAGTAGACGCTGTAGGAACTTCAAAAGGTAAAGGATTCCAAGGACCTATAAAAAGACATAATCAAAGTAGAGGACCTATGTCTCACGGTTCCAGATATCACAGAGGACCGGGTTCTATGGGAGCCGCTTCTGATCCGTCAAGAGTTTTCAAAGGGAAAAAACTTGCAGGACAAATGGGAGCATCAAGAGTAACTATTCAAAACCTTGAAGTAGTTAAAGTGGATGTAGAAAAAAATCTTATCCTTATAAAAGGTGCTGTTCCAGGACCTAAAAAAGGCCTAGTGGTAATTAAAAAGGCTGTAAAAGGCTAATCGAGTAGATAGGAAAGGAGGAACACAAAAATGCCTAAAGTTGATGTGTTGAATATAAACGGACAAAAGGTTGAAGAGCTTGAACTTTCAGAAAGTGTTTTCGCATCAAAAATCAGCGAATACTCTGTATATGAAGTAGTAAAGAACCACCTTGCAAATAGAAGACAAGGAACTCAGTCAGCTAAGACCAGAGCGGAAGTAAGAGGCGGAGGAAGAAAGCCTTGGAGACAAAAAGGAACAGGTAGAGCAAGACAAGGTAGTACAAGAGCACCGCAATGGATAGGTGGAGGGGTGGTATTTGCACCGAAACCTAGAGATTACAGTTACAAAGTAAATAAAAAAGTAAAAAGACTTGCTCTTAAGAGTGTTTTGACAGATAAGGTAAACGAGGGAAATCTAATAGTGCTGGATGCTTTGGAAATGAATGCTCCTAAAACTAAAGATTTAGTAGCTATGTTATCTGCTGTAAATGCAGGGAAAAAAGCCCTTGTGGTAACAGCTGACAATGCTCCGAACGTTGTTAAATCAGGAAGAAACATCCCCGGAGTAGATGTTGCATTTGTAAACACTCTAAACGTATATGACATACTAAATCACGATTCACTTATAATTACAAAAGAAGCAGTTAGAAAAACAGAGGAGGTGTACGCATAATGCTGGCACATGATATTATAATAAGACCTATCATCACAGAGCAAAGTATGGCAGCATCAGCGGAGAAAAAGTACACTTTCGTTGTCGCTAAGAATGCTAACAAAACTCAAATAAAACAAGCTGTAGAGCAAATTTTTTCTGTTAAGGTATCAAAAGTAAATACTTTAAACTACGATGGAAAACCTAAAAGAATGGGAAGATATGTAGGAAAAACTTCTTCTTATAAAAAGGCAGTTGTTACATTAACACCGGCAAGCAAAGAAATAGAATTCTTTGGAGTATAAAATAAAAGGAGGGAAACTAAATGGCTATTAAAAAATACAAACCGATTACTCCGAGTTTAAGACATATGACAGTACTAAAATCGGACGAAATCACTAAACACGAGCCAGAGAAATCTCTTCTTGCTACTCTTAAGAAGAATGCAGGAAGAAATTCTCGAGGGAAAATAACAGTTCGCCATAGAGGTGGCGGGGCTAAAAGAAAATACAGAATCATAGACTTCAAGAGAGATAAAGATCAAATACCTGCAAAGGTAGCAGGAATCGAATACGATCCGAACAGATCTGCAAATATCGCATTACTTCACTATGCTGATGGAGAAAAAAGATATATCATAGCTCCGAACGGATTAAAAGTAGGAGATGTAATATTCTCAGGGGAAGGCTCAGATATAAAAGTAGGCAACTGCCTAAAACTTAAAGATATGCCTGTAGGTACTATGGTACACAACATAGAGTTAAAAGAAGGAAAAGGTGGACAAATGGTGAGATCTGCCGGAGCTTCTGCACAGCTTATGGCAAAAGAAGGTAAAAATGCTCTTCTTAGACTGCCTTCAGGCGAAACAAGATATGTAAATATCAACTGTAAAGCTACAATCGGACAAGTGGGAAATCTTGACCACGAGAATGTAACTATAGGTAAAGCCGGAAGAAAAAGACATATGGGTATCAGACCTACGGTAAGAGGTTCTGTTATGAACCCTAATGACCATCCACACGGTGGTGGAGAAGGTAGATCTCCGATAGGAAGACCATCTCCTGTAACTCCATGGGGTAAACCGGCACTTGGATACAAGACAAGAAAGAAGAAAAAAGCTTCTAACAAAATGATTGTTTCTAAGAGAAAGAAATAGTAAGCCTTGAAAGGAGGATTTCATAGATGGGAAGATCAGCTAAAAAAGGGCCTTTCGTACACAAAGGACTTTTCAAAAAAATACAAGAAATGAACCAAAAAAACGAAAAAGTAGTTATAAAATCATGGTCGAGAGCATCAACAATATTTCCTGAATTTATAGGACATACTATAGCGGTACATGACGGCAGAAAACACGTACCTGTATATGTAACTGAAGATATGGTCGGACATAAATTAGGAGAATTCGTTCCTACTAGAACATTCAAGGGACATAAAGATGACGATAGATCAAGTAAAAGAAAATAATTCCTTGATTATGGAAGGAGATGAATAATAGATGGAAGCTAAAGCTATAGCTAAATATGTGAGAACTTCTCCACGTAAAGCTGGACAAATTTGCTCTTTAGTAAGAGGGAAAAATGTAGACGAAGCGCTTGCGATATTAAAATATATGCCACAAAAAAGTGCAGATATAATTGCTAAAGTTGTTAAATCAGCAGTGGCAAATGCGGAAAACAATATGAATATGGACCCTAAAAAACTCTATGTTTCTGAAGTTTACGCAAATCAAGGCCCAACACTTAAAAGATTTATGCCAAGAGCTCAAGGCAGAGCGACAGGAATAAGAAAAAGAACAAGTCACATCGGCGTTGTTGTGAGAGAAAGATAACAGTAGATAGGAGGGAAAAGAATGGGTCAAAAAGTAAGCCCACATGGACTTAGAGTCGGAATAAATAAAGACTGGGATTCAAAATGGTTTGCAAATAAAGGAGACTTTGCAGCTTTTTTAAAGGAAGACTTTAATCTTAGAAAAGTATTAAAGAAAAAGCTTTATTTGTCAGGAGTTCCTAAAATTGAAATAGAAAGATCAGGAAACAAAATCAAACTTAACATCTTTACTGCGAAACCCGGAATGGTTATAGGAAAAGGTGGACAAGGGATAGAAGAAATCAAAGCTGAAGTTGAAAAAATGACAGGGAAACAAGCTTTTGTAAATATTCTTGAAGTTAAAAAACCTGAAATTGACTCTCAGTTAGTAGCTGAAAACATAGCACTTGCTCTTGAAAGACGTGTTGCCTTTAGAAGAGCCATGAAACAAGCTATGCAAAGAGCTATGAGATCAGGAGCAAAAGGTATCAAAGTTTCTACATCAGGAAGACTGGGTGGAGCGGAAATGGCTAGAACAGAAGGATATTCAGAAGGAAATGTGCCGCTTCATACACTTAGAGCAGATATAGATTATGGATTTGCAGAAGCAGATACCACTTACGGAAAACTAGGCGTTAAGGTTTGGATTTGCAAGGGAGAAATTCTTCCTACAAGAAAAGGACCAAAAAGAGAACTGGAATCAGTTATGCCTAAAGAAGAAAAGAGAAAACCAAGAAGAAGAGATGACGGATTTAATAGAAGAAATGACAGAGGGCAAGGCGGTTATGGAGACAGAAGAAATTCTCAAAGAGCTCCAAGACCTGCCGGCAATTAGTCCGAATCAAAGGAAGGAGGAAAAAATATGTTAATGCCAAAAAGAGTTAAGCGTCGTAGAGTTCATAGAGGCAGTATGGCAGGTAAAGCTCAAAAAGGTAATACCATAACATACGGTGATTATGGCTTAGTGGCACTTGAACCAGCTTGGATCACATCTAATCAAATAGAAGCAGCCCGTGTCGCTATCAACAGATCTGTAAGAAGAGGCGGTAAGGTATGGATAAAAATATTCCCTCATAAACCTGTAACACAAAAACCGGCTGAAACTCGTATGGGAGCCGGTAAAGGTTCGCCTGAATATTGGGTAGCGGTAGTAAAACCGGGTAGGGTAATGTTTGAAATGGCAGGAGTATCGGAGGAAAAAGCAAGAGAAGCTATGAGACTTGCTATGCACAAATTACCTATAAAATGTAAGTTTGTAAAACGTGAGCAAACAGAAGTAAAGGGTGGTGAAACTGATGAAAGCTAAAGAGTTAAGAGATATGACTGTTGTTGAACTTGGATCTAAACTCAACGAACTTAAAGGAGAACTCTTTAACCTTCGTTTCCAGTTGGCTACAGGGCAGCTAGATAATCAAGTGAAATTGAGATTTGTAAGAAAAGATATAGCACGTGTTAAGACCATCCTTAACGAAAAAGAAAAGGCTAAAGCATAAGCCTTTGGGAAAGGAGGATATAAATGAAAAGAGAAACAACTAGAAAAACAAGAATCGGATATGTTACTTCAGATAAAATGGATAAGACTGTTGTGGTATCTATAGTAGAGCTGGTACGTCATCCTCTATATGGAAAAGCGGTTAAAAGAACTATCAAATTCAAAGCTCATGATGAAGAAAACACTTGCAAAATAGGTGACAGAGTCAAAATAATGGAGACTCGTCCTCTTTCAAAAGATAAAAGATGGAGAATTGTAGAAGTACTGGAGAGAGCTGCTGAATAATTCAAATTAGCAGAGAGGAGGTATTATAATGATACAACAAGAAACAAGACTTAAAGTTGCTGATAACTCAGGAGCTAAGGAAATTCTTTGCATTAGAGTACTTGGCGGTTCTAAGAGAAAATCAGGAAATGTAGGAGATATTATAGTTGCTACGGTTAAAAGTGCAACACCAGGCGGAGTTGTTAAAAAAGGCAAGGTGGTAAAAGCAGTTATAGTACGCTCAAAGCAAGGACTTAGAAGAAAAGACGGCAGTTACATCAAATTTGATGAAAACGCAGCTGTAATTATAAAAGATGATAAAACTCCGACAGGTACACGTATATTCGGACCTGTGGCAAGAGAGCTTAGAGATAAGCAGTTTATGAAGATCGTTTCCCTTGCACCGGAAGTTCTATAATCAAGGAGGTGTCATAAGAGTGCGTATTAAAAGTGGAGATACCGTAGTAGTAATAAGCGGAAAAGACAAAGGTAAAAAAGGCAAAGTACTTTCAGTTATCACTTCTAAAGACAGAGTTCTGGTAGAAGGGGTAAATATGGCGACTAAGCACCAAAAACCTAATCAAAAGAACCCACAAGGTGGAATTATACACATAGAACAACCTATTCATGTATCTAACGTAATGCTTTTCGATGCTAAAGCAGGAAAAGGTGTTAGAGTAGGAATGAAGATATTAGAAAACGGAAAAAAAGTTCGTATATCTAAGAAAACAGGAGAGCAAATATAATATAGTTTGAAAGGAGGCAGAATTACGTGGCTTCAAGACTAAAAGTAAAGTATGACCAAGAAATCATAAAAGCACTTATGGAAAAATTCGGCTACAAGAATGTAATGCAGGTTCCTAAGCTTGAAAAAGTAATAATCAACATGGGTATCGGAGAGGCTAAAGACAATTCTAAAATACTCGACGCTGCTGTAGCTGAACTTGAACTTATAGCCGGACAAAAAGCAGTTACGACAAAATCCAGAAAATCCGTTGCGAACTTCAAAATAAGAGAAGGAATGTCAATCGGGGCAAAGGTTACTCTTAGAGGAGATAATATGTATTACTTTGTAGATAAGTTAGTAAACATATCACTTCCTAGGGTACGTGACTTTAGAGGTGTAAATAAAGATTCTTTCGACGGAAGAGGAAACTATGCGCTTGGAATTAAAGAGCAACTTATTTTCCCGGAAATAGAATATGATAAAGTAGATAAAGTTAGAGGTATGGATATAGTATTTGTAACTACTGCAAAGACCGATGAAGAAGCAAGAGAGCTACTTAGACTAATAGGAATGCCTTTTGCAAAGTAAAAAGGAGGGAAAATCGTGGCAAAAAAAGCAATGATCCTTAAGCAACAAAAAAAGCAAAAGTACCAAACTAGAGAATACACCAGATGCAATCTATGCGGTAGACCTCATGCGGTACTGAGAAAATTCGGAATTTGCCGTATATGCTTTAGAGAATTAGCATACAAAGGCCAAATACCAGGAGTAAGAAAAGCTTCTTGGTAATACATGGAAGGAGGTAAAAGATCATGACAATGACAGATCCAATCGCAGATATGCTAACACGTGTAAGAAATGCAAGCTCGGTGCAACACGATACAGTTGACATACCTGCTTCAAATATAAAGAAAGAAATTGCCAGAATTCTTTTAGAAGAAGGATATATCAAAGGTTACGATGTAATCGAAGACGGAAAGCAAGGACTTATCAGAATGCAACTTAAGTATGGTAAAAACGGAGAAAAAGTTATTACGGGAATCAAGAAAATCTCTAAACCCGGTATGAGAGTTTATGCTGATAGAAACAATGTTCCAAAAGTACTTAACGGTATTGGGATATCAGTAATATCTACTTCAAAAGGAATAGTAACGGATAAGCAAGCCAGAGAGCTTGGCGTAGGCGGAGAAGTAATCTGCTATGTATGGTAAACTTATGTAAAGGAGGTGCCTAGATGTCAAGGATAGGACGTAAACCTATAACCGTTCCAAGCGGTGTAGAAGTTAAAATAGATGATAATAACCTGGTTACAGTTAAAGGACCTAAAGGAACATTAGCTGAGCAAATTTCAAAAGATTTGAAAATCGAAGTAAATGCAGGAGAGTTACTTGTTAGCAGACCTACAGATAACAAGAAACACAGATCCCTACATGGGCTTTCAAGAACGCTTATTTCTAATATGATAGTAGGTGTGACAGAAGGATATTCAAAGAAACTTGAGATAGTTGGGGTTGGATACAGAGCAGCTAAGCAAGGGAAAAAATTGGTGCTTAGCTTAGGATTTTCACATCCGGTTGAGATGCAAGACCCTGACGGTATCGAGGTAGAAGTTCCGACTCAGACCGAAATTATAATCAAAGGAATAAACAAACAACAAGTAGGAAACTATGCAGCCAAAATAAGAGCATGGAGAGAACCGGAGCCGTACAAAGGTAAAGGAATCCGCTACTCCGGCGAACATATAAGACGTAAAGAAGGTAAGACAGGTAAGAAATAGAGGAAAGGAGTGAGTAAAGTTGTTCAAAAAGGTAGATAAAAACGAAAACCGTATTGCTAGACACAAAAGAGTGCGTAAAACGGTAAAGGGAACTCCTGAAAGACCGAGACTTAATGTGTACAGAAGCACTAACAATATTTATGTACAGATAGTTGATGATATAAACAGAATTACCCTTGTATCCGCTTCTACGATTGATAAAGAATTAAAAGGAAGTCTTTCAAGCACAGGAAATAAAGAAGCTGCTAAAAAAGTAGGAGAGCTTGCTGCAAAGAGAGCCTTGGCAAAAGGAATCGAATCTGTAGTATTTGACAGAGGAGGATATATTTATCACGGAAGAATCAAGGAACTTGCGGACGCCGCAAGAGAAGCCGGATTGAAATTTTAACAAAAGGAGGGGAAAAGATGCTTAAAAAGCCAATAGATGCTAGACAACTTGATATCGAAGAAAAAGTTATAGATATAAGAAGAGTAACAAAAGTTGTTAAAGGTGGTAGAAACTTCAGATTTGCTGCACTTGTGGTTGTCGGAGATAGAAACGGGCACGTAGGAATAGGTACGGGAAAAGCTATGGAAGTACCTGAGGCTATTCGTAAGGCAGTAGAAGATGCAAAGAAAAACCTTATCACAGTTCCTGTGGTTGGAACCACTGTACCTCATAGAATACAGGGAAGATATGGAGCTGGAAATGTTCTTATAATGCCGGCTAAAGAAGGTACAGGGGTTATTGCGGGAGGACCTGTGCGTGATGTACTGGAGCTGGCAGGACTAAAAGACGTTAGATCCAAGTCTATAGGAACAAACAATGCAAGAAACGTTGTTAATGCTACAATGCAAGGTCTTGCTTCACTTAGAAAAATAGAAGACGTAGCAGCCCTAAGAGGTAAAAAAGTAGAAGATCTTTTAGGTTAGGAGGCGAAAGAAATGGCAAAACTAAAAATAACACTTACAAGAAGTGTAATAGCTACAAAGCCAAATCAGAGAAAAACTGTAAAGGCTCTTGGACTTACTAAAAGGGAGAAAACAGTAGAAAAGCCTGATAACGCTCAAATCAGAGGTATGATTGAGGTAGTAAAACATCTTGTGAAAGTAGAAGAAGCTTAAGTAAAAGGGAGGTGCAAGAAATGAAGCTACACGAGTTAAAACCGGCTAAAGGTGCAGTAAGAGCAAAGAGAAGAATCGGTAGAGGTACTGCAACAGGTCAAGGTAAAACTGCCGGTAGAGGACAAGACGGTCAGTGGTCACGTTCAGGTGCCGGAGTAAGACCCGGATTTGAGGGTGGTCAGATGCCTCTATATAGAAGACTTCCTAAAAGAGGATTTAATAACTTTGAGTTTGAAACCAGATACACAACTTTAAATGTGGAAAAATTAAATGCATTTGAAGATGGAACCGAAGTTACACCGGAGTTGTTAAAAGAAACCGGTATAGTAAGAAAAATTGAAAAAGATGGCGTTAAAATACTAGGAAACGGTAGCATAGAAAAGAAGCTTACAATCAAAGCGAATAAGTTCACAAAATCAGCTGTAGAGAAAATAGAAGCCGCTGGAGGAAAGGCAGAGGTGATCTAATGTTTAAGACACTTCAAAATGCTCTTAAGATACCGGATTTAAGAAAAAAACTGGCGTTCACTGTTTTAATGCTTGTGATATTTAGAATAGGTACTGCTGTTCCTGTTCCGGGAATGAAAGTAGATGTAATAAAACAAATGATTTCTCAACAGGCAGGAATACTTTCTTTTTACGATATTGTGGCGGGAGGAGCATTTAGTAATTTTACGATTTTCGCACTTAGCATTACCCCTTATATTACATCTTCTATAGTAATGCAACTACTTACCGTTGCTATACCTGCACTTGAAGATATGCAAAAATCAGGTGAAGAGGGAAGAAAGAAGATTATTCAATACACCAGATATCTTACAGTAGTTTTGGCAATGGTTCAGGCTACTGCCATAGGAATAGGATTTTTCAATAATGCCCTTGTTTCTGACTCCATACTTAGTAAAATAAGCGTAGTTTTAACTCTTACAGCAGGTACGGCGTTTTTGATGTGGTTAGGAGAGCAAATTACGGAAAAAGGCATTGGAAACGGGATTTCGCTTTTAATCTTTGCAGGTATAGTATCTAGAATACCACAGGCTACAGTTCAAACTTATGAACTTTTGAAATCAGGAGAACTTAACATTATTCAAGTAGGAGTATTTTTAGTAATCTCTTTAGCTATAATAGTAGGAGTTATCTTGGTACTGCAAGGAGTCAGAAAAATACCTGTTCAGTATGCAAAAAGAGTTGTAGGAAGAAAAACTTATGGAGGACAGTCGACCCATATTCCTCTAAAAGTAAATCAGGCCGGAGTAATACCTGTAATTTTTGCTGTATCTTTACTGGCATTTCCGCAAACTTTAGGGATATTTATAAAAAATTCCGGATATCAGGCATTTGTTTCAAAATGGTTCACAGCTAGTGCAAGTCCCGGGATTTATGTGTATACCATTACAGAATTCCTGCTGGTAGTATTCTTCACATATTTTTATATATCTATTACGTTTAAACCTGACGAAGTTGCAGAAAATATGAAAAACTCAAACGGATTTATTCCGGGAATAAGACCCGGAAAATCTACAGAAGAGTATTTGACAAGAGTGCTTAACAGATTGACACTTGCAGGAGCGATATTTTTGGCACTTATAGCAGCGTTGCCGACTATTATATATTCTGCTACAAACATACCGTTTAGATTTGGCGGAACATCACTTTTGATTGTTGTCGGTGTTGCTATTGAAACGATGAAACAAATTGAGGCGCAAATGGTAATGAGACATTATCAAGGCTTTTTAAAATAGACTCCGATGTCGGAGTATTCCTAGGAGATGAAAATATGAGATTGATACTTTTAGGACCTCCGGGAGCTGGAAAAGGTACACAAGCTTCCGGAATCGTAGATAGATACAAGGTGCCACATATTTCTACAGGGGATATCTTTAGAAAAAACATTAAAGAAAATACCGAGCTTGGAAGAAAAGCTAAAGAATATATGGATAAAGGCTTACTTGTGCCGGATGAACTTGTAGTAGCGATAGTAGAAGATAGACTAAGAGAAGCGGATGCAAAAGAGGGCTTCTTATTAGACGGATTTCCAAGGACAGAAAATCAAGCTAAGGCATTAGATGAGGCTCTTGGAAAAATGAATACCAAGATGGATAAAGTGATAAATATAGAAGTTGATAAAGGTATACTTGTAGGCAGAGCTGTAGGAAGGAGAATTTGTAAAAACTGTGGAGCAACTTTCCACATAGAATTTAACAAACCTAAGCAAGATTCTGTCTGCGACTTATGTCAGGGAGACCTTTTCCAAAGAACTGACGACGTCGAAGAAACCGTATCAAAGAGGATAGAGGTGTATTTAAATGAAACTCAGCCTCTTATTGACTACTATACTAAAAAGAATATTCTAGTGACTATAGATGGTCAGCAGGATATAGATAAGGTGCTTGAAGATATAGTAAGTGCCTTAGGAAGTGACAAATAAATGATTATTATAAAATCAAAAAACGAAGTTGAGCTATTAAGAGATGCCGGGAAAATAGTCGCTGAAACTCACGAACTTCTAAGAGAGGCTATAAAAGAAGGCATAAGCACTTATGAGCTGGATCAAATAGCAGAAAAAAATATAACCAAGTACAATGCAGTTCCTTCTTTTAAAGGATATGGCGGATTTAGTGGAAGTATCTGTGCTTCACCAAACGAAGTAGTAGTCCATGGAATACCATCGAAAAAAACAATACTTAAAAATGGAGATATTATAAGTATTGACATAGGAGCATTTTACAAAGGATATCATGGAGATGCTGCAAAGACACACGCTGTAGGAAAGATATCTGAAGAGGATAAACTTTTAATAGATGTAACCAGACAAAGCTTTTATGAAGGAATTAAAAATGCTGTAGTGGGCAACAGACTATCGGATATTTCACATGCTATTGAGGTATATGCTACGAGTTATGGATTTTCTATGGTTAGAGATTTTGTTGGACATGGTGTTGGAAAAGAGCTGCATGAAGAACCTCAGATTCCAAATTTTGGCCCGGCCGGTAGAGGTCCTAGGCTTCAAGAAGGCATGGTGTTGGCGATAGAACCCATGGTAAATCAAGGAACCTATAAGGTTAAAGTGTTAAGTGACGGATGGACAGCAGTGACGCTGGATGCTAAAAAATCTGCGCACTACGAACATACTATTGCGATAACGAGTGAACAACCTTTGCTTTTAACAGCAATATAAAGGAGGTCACGCCTTGAATGGGAAAATTCAAATAGGTCAAGTAGTAAAAAGCATCTCAGGTAGAGATAAAGACAGATATTTTATAATTGTCAGCATAGTTGACGAGGACTACGTACTAATCTCTGACGGAAGGCTTAGAAAAATTCAAAATCCGAAACTTAAAAAGCTAAAGCATCTAAAGTTAATGAAAGCAGTTTCAGAAAATATGGATAAAATAAATTACAACGACCTGCAAAGCCAAAATGCTTTTATAAGAAAAGAACTTGAAAAACTAGGATATTCTAACATAAGGGAGGGATAATATGTCGAAGAAAGACGTTATAGAATTGGAAGGTACTATAACTGATGCACTTCCAAATGCTATGTTTAAGGTTAAATTAGAAAATGATCACGAAATTATAGCTCATATTTCAGGAAAATTAAGAATGCACTTCATAAGAATACTTCCTGGAGACAAGGTAACTGTTGAACTTTCTCCCTATGATCTCACTAAAGGGAGAATTACTTGGCGAAAGAAGTAGCCTAAGGAGGGATTAAGATGAAAGTAAGGCCATCTGTTAAGCCTATTTGCGAAAAATGCAAAATAATTAAAAGAAAAGGCAAAGTAATGGTTATCTGCGAAAATCCTAAACATAAGCAAAAACAAGGTTAGGATTTCAGAAAACACCATTATTTGATATAATACAGTTTTGATATAAATGTAAAATAGGAGGTGTAAATACATGGCTCGTATTGCCGGTGTAGACTTACCAAGAGAAAAAAGAGTAGTAATCGGTCTGACATATATATTCGGAATAGGTAAAAATACTTCTTCTAAAATATTAGCAGCTACAGGTATCAATGAAAATACCAGAATTAAAGATTTGACGGAAGAAGAGGTAAACCTGTTAAGAAAAGAAATTGACAATTACAACGTAGAGGGAGATTTACGTAGAGAGATTTCTTTAAATATCAAAAGACTTAGAGATATCAGATGCTACAGAGGTATCAGACATATGAAAGGGCTTCCTGTTAGAGGTCAAAAGACGAAAACCAACGCAAGAACCAGAAAAGGTCCAAAGAGAACTGTTGGTCGTAAGAAGAAAAAATAAATTCTCTATTTAAAAAGTAAGGAGGGAAAATAATAATGGCTAAGCCAAAGAAAAAAGTGACTCGTGTAAAAAGAAGAGAGCGTAAAAACATAGAAAAAGGTCACGCACATATTCAGTCTACTTTTAACAACACTATCATTACATTGACTGATGTTCATGGAAATGCTCTTTCTTGGGCAAGTGCTGGTCAACTTGGATTTAAAGGTTCAAGAAAATCTACTCCATTTGCAGCTCAAATGGCGGCAGAAACAGCAAGTAAAGGTGCTATGGAACATGGACTAAGATCTGTAGAAGTATTTGTAAAAGGACCGGGAGCAGGAAGAGAGGCGGCTATTCGTGCACTTCAAGCAGCAGGACTGGATGTAACTATGATTAAAGATGTTACTCCTATTCCTCACAATGGATGCAGACCGCCAAAAAGAAGAAGAGTTTAATTTAAGGAGGTGTCATATAAGTGGCAAGATATACTGATTCATCATGCAGACTTTGCCGTAGAGAAGGAATGAAATTATTCCTTAAAGGCGATAGATGCTATACAGATAAATGTGCATTTGCTAAAAGAGCATATGCGCCGGGACAACATGGCCAAGGAAGAAAGAAACTTTCTAACTATGGAGAACAATTAAGAGAAAAACAAAAAGTTAAAAGAATCTATGGAGTCTTAGAAACTCAGTTTAGATTGACTTTTGAACGTGCTGAGAAAATGCAAGGTATGGCAGGGGAAAACCTACTTAACCTTTTAGAGAGAAGACTGGATAATGTAGTTTATAGAATGGGACTTGCAGCATCCAGAAAAGAAGCAAGACAACTGGTAAGACATGGACATTTTACCCTAAATGGACATAAAGCTAATATTCCATCTATGACAGTTAATGTCGGAGATGTTGTAGCAGTAAAAGAAACTTCAAGATCATCTGTAAAACTTAAGTCTTTAGCAGAGAACTCTACAAGAGTAGCTCCTAAATGGCTTGATGCAAGTCTTGAGTCGATGAGTGCTAAAGTGGTTGCAAATCCTACAAGAGAAGATATAGACCTTGAAGTAGCAGAACATCTAATCGTAGAGCTTTACTCTAAATAACAGCACCTAAGATTAGTACCCTCGGTGATCTTTTTAAATTATTTTACAAGGAGGGTTTATTAGTGATAGAAATTGAAAAACCAACGATAGAAGTGATAGAGCTTAAAGATAATTATGGTAAATTCGCCTTAGAACCACTTGAAAGAGGATTCGGTATAACTGTAGGAAACTCATTAAGAAGAGTGCTTTTGTCATCTCTTCCCGGTGCTGCGGTTACGTCTATTAAAGTAGATACAGTGCTACATGAATTTTCTACCATTAAAGGTGTAAAAGAGGACGTTACGGAAATTATATTAACTCTAAAAGAGCTTTCTATGAAAATTGATTCAGATGGAACAAAGGTATTAAAAATAGATCATACCGGAGAAGGTGTTATTACCGCCGGAGATATTATATGTCCTTCAGATGTTGAAATCTTAAACAAAGATTTACATATAGCAACACTTTGTGAAGATGCAAAGCTATATATGGAAATCAATGTAGATAGGGGTAGAGGCTATGTTTCTGCCGAAAACAACAAATCTGAGGATATGCCTATAGGAATAATCCCTGTAGACTCTATATATACACCTGTTCATAAGGTAAGTTACTACACTGAAAATACAAGGGTAGGAGATAGAACTGACTTTGAAAGACTTATATTAGAAGTTTGGACAGATGGAAGTATAGGACCACAAGAGGGAGTTTCACTAGGGGCAAAGATACTAGTAGAGCATCTGAACTTGTTTATCGATCTTACTGACCACCTGGGAGAAGTAGAACTTATGGTTGAAAAGGAAGAAGATAAAAAAGAAAAAGCTCTTGAAATGACCATAGAAGAACTTGATTTATCCGTTAGATCATATAATTGCCTTAAACGTGCCGGTATCAACACGGTTGAGGAATTAACCGAGAAAACGGAAGACGATATGATGAAAGTTAGAAACCTAGGCAAGAAATCACTAGAAGAAGTTATTCAAAAGCTGGAAGAGCTTGGATTCAGCCTTAAGCCAAGTGAAGACTAGGGAAAAGGAGGGATATAACAATGGCAATGTACAGAAAACTGGGCATGGTTTCATCTCATAGAAGAGCAGTTCTTAGAAACCTTGCTACTGATATACTAAAACATGGAAGAATTACCACTACCGAGACTAGAGCCAAAGAGGCCAGAAGAATGGTGGAAAAGATGATCACTCTTGGAAAAAGAGGAGATCTTCACGCTAGAAGACAGGCTATGGCGTACATGATGGATGAAACTGTGGTTAAGAATTTGTTTGACGAAATAGCACCTAAGTATAGCGAAAGACAAGGTGGATATACAAGAATAATGAAACTTGGGCCAAGACGTGGAGACGGTGCACCGATGGCTATAGTGGAGCTTGTTTAATTGATTTTTTGAATTAAAAAAGCCTGAATTATTTCATACATTTAAGAAATGTAGATGTATGAAACGATTCAGGCTTTTTATATTAAAATTATGTTATTCTATAAAGAAGATTTTTGCGACCAAAAGTCCCATACTAACTAGCAAGAGAATAAAAGATAGGATAAATAAAGCCCTATATACTATTTTCATATCATTACCTCCTAGTTATTATTTTTTAACCGTCTTTCTTGAGCAGCTAGAAAAGACAAATTTTTATTTTCTATTTCAGTAAACTTAGCGATGATATCGTCAGGGCTTTTGATATCCATATTAGGATTATACCAAGACTTTTCATCAAAATAACGCTGATTTGCCCCTGCTCCGAAATAATATCCATGTCTGGCATACATTTCATTTATAGCAAGTCTTAGGTCTTTTGAAGTCATTCCTACAATATCTTCAGTAGTCAAAACCTTAGAGTCACTGGGAAGCAAATAGTCACCATCTACGATAGTGTCAGTTAAGACAGGAGAATTTTGCGGTTCAGTATCTAAAACCGGTTCATAGGTAAGATCAAAAGCAGTATCACTGGTAACAACCATATTACTGCTATCATTAGAAGTATCCGAACCGGAATCGGTAACTATATTATCATCAGGTTCATCTGATGTAGAGTGCTCTGCCATAGATGAAAAAAAGTTGCCAAACGATATTTTAGGAAAAGACTCTGCATTAACCAGTCTATATATAAGTACGGCGAATAGCAAAAAAACTACAGTTGCGATGATGTTAAGCTTTTTTCTTCTTAGCTTTTTTCTGATATTTGACCGATATTTTAAAAGTCTGTTGTACTTAGATTTATCCAAATGAAGTTCAAAAAAATCTTGATTTTTTTCAAAAAGACTTAAAAATTTATGGGCGTCCTTTTCTATTTCATAAGCTGAGCGAGTAAGTTCAAACAGGATTATAGTCTGATATTTATTTAATAGAAGCTGCTGCTTTACAGTTGCAAATTTTTTAGTATGATTTCTACTTTCTTCTACTATGCTAATAGCCTCGTCAAAATCACGTTTTAAAATTAAATTTTCTACTTCTTTTAGCAAATTGTCGATTTTAGTCTCTGAGTCAGTAGGCAAGTAGTTATCAGACATATAAGCACCTCCTTTTTATACTTCATTTTAAAATATTATAGCATAATATTTGCTTATATTGGAATTTCTTATTTATAAATTTATAGGTAAAAATTTTATT
>JBHASY010000018.1:0-8161 GCA_041831635.1 Acetoanaerobium sp. | reverse complement strand
CTTTCAGATAGTTGCCCATCATCTCCCGAAGGGCTGCCTTTTGAGGGGAATCCTTTTTCCTTGCCATAAAATAAACCTCCAAACTGGTAAGTTCATCTTACATCAGTTTGAAGGTTTACACAATCTTTGGGATACTCCCTTATGGTTTTTATAACAGAAATTACTTCGCCAGCAAAGCGTCTATAAACTGACGTGCAAGGCGAGCAGATCTGCCGCCTTTTTCTAGAGCAAAGCGTTCTGCAAGTAAATCCATTTCTTTTTCAGGCATTCTTATTTTGTTTTTGTCTGCCAAATGATGTACGATATGAAGAAAGGTTTCTTTGTTCGGCTTTGAAAATGATATGTGTATTCCAAAGCGTTCCGACAAAGAAACGAGTTCCTGTATAGTATCGTTGCGATGAACATCATCTCCGTCTCGGTCTGAGAATTTTTCTTTTACTATGTGTTTGCGATTACTTGTGGCATATATGACTACATTATTTGATTTTGCTGTAACAGAGCCTTCTATTACAGCTTTAAGAGCACTGAAATTATCATCGTCTTTAGAAAACGAAAGGTCGTCGATGAAGAGCACGAATTTCAGCGGATTGATTGAAAGTTCATCCAGTATTTTTGCAATACTGCTAAGCCTGTCTTTTCTCACTTCAATTATGCGAAGTCCTTCATTGTATAAAGAATTGCCGACAGCTTTTATTGTGGAGGATTTACCTGTTCCCGCATCTCCTGTAAGAAGGATATTTGCCGCAGGTTTTCCTTGAAGCAGGGCTTTGGTATTATTTATGATAATATTTCTTTCACGTTCGTAGTCGATGAAGTCAGAAAGTTCGATCTTGTCAGGATTAAACACAGGAAGGATACTTCCTTTTTCATTGACATAAAACATACTGTTTTTTGAGTAAATACCATAGCCATACTTTTCAATATTTTCAGTCCTATGAAGATAAATATCTTTTAAGTTTAGTTTTGTAGTTGTAAATTCAGGCAAAAATCCATTGTATTCAAGTGACTTACAAAGAGTTTCTTTGTCAAGTTCCGACACTTCCTGCAAGATGTCAAGTTCGGATTTAAGTGAAGAAAACATATATTCAGGAACATCTTTTCCGAGCCCTATGGTTTTAACATAGATATTCTCACTATTAAAACAAAGTTCTTTTATATACTCGCCGAGATTTCCGTAAGAATGCTTATAAATAAGCGATACAAACTCAGCATAAGCCGAGTTTGTAGGGTTGTCTAGGTATTTTAGCAACGAAGAGATGACATTATCTTTCAAAAAATCCCTAAATATACAGAGTGTTTCAAGTTTTTCTTTTAAATTTCTCATATCAGTTCAAAATTGCCCCCGATTTAAATTTAATTAGTTGTTTATAAGTTTATCTTCGTCACTCCAGCTGTAGAGTTTACGGATGTCTTCGCCGACAGTTTCAGAAATATGTTCAGAGGCGAGTTTTCTCATAGCGTTGAAGTGAACTTGGCTACCGGCTGATGACATATCAAGCAAAAAGTTTTTTGCAAAAGAGCCGTCTTGGATGTCTTTTAGAATTTCTTTCATAGCTTTTTTAGTTTCTTCTGTTATGATTTTAGGACCTGTGATGTAGTCTCCATATTCTGCTGTGTTTGAAACAGAGTATCTCATTCCTGAAAAACCGCTTTGATAGATGAGGTCTACGATCAGTTTCATTTCGTGGATACATTCAAAGTAAGCATTTCTAGGGTCATAGCCTGCCTCTATTAGAGTTTCATAACCTGCTTGCATCAGGGCGCATACGCCGCCACATAAAACAGCTTGTTCACCGAAAAGGTCTGTTTCAGTTTCTGTACGGAAAGTGGTTTCAAGAACCCCGGCTCTGGCACCTCCGATAGCAAGTGCGTAAGCAAGTCCTAATTCCAAGGCGTCTCCGGTTGCGTCCTGCTCCACAGCTATAAGGCAAGGAACACCTTTGCCTGCCAGATATTCAGAGCGAACGGTATGTCCGGGTCCTTTAGGTGCGATCATGATGACATTTACGTTTTTTGGAGGTTTAATGCAACCGTAATGGATATTAAAACCGTGAGCGAATGCAAGGGTTTTGCCCTCGGTAAGGTTAGGTTCGATAGAGTTTTTGTAAAGAGCTGCCTGACTTTCATCGTTGATAAGAATCATAATTATGTCTGAAACCTTTGTAGCCTCAGCGACGGTCATAACTTTAAGCCCTTGAGCTTCAGCCTTTGCCCAGCTTTTGGAACCTTCATAAAGACCTACTATGACATTTACACCGCTTTCTTTCAGGTTAAGTGCGTGTGCGTGTCCTTGAGAACCATAGCCTATGACAGCTACCGTTTTGCCGCTTAATTTTTGTAAATCACAATCTTGCTGATAAAAAATTCTGTTTTCCATTTTTTAAATACCTCTTTTCTATTATTTTATAAATTGTAATTTATATGTTTTTGTTTAAATCTTTGATTTGACTGACAAGATTATAAAAAGATTTAAGACACATAAATTTTTATTAAAGAAACTTTTTCTTATGCATTTGTATATGTTTGCATATAAAGGTTTCGTGTTATTAAAGCTGATTTTAAATTTGCAGGAAATTATCATTATAGTTTTCTTATAAATTTATAATTTGCTTGTAAATTATCATTGTAGTTTTCTTATAAATTTATAATTTGCCTAATGGTAGTGCTGCCTTTTTCGAGAGACACACTGCCTGTTCGGCAGATTTCCATTATATTAAAATCCCTCATCAAATTGATAAAATCATCAATTCGTCTTGTAGTATCTGAAAGGCGAAATATCATATAATCCCTAGCATAATCGACAGTAACTGCACCGAAAGCATTAACAGCACCATAGATATCCGCTCTGGAAGAAAGTTCATTTTTTATTTTAATCAAAAGCAGTTCACAACTTACAGAATCATCGCTATGAAACTCTTTGATAGAGCACACATCAGGTAGTTTATAAAGTTGATTTATAATCTGCTGCTTTATAGGTTCTTCACCGTCAAATACAACTGTGATACGTGAAAACTCGCTTGTTTCGGTTTCACTGACAGTTAGAGAACTGATATTAAACTGACGGCGACGAAACATACTTGTTACACGGTTTAGCACGCCGAATTCATTTTTCACTAAAACTGCAACAGTGTATCTATTCATTACTATATACCCCCAATTTTAGAATAATATCATCCATACTTCCGCCGGGCGGTAACATAGGAAGAACAAATTCATCTTTGTCAATTTTACATTCTATTATATAAGGTCCATTGATTTTGAAAGCATTTGAAAATGCTTTATCCAGTTCTTCAATAGTTGTTACAGCTTCGCCACCGACACCAAAGGATTTAGCTAAAGCTACAAAATCAGTTGTATTTCCTAAAACGGTATTTGAATAATGCTTATCAAAGAACAATGTTTGCCACTGACGTACCATTCCGAGAACTCCATTATTCATAATGAAAATGACGATAGGAATATTATATCTTACTGCTGTAGAGAGCTCGGTTAAGTTCATTGAGAAACTGGCATCGCCTGTAACCAGAACACTTTTTTCTTTAGTACCCAGTGCAGCACCTATTGCCGCACCAAGACCGAATCCCATAGTACCCAGCCCACCACTTGAAATAAAACGGCGAGGAGTTTTAAAATTCAGGTTTTGAGCAGACCACATTTGGTGCTGACCTACATCGGTGCAAACGGCAGTATTTTCGCCTAAATACTTATTTAATGTAAGTATAGCTTTTCTTGGAGTAAGTTCTTCACGATTATCAAGGTAGGTTTCTTCTTCTTTGCGAAAAGCTTCAATCTCTTTAGCCCATTCAGGTTTTTTGTCTTCGTTTAGCAGAGGTAATAATTTTTCAAGAGTAAGTTTGACATCGCCACGAAGTCCGCATATAGCAGTTACGGTTTTGCTAAGCTCGGAACCGTCTACATCTATATGTACGATTTTGGCATTTTTAGCAAATTTTTCTCTGTTACCTGTAACTCTGTCGTTAAAGCGTACTCCAAGTGCAATAATAACATCTGCGTTATGCATTGCCATAGAAGAGGTAAAGCGTCCGTGCATTCCTTGTAGACCGAGAAATCTAGGATGGTTACCGGGAATAGAGGAGAGTCCCATCAAAGAGGAACCTATAGGGGAGTCGATTTTATCTGCCAGAGAAAGCATTTCAACCTGTGCGTTTGAAGTCGTAAGACCGCCGCCAAAATATATATAAGGTTTCTTTGCTGAATTTATGATTTTTGCAGCTTCTTCTATGCGAATATCTTTGGCAGGGAATAACTCATCTGCCTCGACTTTAGATCCAAGTTCATATTCGTATTTTGCAATCTGAACATCTCTGGGGATATCTACCAGCACAGGACCGGGTCTACCTGATTTAGCAAGTTTAAACGCTTTTCTTATCGTGTCCGCCAAATCCTGTACTTCTTGCAAAGCCGTCTGCTGCGTGTGCTGCACCTTGTTCATGTGCTGTCAAAATATGAGTTATTTCGTTTTGATGAGTATATAGACTGTCGTAAACATTTATAATCTGTCCGCCGGGATAACCGAAAACAGTGTCACAGCCCTGTTCGATTAAAGTTTTTACGACTATGTCCGCTCCACAAAGAAGCATATTTTTCACTCCTTTTTCAAATTTTCTATAATAATCTGAGCGCACTGTTTACAGCCGACCAAATTTTTTCCATCGCTCATAATGTCAGCAGTTCTATAGCCATTGTCAAGATATTCTGAAACGGCATTTTCGATAGAGGCAGCCTCGTTAGGCATATCAAAACTGAACCTTAGCATCATAGCAGCTGAAAGAACGGTACCTACAGGGTTTGCGATGTCCTTGCCTGAAATATCGGGAGCAGAGCCGTGAATAGGTTCATATATACCGCGAGAACCTGAGCCTAGGCTTGAGGACGGAATCATACCGATAGAGCCTGTAATCATAGATGCCTCGTCGGAGAGTATATCTCCGAACATATTTTCAGTGACTATAACATCAAATTGAGCAGGGTTTTTAATAATCTGCATAGCACAGTTATCAACCAGCATATCTGAAAGCTTAACATCCGGATATTCTTTAGCAAGTTCGTGCATCACCTTTTTCCAAAGACGACTGGAGTCGAGAACATTGCTCTTTTCAACAGAGCACAGTTTTTTATTTCTTTTTAATGCTGTTTCAAACCCTATTCTTCCGATACGCTTTATCTCATTTTCACTATATTTCAAAACATCTACGGCAGTGTCGCCGTCCGTCTTATGCTCGCCAAAGTAAATACCTCCTGTAAGTTCACGAACGATTATGAAGTCTATACCTTTTTCGACGATAGACTTTTTCAAGGGAGAGGCATCGGCAAGCTGTGGCCAAATTTTCGTAGGACGATTATTAGAGTAAACTTCCATTTTAGAGCGAAGTCTTAAAAGCCCTTTTTCAGGACGTTTATTTCCGGCAGCATTATTCCATTTATCTCCACCTACCGCACCAAGCAAAACGCTGTCGGATTTTAGACATTTTTCAAGTTCGCTTTCAGGCAGGGGATCGTCGTATTTATCGATAGCACAGCCACCCATATCTACATCTGTATAATTAAACTCATGTCCGTAAAGTTCAGCGATTTTATCAAGCACCTTGAGAGTTTCATTTATTATCTCAGGGCCTATTCCATCTCCACGTATAACAGCTATATTTTTATTCATTAGTTTCTCCTTCTTTCAGAGATTTTAAAAGTCCGCCGCTCTTAATGATATTTTTGATAAAAGGTGGGAAAGGCTGAGCCTTATAAGTCTTTCCTGTGGTAATGTTTGTAATAATACCTGTATCAAAATCCACCTTAACCTCATCGTTTGCATTGATTTCTTCTGCCGCCTCTTCGCATTCTAAAATAGGAAGTCCGATGTTTATAGCATTGCGATAGAAGATACGGGCAAAACTCTTGGCAATAACACAGCCGGTTTTGCAGGTTTTAATGACAAGCGGTGCGTGTTCACGAGAAGAGCCGCAGCCGAAGTTTAAGCCGGCCACAATTACATCTCCGGCTTTTACATTTTTGACAAATTCCGTGTCGATGTCTTCCATACAGTGCAAAGCCAGTTCATTTGCATCGGAAGTGTTAAGATAACGAGCAGGTATGATAACATCGGTGTCCACGTTATCTAGGTATTTAAAAACTTTTCCTTGCGTATTCATCTTTTACGCCTCCTTATATTCAGAAATATAACCGGTGATTGCACTTGCTGCGGCAGTATGTGCAGAGGCGAGATAAACTTCACTTTCTACGTGTCCCATACGACCGACGAAGTTACGGTTAGTAGTAGCTATGCATTTTTCTCCTGCTGCCAAAATCCCCATATATCCACCCAGACAAGGTCCGCAAGTAGGGGTGGAAACTATAGCTCCGGCGTCTATAAAGGCGGTGTAATAGCCAAGTTCTACACAGTCACGAAGGATTTGCATAGTGCCGGGAATAATAATGCAACGAACACCGTTCGCTACTTGCTTGCCATTTAAGATTTTATAGGCAGCCTGCATATCTTCCATTCTACCGTTAGTACAAGAACCTATGACTACCTGATCTATTTTGATATCGTGAAGCTCGCTTGCAGGATGAGTGTTTTCAGGAAGATGAGGGCAAGCTACAGTCGGAACTATTTTTGAAAGGTCTATATCTATGACCTTTTCATACTCTGCATCACTATCTGCCTCATATACTACAGGTGTTCTTTTACTTCTTGCGTTTAGATAGTTCATAGTTACCTCGTCTACGGGGAAAATACCGTTTTTTGCTCCTGCTTCTATAGCCATATTACAAATGCAAAGGCGGTCGTCTATGGAAAGAGAATTAACACCATCTCCTGAAAATTCCATACTTTTATAAAGGGCGCCATCGACACCTATCATACCGATGATAGTTAGGATAACGTCTTTTCCGCTACAGTTGGACGCAAGTTTTCCTGTGAGATTAAACTTGACAGCAGTTGGCACCTTAAACCACGCTGTACCTGTAGCCATACCTGCCGCCATATCTGTGGAGCCTACACCTGTGGAAAAAGCACCTAGTGCTCCATAAGTACAGGTGTGACTGTCAGCACCGATAATGCAGTCTCCGGCAGTTACGACTCCCTGCTCGGGAAGAAGAGCGTGCTCTATACCCATTTTGCCGACATCGTAAAAATGACTTACTAAATGTTCGTTAGCAAATTCTCGACAAGTTTTGGCTTGCTCGGCCGCTTTAATATCTTTATTTGGAACAAAGTGGTCCAAAACTATAGCCACTTTGTCTTTATCGAAAACAGAACTAAAACCTGCTTTTTTAAATTCATTTACTGCTACAGGTGTAGTGATATCATTGCCCAGAACTATGTCCAGTTTTGCACTGATAAGTTGTCCTGCAACTACATTTTCAAGTCCTGCGTGGGCAGCAAGAATTTTTTGAGTCATAGTCATTCCCATTTTATTTACCTCCCTATGCTGCTTTCTTAGTCATTTTAGTCATATTGTAAAATGCACTGAGAAGAGCCTTTGTATTTGCAGTTATAATATCTGTGTCGGTTCCTGAACCGTAGTAAATACTTCCGTCTTCTTTTTCAAGACCGATATAAGATGCAGCCATACTGCGAGAACTCTCGTTTTGCATACTGTGCTGTGTATATACTTGAATGGAATATTTTTCGCCTGTAAATTCACAAAGAGCGTTGTTTACAGCGCTAAGAATTCCGTTGCCTTCAGATTCGATTTCAGTTTCTTTTCCATCTTGCATAAAGGTAATATTGATTTTAACTATGTCATTTTCGTGCATAAAATCCAAATCAGTTATTGAAATCCCGCAGTCAAGGTTTAAATATTGCTCGGTAAATATGGAAAGCACTTCATCGGGTTTTAATTCTTTTTGCTCTTTATCTGAGATGTTCTTACACATATAGCTGAAATGTTCACGCATTTTTGCAGGAAGATTATATCCAAAACTTTGTTCTAGAATGTAAGCTATGCCACCTTTTCCCGACTGAGAATTTACACGAATCACATCGGCATCGTAGGTTCTTCCGATATCTTTAGGGTCAACCGGAATATATGGAACATTCCATTCATGACGTTTATTTTTTGCTCTGAATTTCATACCCTTTGCAATAGCGTCTTGATGAGAACCTGAAAAAGCTGCAAACACTAATGCTCCTGCATAAGGTGCT
>JBHASY010000017.1:0-7927 GCA_041831635.1 Acetoanaerobium sp. | reverse complement strand
AGCCCTCCGGTTCAAGTGCTCCTCTTTCTCCATTAAGAAGTCCGGCCACACCTACCTTATGAACTTTTGTCTTGCCTGTACATACGTCACACTCACATTTAAAGCTATAGTTATCAGGTTCATCATAAGTTGTGATAACGCCCTCAAAATTACGCAGGATAACTTTGTTATGATTTTGTGATATAACATAGTTTGGCATAACAGGAGTTTTTCCTCCGCCACCCGGAGCGTCCACCACGAATGTAGGTACGCAGTATCCTGAAGTATGTCCTCTTAGTCCTTCTATTATTTCTATTCCTTTTGCAACAGGTGTTCTAAAGTGCTCAATACCTACAGAAAGGTCACATTGATAGATATAATAAGGTCTTACTCTCATTTTTACCAAGTCATTTACTAATTTCTTCATAACATGAACACAGTCATTTACTCCCGCAAGAAGAACGCTTTGATTTCCAAGAGGTATACCTGCATCTGCAAGTAGCTCACAGGCTCTTCTTGATTCTTCCGTGATTTCATTAGAGTGGTTAAAATGTGTATTTAACCAAATCGGATGATACTTCTTAAGCATAGAAACAAGTTCAGGGGTAATTCTTTGAGGCATTACAACAGGTACTCTTGAGCCTATACGAATAACCTCAACATGAGGTATTTCACGAAGTCTTTTAATAGTGTACTCCAGTTTATCATCTGAAATAAGAAGTGCATCTCCTCCTGAAAGCAGTACATCTCTTACTACCGGAGTATTTCTGATATATTCTATAGCTGCATCTATTTGTTTGGTAGCAACAGCAGCATCTTTTTGTCCTGCAAATCTTCTTCTTGTACAGTGTCTACAGTACATTGAGCATTGGTCAGTCATTAGAAGAAGAACCCTGTCAGGATATCTGTGTGTAAGTCCCGGAACAGGAGAGTCTCCATCTTCGTGAAGTGGATCTTCCTGGTCGGAAGCAGCTCTGTGTAATTCTAATGAAAGAGGCACTGCTTGCTTTCTTACAGGGTCATTTGGATTATTTACGTCAATTAGTGATAGGTAATATGGCGTAATAGCCATTCTTAATGTGCCGAGACATTTTATTACACCCTCTTCCTCCTCAGGAGTAAGAGGGATGTATTTTTTAAGTTCATCAACAGTTTCTATACGGTTTCTTACTTGCCATTTCCAGTCGTTCCAATCTTCCTGACTTACATGTGAAAAAAATTTATCTTTCAAATTCATAATTAAGACCTCCCAGTTTTTATAAAAAATTTACAAAATTATAAATATGTTTTTTCAAATGTAGTCCTTATTATTTCAGACTCTCTTAAAATTGAAAGAGTTATTTCAGCATGTCCTTTTGTATATCCGTTTCCGATTATCATATTAACGTCTTTTCCGACTCCCTCAGCTCCAAGCGCCGCTTTTGTAAAGCTTGTTGCCATAGAGAAGAAATACACGGTTCCTCCGTCTTTTACCGGAAGAATAGATGACATTTCAGTATTTTCTACATTTACGCAGTTGATGGAGATATCATATTCGTTTGAGTTGTTTGCTGCCAAACTTGTTTCTAAAACTTCAACAGGAAGCTGAGCGCTTGCTATTATAGCTTCATCAACTATACCCATCTCTAATAGTTTTGCTTTGCCTGCCTCATTTCTTACTAAACCCACCACTCTTCCTGTAGGGCCTACTCTTTTCTTAGCTTCGTAACAGCACATCATTCCGGATTTTCCTGCTGCTCCAAGAATCAGAACTGAATCTCCGGGTTTAACAAGCTTTGCTGTTTGAGCAGGAGCACCGGCTACATCAAGTGCTGCAAGAGCAAGTGTTTCACTCATATCATTCGGTAATTTTGCATAAATACCGCTTTCAAATAATACAGCTTTTCCTTTGATTTCTACTCTGTCTATATCAGGTTTGATATCTACGATTTCGTCTATTCTTAGTGGAGTTAATGAAAGTGATACCAGTGTAGCAATTTTATCTCCTACTTTTAAATCTATTTTTCCATCTAAATCTTCGCCTATTTTTTCAATAGTTCCTATCAGCATTCCTCCTGAACCTGTTACAGGATTTTGCATTTTCCCTCTCTCTCCTACGATTTCTAAGATTTTTGCAGCGATTTTTTTTGTGTCATGTCCTGCCTCTTCTTCAATTTGAGTAAAGCTGGCTGAGTCAACATTAAGTGCTTGAACATCTATCAATATTTCATTGCTGAAGATGTTCATATCATTAGAAATTTTTAGTGCAGGTTGTGGTAGTGATCCTTTGGGTTCAATTACACGATGAGTTCCATATTTACAGCCTTTCATTTACAAATCCCTCCAAATATTTATTTTTTTAGTAAAAACCATTTTTTGTAATTCATATAACAATCAAATTTCAACTCAAATTATATCGAACATATACTGCCTATTTAAAGATATATATTCTCGACAAAACATATACATAGTTTTTGAAAATATAGACTTTTTCAAATATTAAAGTCCAAGTATTTTCCTTGCCTCTGCAGGAGTAGCTACTTCTCTTCCGAGTTCTTTAGCAAGTCTAACTACTTTTTCTACCATCTCTCCGTTACTCTTAGCAGGAACACCTTTTTCTATGTAAACGTTGTCCTCAAAGCCAACTCTAACGTGTCCACCTGTGATTATAGCCATAGCCGCCATCGGGAATTGATTTCTTCCCATAGCTGATACGGTAAATGAAGATTCGCTAGGTAAACTTCCGATTAGAAATACTAAATCTCTAGGAGTTGCACTTATTCCGCCATTTACACCCATTACAAAGTTAAAGTGCATAGGAGTCTTAATGTGACCTTTTTTAGCCAGTCTGATAGCCATATCTATCATACTTTTATCAAAAACTTCACACTCGGGTTTTACCCCATTTTCAATCATATATTTTGAAAAGTTTATAATCATATTTTCTGTGTTTACAAAAATTTCATCTCCGCCGAAATTGCAAGTTCCACAATCTAGTGAAGCCATTTCAGGCTTTAAAAACACAGGTTGCAATCTTTCTTCATCTGTCATTCCTACCGCTCCACCTGTAGAGGGCTGAATAATAGCATCAGGGCAGACCTTTTTTATGGCATCTATACATAACTTGAACCTCTCTTTTGACTGAGTAGGAGTTCCATCGTCTTCTCTTACGTGAAGATGGATTATGCTCGCTCCTGCATCATAAGCTGATTTTGCTTCTCTTACAATTTCTTCTACAGTATAAGGGACATTCGGATTATGTTCTTTTGTAACCTCGGCACCACAAATTGCGGCAGTTATAATTAACTTTTCCATATTTACCTCCTTATTTTCTTTGTTTATCTTTAGGAACTACGCAAGTTCCGCTGGCACGACATACTACTACAGGAGTTTCTAATACATCACAAGCTGAGTCATTTATATCTGTTCTTGGTACTATAACTTTTCTTGCTTCGAAAACCATTTTTCTGGATGTGTTTCCCTGCTCTGTAATACTTCCTTCTACTTCTATATAATCCCCCGCAAAAACCGGAGCCATAAACTCTACCATATCATATGCTTTGAAAAGACCTTCATCTCCGTCATTCATTATAAGTAATTCTGTCGCTACATCTCCGAAAAGTTGTAACATCCTTGCTCCATCTACCAGACCTCCGCCGTAATGAGCATCGTGAGCACTCATTCTAATTTTAAGTACAGACTTCATTTTAATTACCTCCTTAAAAAATAAAATGCCAAATTAAAAAAAGAGCGTCATTTACGTCACGATATACACGACGTAAATAGCGCTCCACGATTAACACATGACAATGGTAAGTGCTGAACATTACCACCAAAGACTTACCCAAGAACAGACAAATCTCTTCGGCAACTAGGACATTAGTACAGTTCATCGAGCGTTCTTACTCTTAACATAACTGTATTACCTTCCTGATGCAACCTCTATCTACGAAATTTATAATTTTCAATTTGATTATAGTCTGTAAAATAGATGTTTGTCAATAAAAAATAAAATCTATTTTTCTCTATAACTTAAATCTCCCCTTCTAAGGCCATTTATAAAAAGCTCAGCTGAGGCAAGATTGGTAGCCAGCGGTATAGAGTGAACATCACATAACCTAAGCAATGCCTGAACATCAGGTTCATGTGGTTGTGCTGTAAGAGGATCTCTTAAAAAAACAACCAAATCCATATTATTCTCAGCTATCTTAGCTCCTATTTGCTGATCCCCGCCTAAAGGTCCTGACAAAAACTTATGAACACTTAACCCTGTCATTTTTTCTATCAGCCTTCCTGTTGTTCCTGTAGCAAATAAATTGTGTTTTTTTAAAATCTCAGAATATGCAAGAACAAAGTTGACTAAAATATCTTTTTTATGGTCATGTGCAATAAGTGCTATGTTCATAATATGCTCTCCTAACTTTAGAAATTTATTTTTCTTCTCTTCACTGATACATTAAACACCAAAGCCAGTGCCATCATACTGGTGAGCATAGAACTGCCGCCATAACTTACAAACGGCAGTGTCACTCCCGTTACAGGCATCACTCCCATAGTCATTCCTACGTTTTGCACAAACTGATACAAAAACATGGAAATTATACCTACTGTAATAAGTGTTCCATAAAAATCTTTAGCAGAAACAGCAATCTCATAAAGTCTTTTAAAAAAAATAAAATAAAGCACCAAGACTACAGACATACCTATCAAGCCAAACTCTTCTCCCAGTACAGCGAAAATAAAATCACTATCTGTTACAGGCAAAAAACCGTATTTATTTTGAGTTCCACCAAACAATCCCTTGCCAAATATTTTTCCTGAACCTATAGCAATCATAGATTGAATTACCTGAAAATTTCCTTCAAAAGAAGGGTCTCCGGGATTTAAAAAGGCATCTATTCTAATCTTTTGATGCGGTCTTAAAATATAATTATATATAATAGGCGAACACACAAGAGCCCCTGAGATGGCATATAATAACACCTTTAAGTTCAACCCTGATATGTACAGCATTCCAAAAATTATAAAAGAAAAAACTATCGCTCCTCCCAAATCAGGTTGCAACATAACCAAGGTTATGATGGGGATAGGATATAAAACAGCTAAAAATATTTCCCTTAAATTATGCAACGTATCTTTTCTTTCTTCCAGATATTTTGCATATCCTAAAATAAATGTCAATTTCACAAGTTCTATAGGTTGAAAGTATATTACCTTCAGATCAATCCAAGATCTTGCTCCATACTGAGTCACACCCAGTTTTGGAACATATACAAGGAGAAGTAGACCTATTCCTAAAATATAAAGTTGTTTTTCATATTTTTTAAAGTCATTATAATCAAAAAACATAAAAAATATTACAAACGATATGCCTAAAATATAGGATACGCTCTGAATTATTAACCTTTTATAGTTTCCTCCTTCATTTATACCTGTAGCACTTGAAATTAAAACAAGTCCAATGCCAAAGAGGAAAAAAACAATCATGAATAATATAAAGTCAAAATCTTTATATTTTTTAAACTCCATAGCAATGCTCCATTCAATATCGTCCTACTTCATTTTTTTGACAGGGATGTTTGCAACGAGTGCGGGAACCATCTCAGAATCATCTTGGCTCTTGGTTTTTATCATTTTAACTTCTATGTTATCCTCATCTACTTCCATATACTTTTCAATCGCAAGCAAAATATCTCCCTTTAACGCTTCTAAAACAGTCGGAGAGTAACTTCCTTTATCATGAATTAAGACAAGTTTTAATCTTTCCTTAGCAACATTTTTGCTTTGATTTTTGTCATTTGAAAAAATCTTAAAGATGTCAATCATAACAGCACCTCCTAACTACTTTCCAAGCCCAATAAGTTTTTTTAATTTTGACATAAAACTCTCGTTTAAATTCAGGTCTATGAACGGAACTTCTTCGCCTTGAATTCTCTTTGCAATATTTCTATATGCCTGTCCGGCAAGTGATTTTTGATTTGTAACTGCCGGTTCTCCTCTATTTGTAGAAATTACTATGTTTTCATCGTCAGGAACCACACCTATTAAATCTATTGCTAAAATATCTAAAATATCGTCGATATTCATCATATCGCCTTTTTGCACCATATCTATTTTTAACCTGTTTACTATAAGTCTGGGATTGTGTATTTCGCTTGACTCCAGTAACCCTATTATCCTATCCGCGTCACGCACTGCTGAAACTTCCGGAGTAGTAACAACTATGGCCTCATCTGCTCCTGCAATAGCATTCTTAAATCCGTTTTCTATACCTGCCGGACAGTCTATAAGTATAAAATCAAATTCTTCTCTTAGAGTATCACATAATTTTTTCATTTGCTCAGGACTTACAGAATCTTTATCTCTGGTCTGAGCTGCAGGAATCAAATACATATTTTCAAATCTTTTGTCTTTTATCATTGCTTGTTTATATTTACATCTTTCTTCCACTATATCTACTAAATCATACACTATTCTGTTTTCAAGTCCCATAACTACATCCAGATTTCTAAGTCCTATATCAGCATCTATTACTATGGTTTTTTTCCCTTCTAAACTTAATGCTGTCCCTAAATTTGCTGTAGAAGTCGTCTTTCCAACTCCACCTTTTCCCGAAGTTATTACGATAACTTTAGACATTTCTCGTCCTCCTCTGATATTTTTTATATTTTTGTAGGGTAATTTTCAATAACTATATATCCATCATGAACAAAAGCAATCTGTGGCGGTGTGTTTGACGAAGCTGTTGTATCGTCATCAGGAGGTATAGCAATTATCGAAGATATCCTAAGCTGAATAGGATTTAGCTTTAACGCAGAAACAAAAGCTGTTTCATCTCCTTTACTTCCTGCATGAGCTATTCCTCTAAGTATACCCATAACTATTATGTTTCCTGTAGCAGTAAGCTGTGCTCCCGGATTTACATCACCTAAAACCACTATATGCCCATCGTATTCTATAAAAGTTCCTGACCTTAAAGTATTTCGTATAAATTTTGTAGGTTTATCTGCTTTTGCAGTATCAGGTTTAGGTTCCTTAGATGTCTTTTTTTCTACGGATTTTTCTTTTGCTGAAAAGTTTACACTGTATTTTTCTTTTAAAAATTCTATTAAGTATAGTTTTTCTTCTTTGCTTAAATTAGTAGAGTAAATATCGGAAAATTGTGAGCCTTTGAAAAAAAACAAATTGGAATTGATTTTATCTATTAAATGTTTTTTTGCTTCATTATAGTCAACTTCATTATTTATAACTATAACAAATCCATCTTTAGTTCCTTTAAATTCTATTGTATCTTTTGAAGATTTCATTAAATAGTCCTCCAAATAAACATTATATACTATATTACAAAATTATTCTTTACAAACTTTATAAATTGTTTGTCTAATTTGTAGTATTTTCTGTAATATTTTCCTCAACTACCTCTTCTTCAGGCGTATCAACTTCTTCATTTTGATCATTTAGTCCAAAATATTGTGCGATAATTTCTCTTGCTACAGGTCCTGCGTAACCACCGCTTCCACCTTGAAACAAAAGTGAAACCACCGCAATTTCCGGATTGTCATGTGGCGCATATGAGACAAACCAAGCAAAGTTATCGTAGCTGTCTTTATAACTGTTTATATCATCGTCTGACAGGTTAGGATTTAATTCTAATATCGCTCTTCTAAGATATCTATGAGATGCCAGATTTTCAGTTGACTCTTCTTTGAGTTTATTTGCTAAATTAATTGCTTGAGTTTTGTCAACTCTGTAATCTTTCATATGAGATAACAAATACTCTTCTTCATCAACAGCCGGAATTTTTCCGCTTTTTTGTGCAGTACCTGTTTTTGCTGCAACTTTTATTGGAAAGTTTTGAAAAATTTCCTTTGCAGTACCCTCGTCAGTAACATCTATCATACCTCTTCTTAGATACTCAAGATTTGACTTATTTACAGGGATTTCTTTCCAACTTCTCTCTATTTTTTCT
>JBHASY010000016.1:0-21227 GCA_041831635.1 Acetoanaerobium sp. | reverse complement strand
TTACTGTAGATTGTCCCAGTAATTTATTTAAAGCAAAGTATTGTTTTTCTATTTCTTTCGCAGATACATCTCTATCTTTTTTTGCTTTTTCCAAATCATTTTGTAATTTTTTGGTGTCAAATTCACTTGCTGTTCCATATTGTTTCTTCAAAAATTCCATCTCTACAGCATCATGCAAATTAGAAATTTCCACTGCCCTTAGTTTCATATTCTCTTCATTTACTTTTATAGAGTAAAATATTTTTTTTAAGTTAAGTTCTATAGCATCCAGTGCGGCGTTATACTGAACTTTTTTGTTGTTAGCCTGAGCCTCCATACTCTGAGAGCCCAGCACTATATTGCTTATGTATATCGGGCTTGTCTTCATAGAATCAGGCAAGGAATCACTTATAGAGTTTCTTTGGTTCCAAAGCGAGTCATATTCATTTTGCAGTTTTCTAAGGTTATCGTTTGAGTTTATTGCGATTTTTACAGCCTGCTCATAAGTAAGAGCAGTTTCTTCTGCAAAAGAAACTACACCTGATGTCATAATCAAAAATAACGATATTGCTGTCGATATCAGTTTAGTTTTCATTTTCATAGTAATGCCTCTTTTCATAAATATATAAGTTTTCAAGTCTAATTATATCTAATATAATAAATATAAGCTATTACAATTAAATTACATTTAAGTTTTTTTCTGATATGCCGATACATACTTATAAATAATTTTTATAATTTTTCTAAAGGATGTGATAAATTTGGAATCAAAAATTATAAATAGAGTTAGCAGCATTGTTAACAGATATTCTTTTAATGATGCCGCTACCACTGAAACTACCAGATGGAATCAGGTTTTTGGTAAAGCTCAGGACAAAATAGCTATCCAAAATACTGAAACTAGACAGGCTGCTTCTTCTAAGCCTATAAATGATTATGCAGGAAACTCAAGCAGTCAAATAACATCTTTGAACTTAGGTATAAATCCCAGAGTCATAGATTATGAAATTTATAAATCTTTTAACGATTTAGAAAAGAGCTTTCAGGAAAAAGGATATTACAAAGCCGAAGATATTACTAACCCTTATCACTATACTAAAACCAACAACTATTTTAAAGATGATATAAGAGATGAGTTTGCTAAAGTTTACGGTAAATGGGATGGATATGCACAGGAAGGCAAAGCCTTTGCCTATATAGATAAGTACGGAAACTCCGGAATCTCTGAAAACTTTTTTACTGCATTGATTTCTTCTAAAGATGGTAAAATTTATAATTTTGAAGGAGAATTTTATTCCGGATATGCTATAGACGCAAGAGGAAACAGAATGTGGCTGGCAGGTTTGGAAGGTTCTACTCCTTATAGCAACTTTAATCCTATGAACGCTACGGATAAAGCATATATAGAGAGTATAAATCCTAACTTTTTTGCTAATGCTGATAAAAAAGAAAATGATTCATATAGCGATAGATTCCCTTATGTAAATAAATCTGTAGACGCTATAAGTCACGAAAAATTCAGTTTGTTTAATTTACCTATATATTATGGTCAGTTTATAAACAACCACAACCAAAGCCTAAGTTTTAATAATAATGCTGTTACCGGCAATACTACCAACAACTATAATATTAAGAAAGTTAGCAGTTATGAATGGTAGTATCTTTAAGTTCTTTATTTTTAAAATAAAAAAGAGACCTTGCGGTCTCTTTTTTATTTTTTAATTATTGTGCATTTGGGAAAAGCGTAACTGTCTTAGCAGCTGCATCATATACGATGTCGCCAGTTGCCGGAGCAGATACAGAGTTTAATCCAAACGCCTGAGCTACGTTTACTAGAGATACTAGTGCTCTAGAGTTTTGAACTACCGGAGCAGCATCCATAACAACAGGAGATCCGTTAACATACATAATGTTTGAATCAAGAGTCATAGATACTACGATAGCATCTTTAGAGAATATAGCTGTTCTAGTGCCTGCATCATAGTTAACTTTTGCACCTAGTGCGTCAGCAACATATCTGATAGGCATCATAGTTCTGTTGTTCATAATTTGAGGTGCAACATCCATAGTGAATTTTTGTTCTAATCCACTTATTGTTTGAACATATCCAGTTTCTCCGATTGTGAATACAGTCTTAATATCACTATCAGTAGGATGTGGAGTTACTACATTGAAGAATACTTTTTCTTCAATGATATCTGTAAGTCCATGTCTATCGTTTACATTACCTGCATCTATCTTGATATTGAAAGGTCCATACGGAACTGTTCTATCAAGAGTAACTTTTGTGTTTGTAACTAAAAACTCACCTGGAGTATCTTTAGTTCTAGTATCTATGGCAAACCAGCTTTGGTGTTGATCATAGTCACTGTCATTAAGTTTCACTTTAGTTTCAATCTTGCTAGCAACAATAGCTCCACCCCATCTGGTTACGCCAGCGCTATCCCATCTGGAATCTACTATGCCGTACTCGTTGTAGTGATCTCTTACTACATCTTTTTCCAGTAAAGCACCTGCTGCTGTTTCTTTTATAAGAACATCAGGAGCATCTTGATTTTGTTGTCCTATGTTTAGATCGCCTTTTTTAGCGATTTCAACTGTTACTGGAGCTTTAACTGTAGCAATCTTAACATCTTGTTCCCCTACACCGGCACCTTTGAATTTCAAGTTAAGGTCTCCAGTGAAGTTAGTTGCTACTACGAAAGGTACTGTTAATTCATATTTAGCAGCTAAGTTATTAGGTTTATTTCCTGTTGTGTTATTATCAGGAATGTTAGAACCTCTATTTATTTCGATTTCCATCACTCTGTTCGGTCCATTACGTTTAGCTTTGTCTTCATCTGTTTGTACAGCACCTTTTAGACTCCAGTCCCTTACTTTGTCAACCAAAGCAGATTTTACTAGCTTAGTGTTTGTCTTAGAAACTGTGCTGCCGTCTATATTGATGTCACCGGTTCCTTTAACTTTGTCCAGTCTTATAACCTCTCCATACTGATATGCCGCAACATTAGCTGGAAGTGAAACCTCAAGAACTCTACCATCCAGCAATGAACCAGGAATCATTTCTTCAATGGTAAGTTTAGCTACATATCTTCCAGGAACGTCTTGTCCTGCCACTACATCAAGAACTTTTTCAGCCTTGATTTCTATAGCATAGTCAGTGTATTTAGCAATAACTATAGATGTTGGAGAGATTTCTCCTCTTACTGTGGCTTTCACTTCTTTACCCACTTCAGTTCCTCTTGCTACTCTGATAGGCGCATCAATAACAAGCTCATTTCTGAAGTTAGAAGAATATTTTGAATGAAGAGCCATCTTCTTAGGGTCTATTCTTAATGTCTTTCCCTTTTCTAAAACTTCAAAATCAGTGAAATCCACGTTATCAATTCTCATTTTTGTAGCACCGAATGTAAAGTCGGAACCATCAAGTCTGATTTCAATAACTTCTTGTGCTGATTTCCATGCAGTATTCACATTTTCAACTATTCTGATTCTAGCTGTTTCAGTTGATGTTTCAACTATAGAGTTGTTTCTAGCTATATTCCCAACTCTGTCAACCACGATAGTTGAGGCACTTTTTTGAATTGCGGCCAAAGTTTTTAAAACGTTAACATCTTTAAATCCTGACAATCTGTAATCTACTTTCGCTTTAATTTCTCCATATCCGATAGCTTGCATAAAGAAAGGCACTGCAAAACTTTCATTATATGGACTTGCCGGAACGTATGCCGGCGGAGCATAAGTCACCTGAATAAGGTCATCAGCCAACTTCTCAACATCCACTTTCCCTCCTGATGCATCAGTGAAAGTGTAAGGGTAGAACTGTTGAGCTGGATAAGTAACTGCATCTCCAAGCAATGTGTTTGGAACAAATCTTGCATTTGACTCTGTTAATTTGATTGTAAATGTAGTTGTTGTAGAGATAGGTCTAAGGTCAAGAGCAGAACCGTCAATAGAAGTACTGTTGTCAAATACCAATGCAGGTACATCTGTAATTCCTCCTCCGGCCTTACCGGTAAAGCTGTTTAGAGTCAAGTCGCTACGATACCCGTGAACTTCAATTTTCCCTGAAGTCGCAGCGCTTGCGAATGCCGACATTGGTATCAGAGTCAATACCATCATAAGCACCATCAATAGAGATAATTTTCTCTTCATGTTTGTCTTTCCTCCTTTTAAAATATAAGTTTTTTATTTTGAGAGTTTCACAGCCTCTCTCGCCGGTCTGACGTTCATACCGCCAAACTTACAAAATGAATTATAGCATTACATACTACACTCGTCAAGCCTTGAATAAGTATGTAACAAACTTGTAAACTTGAGACGCTTTTTATACTCCACCCCCAAGTTCTTATAGGTATTATACTACTAAATCTAAGGTTTTAATATTACATATCTGTTACACTTCCTAGTATATCCTAATTTTTAAAAATAATTTTGTTAAAAATATGCAACAGTTATCTTTGTTTTATTATCTTTATCGCCTCATCCAGCTGGTTATCGTCATTTGAATTGTTTTTAGGGATAATATATTCCACTTTTTTGTCAGGATTTATTCCTTTTAAATCTATATTTCTTCCTGACGGCAAGATGTATTTTGCAACAGTCAGTTTGATGGCTTCTCCGTTTCTTAAAGTATATAGATCCTGCACCACTCCTTTTCCATAGGTTGTAGTTCCTATTAAAGTCCCTGATTTTGTGTCTTGAATTGCTCCTGCGAGGATTTCTGCCGCAGATGCAGTTTCCGAGTCTATAAGCACGACCAGTTTTTCAAATTTAATATCCCCTGATGAATAGAATTTATCAGGTTCTCCAGTTTTATATCTTACCTCCAGAAGTTTCCCCTTCGGTACGAAATAGTTTGATACTTTTTGTGCCTGTTCCAGAGAGCCGCCTGGATTTCCTCTTAGATCAAGTATTACTTTTTTAATGTTTTGTTTTTCCAGTTCCTGTATAGCTGTTGTCATATTCTCATAGGTTTTTTTGTTAAATTCCGTTATCCTTATATAACCTAAACCTTTTTCCAAAACTTTATATTCTACGGGATTTATTTTTATTTTTTCTCTTACTATATTAAAGGTAAGATTTTCATTTCCTCTTTTTATAGTAAGTTTTACAGATGTTCCTTCTTTTCCTCGTATTTGTTTTACTAAAAACTGAGTATCTTTACTTGTATCCACCACTGTACCGTTTACAGATGTAATCACATCCATAGGCTTTAGTCCTGCTTTTGATGCCGGAGTGTCTTGATTTATGCTTACCAAGTAAAATTCATTTTCTTTTTTTCCTATCACTGCTCCTATACCTGCAAATTCTCCCTGTGCTTCTTCCATAAATGAAGTATATTCTTCCGAGGTCATATAATAGCTATACGGGTCAAGAGCATCGAACATACCTTTTATAGCTGCATCGTATAGCTGTTCTTCACTCACTTCCAATGCATAGTTTTGCATGATATATTCTTTTACCGCATCAAAGAACTCTTGATCTTTTACTATCGGCTCTGCGTAAACTATATTCGTGGACAGTATTACAGCCGACAAAAAGTATAGGCAGATTCTTTTCAGTTTTTTCATTTTATATAAATCTCCTTTGTTATATTTAATAATTTACAATCCTCTCTCTAAAATCCTCTCTGAGTTCATAACTCAGATAGTCAATGTAATTTTTTAATATGTTGGCAGCCTCTGCTCTGGTTACAGTTTTGTTCGGCTGGAAGAATCCGTTTTCCGTTGCCTCCATAAGTCCCAGAGTTTTTGCCATATATACAGAGTCTTTCGCCCAATACGGTATAGAGTAATCATCTTTAAAGCCTGTAGAGTAGTTGCCGTTTGGCACTAATGATTCTACCCCCAGTGCGTTGATCAGTATGGTAGCGGCTTGGGCTTTTGTCAGTTCTCCTTTAGGGTTGAATTTTTCGTCTCCTGTTCCACTCATTATCCCCGAAGTTGCTACAGCTTTTACATATTTATAGTTATCACTTTCTGTAGCTGTATCCATAAATATAGGTTGTTCTACATCTTTTTTTCTTTTTCTTGTAGTTTCTTCAGGAACTATATCTGATATTACTGCCAGAGCTTTTGCAAATTCTTCTCTGCTCACAGCAAGTGTAGGAGCGAAGTTTTTTGCATTTGGAGGCATTGCTTTTAACGATGCAAGTATTTTTATAGGTTCTTCAGCCCAATGTCCGCTTGTATCTCTAAGTTCAGGAACGTTTAGTCTGGTAAATTTAGGATTATTCGCAAGTGTGAGGGAGTTTGATCCTCTTCTTCCATTGATATCATAACTAAATTCCATTACACTTTCATCTTTTTCAGATATCATATACCCACCTCTGAATGATATCTGTTTAGGCTGATTTTCCATATATACTATGTCTTTTGTTACATTGTTGGAACTTTTTACACTATATGTTCCCTGCACACCTTTCGGGTCTTCAGAGGATACATAATATGTCATAGTTCTGGTTTCTGTGCTCCCCCAAGCCTGATCATAGCCTACTGTACTTCCCTCCATATCCAGAAGTATCTTAGGTTTATCGTCGCCTGCCGTAAATATTTTTCTATATGCCATATTTCCGGCATAGTAATCTATTGCAGGTTTTTTGTCATATACCAAACTTTGAGTAAACTCTGATGTTTTTTTATCTGCCTGATAGGTGGTACTTCCTATGGTTATACTTTCTTTAAATGCGGTAATTTCGGAAGTTTCTATTGTCTGACCGAAGTCATCGCTTAGTGTCGATGTTATAGATAAGGTTCTTGATAAAGAATTTTTTCCGTCTGAGCTTGTAAGTTTATAGTTATATTGCTGCGTTCTTACTCCGGTTTTTTCTTTTACTGATGATTTTACCGTTCCTTTCATAAGGATAGGTGTTCCTGTGATAAATACTACTTCTTGATAGCCTTGAATGTTTTCTATCCCCGGATCAAATCCACCTAGCGGCTGAGCGAAGGAAGAGGCGGTAGTAATTGCGATAACCGCTACAGTAAGAATACTTGTTATCAGCTTTTTTTTCATAGTATTATGTCTCCTTTTCGCAAGAAAAGCCTCAGACGGCAGAGACTTTTCTGTTTTTTATTCCTTATTCCACTATTACTGCTATTGCATTATTTGCTTTGGTGGTATTTTGTTTATATACTATTTTTACTTTTTTGTCTACCAATTCTCCTAATGCACGTTTTGGTACTTCATTTGAGCCTTTGATTATGCTTGCCTTTGATATGTCTATTACTTCTGTAGTCTGCTGTGATACAAATATTCCTCGAAGTGCATTATATTTGCTGACTTCTTTTACTGTAAAAGTTCTTGCTTCTTCATTAAATTCAGCGACTTTTGCTGTCATTACATTCTGGGTGTTTACTTCCGTGTATCCGGTTTGCGACAAGAAGTTAATAGATACCGCTACATCATCTCTTGTTACAACATATACCTGCCTGTCAAAATAATTCGGGGTTATATCATATTTACTTCCCTCATATTTTGAGTCTCTAAAGTCTCTTACTTCTATCACTTTGCCCTGTCCTTTATTAAAATCCGAATCGTATATTACCGTATTATCAGTATATGCTATTCTTGGGCTGTCTTTTGTGGCTCTTACCGTATCCCACTTGGCACCTGTCATTAGATAGTAGTGTCTTTGTGATTTGTCGTTATTTAACAAAATACTATAGTCGAATATGTCTTGGACAGTTCCTCTGTATATTTTGTAAGGATAGTCAGTTGCATCTTTGGAATACTGAGTATTGCTCATCACTATAAGGGAAGCGTTTTTGTTAGTTCCCGACTCTACATAAGCCCCTACTTTTTCTTGGAGGTTTCCTGTAGTTACTATTCTTCCGTCTTTTACTATGAGAGTTCCTTCTGTGAAGTTGATTAAATTTGTTTCTATGTTCAGGTAGCTACCTGGAAAATCAACTTTACTTATTTCTTCTGAAAACGAAACTGCTGCTCCTCTTCTTATGTTTGCCTTTTCTATTGTAGGATTGTTTTGATTTTTCGCAAGAAGTGCATAGATTTCTTGGTCTTTATAATCTTTTAGTTTTGATGTAGTAACTTTTTTGTTCCCATCGTATACAGTTCCGTTTAATTTCAATTTTGTATATGATTTGTCTGCTTCTACCCATCTATCTCCATTTAACTGAGATACTGATTTTATTACAAGTTCTCCTCTGCCTGAGGAATAACTGTCTATAGTTCCTTTTATTATGGTGTCTGCCTGTCTTTGTTGACCCTCCACTTCTACTCTTGTAGCTGTAATGCTGTATATATCGTCAAAGAAAAGTTTTACTCTGTCGCCTTCTTTGATATCTCTATAATCAGACAAAACCGAATCTTTAAGTATAAAGGTGTCTGAATTTATTATATACATTTTACTATCTGTAAAAGTGATATAATTTTGGGTCACATCAAGCACTACTCCGGTAATCAGTCTGGATTCAGGCGGTATATATCCGTCTAAATCCGAGTCTCTCGGTATGTACGATGTTATCTCGTGTACCAGATTGTTTTTTACAGCCAGTTCTACATCTTGGTTAAATATCAGATCTTTTGCCTGTATAGGTCTTGTTTTTCCTTTGTTTCCAATTTCTCCCTCTGCTTCTAAGATTACCATATCGGGATGAGTCTTATAGGTTTTTATTTTACCTTCAAAATCGGTTATCGTGATGGTGTCTCCTGTTAGACTTTGGAAAATTCCGGATGTGTTTTGGAAATTTATGTATTCAGATATGGTAAACTGCGTCTGAGAGTCTTTGTAGTATATATTTGCTCTTTCTCCCTTTGATAAAAGAGTTATATCTCTACTTAAATTTCCATCCTTTATTACAGGAATGTTGTTTTCTGAAAGCAGGTTTATAAATCCTCCCGCATCTTGTTTTATAGTAGTTACTTGTTTGTTCTTTGAATCTTCTGTTACAGTTTTTTGGTCTACTATTTCTCCTTTGATTAGAGTGTAGCCTTTTAGTTCAGCTATTTTTTCTTTGTTATTATAAAATGCCGAGGCTGCATTTGACCTGGTTACTGTGTTGTCCGGGTCTGCTGTGTATGCACTTTGAACTTTTATAGCAGAGGAAAGCCATCTGTTAAATTTTTCTGCTGTTATTAAATTGGAAAATGGAGCATCCGGAGCGCTCAGTCCCAGTGTTTGCTCTTCTTCGGTTATTATTCCGAGAGATGTAGCCATTTCTATATAGCCTGTTTTCCAGTTTCCGTTCGCAATTTCGATTTGAGTTTCCATTCCTGTTGCATTTACTATAGCTGCCAGTGCTTCCATTTCACTCATAGTGTGTGACGGATTAAATTTAGAATTAGGTGCTGACATAAGTCCTAATCCTACCGCAAAGTAAAGCCTTGAGTCTCCATTTGCATCAGTTATATTTAGTTTTTTCATATTTTCCTGCGGGTTTATAAGTCCCCTATATACAGGATATGAAGACACTTCATCATAGGCTGCCCATGATGTGACTGCCGATGAGAAGATTATTATTAAACTCAGGAAAAGACCTATATAGGTCTTTTCCTTTTTATTTGTTTGTAAGAAGTACATAGTAGCCTCCTTGAGTGATGCTGTTTGACTGTAATATAGAGAAAGTATCTGCACTTTCTATATATACCGCATGATATTTAGGATATGCTGAAGAATTTATATTAAGTGTAGCACTTCCCGAAAGAGCGGCAATAGGAGTAACCAGTTTTGGTTGAACCAATTCAAAATATACACCGTATACGTTGGAAGCACGTTTTAGGTTTCTCGGTATAGCACCGTTTAAGCTTTCTTCTATTTTCTTGTCTGCTATCGATATCTTAAATCTGAATACTGCATTGTCAGGTGCATTTTTTAACTCTGTTACATTAAGTGAGCTATAATTCACACTAAAGGTCATATCCTTATCTGTAATTATGATTGTTTTATTTCCATCCTTTACATCTTTTACAGGGATTTGGACGTATTTTGTTTTGTTTTTTGCTGTAGTTTTTGAAAGGTCTATATTGTTTTCAGTAGTCCCCACTGTGTAGTATAGAGTATCTCCGATTATTTCCTGTTTGCCCTGAGTTACTATCTTATCTACTGCTTTATCTACAGCTTCTTGCTTTTCTTTTTCTTTATAGTCCTCACTTTGAGATAAGGTAGTTGCTCTTGCAGTTCCTAAATCTGTAGCTTCTCCATATTTATTCATTACTCTTACTTTTATATCATAAGCCGTGTTGTATTTTAGTCCTCTGATTACATATGTTTGATTTGTAGTGTCTTGCTTGGTATCGCCTACAAAGGTATATTCATCCGCAGAACGTTCTTTGACATAAATTTCGAATTTTTCCGCCGCATTTAATACATCTTTGTCTACCGTCCATCTGAGGATAATGGAACGTTCAAATCCCGGTGTTGCTTCTATTCTCGGCACATCCGGTACGGGAGGTTTTATGTTTCCTGCTCCCGGCTCCGACATACCCGTGTCGGGATTTAGTATTATGATAGAAGTGTTATCAAGAGATTCTATTGCTTCAGGCATTTTAAATGTTATTTGCCCCGTTCCGGTAACCTTGACATCCTTCGCCTGAACTCCGCCTGTAAGGTATGCCTGTTGATTTTGTCCGTCGGATGTAACACCGATCATCCCTGAAGCGGTAGCATCGGAAGGTTTTTTACCTTTAGTCTGCTGTGCTCCTATTATTACTTTCGCTCCTGACTGGAAGTCTTCCCCGAAAAGCTTTACTTCTGAATCCGTGTCGTTAAAGAATATAGAGCCTTCGGTTTTCGAGATTTTAGGCTGAGATATATAAGTAAAATCTTTCGGTTCAGATGTCCCTCCATCCGCATTTATCACTTGCAGGCTGGCTTTTCCTGTTACAGATGGCGGCATTATCACTTTCAGTTCTACTATCTCGCCCTGTTCATTTTTTGTGGTGCTTTTCAGCCCCGCAGGCGTAGAGCCGTTTACTGTGATGGTAATTCTTTCGTTCACATTTTCAGATACTACTCCGAAAGCATCTTTTTCTCTAAAACCCTTCCCTGTAATAGTAACAAGCGTTCCTCCGGTACGTGGTCCTTGTACAGGTGTGATGGTTTCTATTATAGGTTTTGAGTCAGCCGCTATATACATAAAGTATACAGGTGGAACAGTTTTGGATGAGAATGCATTTCCTTCCTTTGTAATTACAGTTACCTGCAAAGGAATGCCTACTTCTTCGGCAGCACCTTTAGGTACGGAAACTATCATATAGCTGTAGTCCTGTGATATGGACTCTACCACCGCATTCTTTGTTCCTATTTTTACGGACTGCACATCTTTAAAGTTTTTTCCCAGTATTTTGATTGTCCCGTCTACTGTATAGTCTTGGGTTTTTACCTTCACTTTTTGCTGAGTTGCATCTAAGGTCACGGTTCTTTCTTTGCTTCCCTCTAAATCTGTAATCTCAGGCACATCAAGTCCGTCGTGGAAATTAAAAGGTGCCGTATCTGATGAGCCGTCTGAATTTATAAGAGTTATAGTGCTTTCTATCGGCCTGGGATCGTCAAAGTACGGTGTCTGTATACCGATAACCGAACTGTCAGCTCCGATATTTTTAAAACTTTCCACTTTTCCAAGACCTCTTCTTACTTGCAGATAGTTATTTGCATTTTCCTGAATTGTTTTGATGTACATATATTCTTTATTATATTTTTGTAATAACTCGGGATTTGAAGCTGCATTTGTGGATTCGTGGTAGTTGGCATTTTTCCAGTTTATCCCGACTATGACAGTGGTTCCTGCTTTATTTCCTATATCCAGCTTACCTCCCGTTGCAGTTTCCGTACCTGTATTAGGATCTAATAAAGTCAAGTCTTCCATTAAAACAAGTTCCCCATTAGGTTTTTTGTAATAAACCTCTATATTTGGGGTATTGGCAGGATTAAATTTTACTACCACAGTTTCAAGTTCATTTTTTTTGTCAGTGACAATCTCGGTTTCCGTTGACTGAAGTTCTTCTGTGTAAGTTCTATCTCCGAATGCAACTATAAGGTTATCGTTTACGATGTTTTTTGCAAAAACTTCTATCCTTTCTCCCGCTTTTCTGGCACGCAAAACTGAACTCTTTTCATCAATTTCCGGTTTGCTTTCAGAGTAAACAATTCCTTTTTCCTTAGTTTCTTTAGAACCGTCGTGATTTAGTACCATCACATCCACGGAGCCGTCAGAATTTGCAGTGATCGGTTTTGCCGGAACTTTTACCTTGATTTTTTTATACTCCGCCATAGTACCGAATTGATTTTCTATGACATAGCTTTCTATTTCCAACACTTCATTTCCAATCAATACTTTAGGATTTTTAGATTTGTCTACTTCTCCCTGTGCATCAATAACTCCTTTGAACACCGAGTTTGAACTTTCTATCCAGATATAATCTCCGGCTTTGACGTGATTTGCTTTCGCGTCCGTAGCTTTCATTTTGTCTTTGTATATAACTAAAGTATTCTTACTCGTTTCCTGATTTGTATAGGTAAAGCCGTTCATTTTCGTATCTGATGCACCTGTTGTTGTACGCTGTACGGTTACGGGAACTGAAAACGAAGTTATTCCCGAGCCGGGTGTATTTGGAAATTTGAAATCCGTCAGCGGAGGCACTTTTATATATACTTCTGTAAATGTCAGATTATATCCTACTATCTCGGCTTTTTGAGAACCTATATAGACATCTACCCCGCCGTTAAAATTAGTCGAGTCTCCTGCTTTGATAGTAGCTATTATTCCTCCGTCTTTTCCGTCTTTGCTCGGAGTTATTTCTCCTATTTTGACAGGAGCGGCATCCGATTTTATCTGTATTGTTACAGTTTTGGAACTTTCTCCCCCGTCGGGGTTGTTTATCTGAATATTATATGTTCCTTTGGTAATTGTCTCAGGCATTTTCAAATATATAGTATCTCTGTCAACTACGTAAACATATTTGGACGGAAGCAGTAATTGTTCGGCAGGATCCGGATTGAACGTTTCGTTGTCCACGTACTTTACAGTGCCGTCAGGATTTTTTTCATATCCGTTAAACAAATTGTTTATATCCTCGCCGTCGATTATTACTCTACTTCCTATACGTTCAGCTTCAGTTGTAGCGTTTGCGTCGGCAGGCTTAAATATGGCTCCAGTTTGATCTCTTTTTATAACCATAAAGGTCCCTGCCAGTCCCACATTAGGAGTTATGGATTCTATCTCGGGCCCTTGCAAACTGTCAAATTCCAAGTCGTAAGAATCCATAAGACCTTCGTTTACTATGACCTGAAGTCTTGTTTTGCCTGCAAATGTCGTAGGTGCTTTGAGAGTAAGAACTGCCGTAGCACCGTCATTTTTCACCGATACATTCGACATAAGTTTTCCGTCGATAGTTACTTTAATGAGCTTCGCATCGGCTTCTGTAAATCCGAAATCTCTGTCTACTCTTATTTCGATAGGAGTTTCTTTAAGAGAGCTTATTTTTTTCTTGTCCTTGACTCCGTCTATCAGAACTTCCGAAATTTTCGGCTGTCTTGTATGTGCGTTGTATGTCGTTGAATTGTTTGAATCCAGCGGATGTCTAAAGTGAAACAAATCCGTGTCCGTAATTTTTTCTCTGCCGTCAGGATTTTTAACTGAAATGCGAACGTCCTTTCTTATATAATACTGTCCTGCAACTTCCGAACCCGTCAAAACTTGAGGTTTTAAATCTCCGTTAGGTATCAAGGAGATAATCAGCGTATTACCTATGGTTATATCTTTTCCGTCAATCTTTACTCCGTCTCTTAAGATTTTTATGTCATCAGGCTCGGCCGAAACTTTGACATCAAGTTCTTGAGTCAACTGACTGTCATAAAATCTTATCTCGGGATACACGATTTTGTTGTTACTATCTCTTATAGCCTGAAAGTTGGAGCCTGTTATTCTGAGCATTAAAGGCTTTACATTCGACTCAACATTGTGATAGTATCCGTAAACAGGCTCTATAGAAGTTATTGTAGGAGTAGGAGAGCTTTCTATATACTTAAAAGAGTCATATCTAGTTCCCTCAGGAATTGTTATGGTGCTCGTAGTACCACCGTTCGTATATGTTATAATTGTTTCCATTTCCAAAATAACTGTCTGATTTCCAGGATTGCTTACTACAGGTGTCATAATTACAACTCCATCCTTACTTTGGGTTGTAAAATGTGATGCTCCGTAATCCGCTTCCAGTATGTCATTTTTTTCGAGTTCTAGAGGATTTCCGGCATCGGTCTTTTTAAATGTAGCCGGATAAACTATCCTCGTTTTGATTTTTCTTTTGATGCCTGTGATTACATTATCTTCGTCACTGTATGTCGGACTTCCCGAGATATCGTAATTCACGACCAGTGTGTTGTCCGTATCCTCGTGAGTAACTGTATCTCTCGCAGTGATAGTCGCATTGTTTTTGAGTATTCCCGGTGTGTTTACATTTATTATATTTCTTCCGACTATGGTCACTACAGTTTTGCCCGTATCAGAACCCGATGCAGGGGAAAGGGCTGTAATTATAGGATTCGGAAAGTCGTTTACAAAATTATATGCGGCTTTTTTACTCGCTTCCTTGTTCGTAGGCTGAGAACTGTTGTTTAATTCCTTTATTACCAAATCATATTTTTTTACGGTTTGATTGTCATCGTCATAAAGCTCCACATCAGGACTGTTCTTAGGTGTATAGCCCTTTATTGCTACGCTTTTTCCATTTTTGCTTACAAGCTGAACGTTTGTTAAGGCTATATCTTTTTTATCCCCCTCAGGATCTCTAAGATACAAACCCATATTGTTTTTCAAGACATCTTCTAAAACCTGACCGCTTGAATCTAAGGCTTCCACAGTTATAAGGCTTCCTCCGTCTTTCGGCCCGAATGAAGGAAGAACTCTTAAATTGTCAAGACCCTGAAGTTTCGAAAACACCTTTACTTTCTTTTGATATTCAACTACAAGTGTCGTTGCTATACTGCCGGTTTGCCCCGTAACGGATGCTCCCGGTATCGTGTCTTCTTTGATTAGCGATACGCTCTTAAAATCATCTCCACCGAAATTAGGATCTTTAAGGCTATCAATTTTTATTTTTGTAGATGTTGACTCTGAGGGGTTCGGGATGTTATCTCCACCCGCTATGTTTACTATATCTACCCCTGTAAAATACTGTCCTTTGATGGTAAAGCTCTCTCCTGCGTATAGTATTTTATCATTTTCCCACGTATCTACCGTAGGCTGAGTGGAAAGTCCGGGATTGAATTTTATTTTGTCTCCGTAAACCGTCTTTATTTCAAAACTTGATATTGACGACGGAAAACTGTCAGGCAGGGTAATGTTGATGATACTTCCGCTTATGTTGACATCTCCCCCGTCTTCTAATATGGTAGCTCTGTCAATTCCACCTGCAGATGTTACTATTACTATATCACTTATAACATCCGTTTCCTTGCCGCCGATATATTCTTTAAAATTATTTCCGACGATTTGAATTTTTCTTTCCGTAGTAGTTCCGTCAAGATCGATTTTTGTGTAGAAAAAATTATCCACAGTTACAGTTACCGCCGCAAAAGCTTCAAGCGGCACAGATGTAAAAATAAACGTAAAAAGCAGGAGCCAAGCTATCATGGATTTTGCTTTGCTTTTTGGTTCAGTTTTTTTCTGTTTTAAGCTTTTTTCTGAACTTAATGTTTCTATTTCCTTTTTGATTTTTCTCATATCCATCCCTTTCTTTTTTATTTATTTCTAATTCATTTCCGGTTTGATTTTATTTTTTTCAATCCTTTTTTATATCGTCTATTATACTGTATGGTTTTAGTTTTTGTAACAAAACGAGATGTAATTGTAATATTTTTTTAATCTTTTGGCTACAGGAGTGGCACAGGGTTGTAAATATTCTGTAATTGTATTGTAATTTTAGGAGGTTATAATATAAGTAGTCATAATTACAAAGGAGGAATTTTTGTGAAGTTATTTAGCTCAAAGAAAAAACTTGCGGTAATCGGTGCTGTGCTTACTGCTATGTTTGCAGGCACTATCGTCTATGCAGCTACGCCTATAAAACAAGATGCTTATTATGATACTTTTAAGTTAGTTGCAAATGGAAATGAACAGTTTATTTCAGATATAGCTCTTAAACCATTTATCGCAAACAGCAGGGTTTATGTGCCTATAGCTACTCTTCAAAATTTGGGAATAGCAAATGTACAGTGGTCGCCAGCTCAGGCAGGGCAGGCTGCGACCTTATCTGTAAGCCAAAAAAGCAGTGTTGATCAATCTCAGATTTCTGCTTTTCAACAGCAGATTGCAACTCTTACTACGAATTTAAACAACAAGGAAATCGAATACCAAAAAATATTAAAGGAAAATTCCGATTTGAAAGCTGAAATTGCTAAACTTAAGTCTACTTCATCGAGTTCTTCAAGTTCTTCGTCAGGAAGCAGTACCACATTAAGTAGCAGTAAAGTCAAAGATTTAGGGGATTATTATTATAACAGACTATATAGAAATTCTTTCAGACAGTCTTACAAAGATGGAGATAACACTAAGTCTTTTGATGTGAGTTTTGATGCTAAAGTGTCTACTTACAGAGATGAACTTGATATAGAATTGATCGCTGACAGGAACTTCTCACAAACAGCATGGGATTTATCAGTTAGAAAAGATTCATATGATTTCGAGCGTTATATCCAAAGAGAAGTAATAGATGAAGCTGTTTCTCAATTCAAAGACGTAAAAGATTTAAGAATAAATATCACGGTTTACAGTGCTGAGAAGCGATCAGGTACTAAACTGGCTACAGGAACTTATGACAGAGGAAGATTGAGTTTGTCTATCCACTAATTTTAATAAGACCATCAACTCTTGGGCTGATGGTCTTATTTTTTTCTATTATATGATCTTATTTTTCTATATATAAGGTGTTACATTTTTGAGCTGATAGGTTTTCATATGTTTATACCTTGTTTTTCGTATACACCAGCCCCTCTAAATTATCATACTCGCTTATCAATATATCTTTCATATTTAGGTAAGTCATAAGGTTTTTAAGTATGTTTACCCCTGCTGTTATTACATCTGCTCTTTGAGGCTGAAGTCCTGTTATCATACGTTTTTCGGCTAGGGTTTTATATTTTAATTCTTTAAATATAGCCTCTACCTCTTCGTACATAACCAGACTTTGATGGACTTTTTCCATATCGTATACGTTGAGCTGTTGCACCATTGCTGATATGGTAGTAGCTGTTCCGCCTATTCCTATGAGTTTAGTTATAGGGTAGGTCTTTAAGATTGATATGGTGTTTTCTGTTACTGCTTTTATGTAAGCGTCCATATTTTCTATTTCGATTTCGTCTATAGGGTCTGATTTTACAAATTTTTCTGTGAGTCTCACTGAACCTATGTCCTCGCTTTTGCTAAAAACTATCCCGCTTGTTTTATCTCCGAGTATGAATTCAGTAGATCCTCCGCCTATGTCCAGTATAAGCACCTGTCCTTCGTCTTTAAGGTCAGCAGTTACTCCATAAAATCCGAGCATCGCCTCGTCACTTCCTGAAATTATGTCTACGTTTACTCCTGCCTCGTTTTTCGCTCTTTCCAGAAATTCATTTTTATTTTTGCTGTCTCTTAGTGCAGATGTTCCCATAACGTAGATTTTTTCGCAATCTTCGTGCTTAGCTATCTCTACGAATTCTTTCAGTGCATATATGTTACGGTCTATCGCCTCTTTTGATATGTAGCCGAATTCATCCACTCCTCTTCCTATTCTGGTTATGTTCGTGTATTTTTTTCGTTTGAAAAACCCATTTTCATAATCCGTAATAAGTAATCTCATAGAGTTGGTTCCTATGTCTATCGATGCAAGTTTCAATCCTCTCACCCCTTAGTTTTTCTTTTTTGTCAAATCTATATATACCGTTTCGCCGGGTTTTATCATTCCAAGTTGCTCTCTGGCTTGTTTTTCTATGAACTGGGGCGTATCCATTTGATTTAATGTGTTTTGTAGTTTTTTCAGTTCTTTTTCCTCTTGTTTTATCTGTTTTTCTATCCCCAGCTTTCTTTCTTTTAGAACCGAGATTTCCACTTGTTGCTCTACAAATGTGAATGTCAGTGAACTTCCAACCCATACCAACATTCCTATAACTACAATCGACACTATATCAACGCTATCCAACTTTTTCTTCGTTTTTTTTAATTTACTTTCTTTTATACTCTTTACATCTTTTAGTTTTACCAATTTTTTCGACTTATAATTTCCTTTGTTTTTATCTATACCGTTATATCTTTCATATTTTTTATCCTCGGTTTTATCAAGTTCATTACTTCCTGTATGCAATTTTTCATTTGCTAAAGATTCTTTTTCCTCAAATCTATTTTTGCTATCTTTAAAGCTGAGAATCTTGCTTTTTGTTTTTTCTTTATTTTTTTTATTCACTGCTAAATCACCTCATACAAAGACGCTGCGTCGTCCTTGCCTACGTGTTCTTTTATGTCCAACACTTTTACTTTTAAAATTTTTTCTGCAAAATGAAGTTCCAGAATATCTCCTATTTTCACTTTCGTAGAGGCCTTTGCCTCTTTTCCGTTTATAAATACCACTCCTGCGTCCGACGCATCTTTTGCAACTGTTCTTCTTTTTATGATGCGTGAAATTTTTAAAAACTTGTCCAGTCTCATCAGATTTATCTCCTTATTTGAAAAGGACTACACGGCAAAAGCTATGTAGTCCTTGATATCTTTATTTCTTTTTAGATGATTTTGCAGGCTTTGCCGTAACGTTCACTTTTTCCTTTAAGCCTTTTCCGGCTTTGAATACCGGTGCTTTTGATGCCGGTATTTTTATTTTCTTTTCAGGATCTCTTGGGTTTCTTCCCTCTCTTGCGGCTCTTTCTCTTGTCTCAAATGTTCCAAATCCAACAAGTTGAACTTTTTCTCCGGCTACTAATGCCTCTTCAACAGAAGCCATAAAAGAGTTTAAAGCCAGCTCTGTATCTTTCTTAGTCATTCCACTCTTTTCAGCCATTTTTGTAACTAATTCAGCTTTGTTCATTTACAATATACCTCCTTAAATATTTATGTAGCTGTGCTACGTTTTTGCTTAGTCTTACTAAGCCCCCATTTGGTTTTTCATCGGGATGTATTGTCTTGTCCTATTTCCTATTGTATATTCAAAATTTGCATTTCGTCAACCTCTAATTCGCTATTTTTCAATATTTTTATTCTTTTTTTCAATTTCCTTCAATCTTACCCACATTTTCGGCAGATCTTCCTCATCTATTTTCATACCCGAAAATACGTGAGGATGTCTAAATATCAGCTTTTTACAGATTCCATCGGTCACATCCGAAAAATTAAAATAGCCTGAGTCTTTGCCCAGCTCGCTGTGAAAAATTATATGAAGAAGTACATCGCCCAGTTCTTCTATTAAATTTTCGATGTCGTCATTTTCTATAGCCTCTTTAACTTCTGTGGCTTCCTCTACTATATGATTTCTAAGTGAGTGGTGGGTCTGTTTTTTATCCCAAGGACAGCCGTCCGTCCCTCTTAATTTCCTCACGATAGCTATCAGGTCTGAAAGATTGTTATAAGTTTTTTGAGTTACTTTTGGAATATACAGGCTGGTCAGGTAATCATAGTCTACTTCCGGTCTGTCAAGTTCGTAAATTTTACACTGCGTTATCTTCTGAATATCCGGTATCCCTGCATTTTTCACTATATATAAGTCATGCTCATCAGGATAGACTTCCAGCAGTTTTATTTTTGTTTCAGAAGCGATAAAATGGTCATATACCTGAGTTATTACTATATCTTTCTCGATATCCATGTTAAGAGGATTTATATCAAATGCGTCTTTGAGTTCAAATCCCTCTGAGGCATCACGTTTTACTGCTGCAAATAAGGCATCTATAAAACTCATAGACGGGTAGGCTGTTATTTCTATATCTGTACCTTTGCATTTTTCGTGGAGCAAGGTTACAGTTTTCTCAGCCACATAAGGATGCCCCGGTACTGCATAGACGATTTCGTTTTGTTTTTTTACTTCATTTATAAGGAAGTCTGCTATGGACTTGTATACCTGTTCAAAAGTCTCTTCTTTTTCATAAAACCTGTCCAGATACTGTGCTTTCATTCCTCTTTGCTCTAAGATATCTATTACGGGGTGCTTTTTTGTTCTTATATATAGCGAAAGATTTGAAGTTGTTAGCAGTTCATATGCCTTGTAACTGATACTTTCTATGCTTCCCGGACCCAGACCTACTATGTTTATTTTCATATTTAACTTCCTTTTTGTCTTTGATAATTAAGATTTTTTATTCTATATACTCTATGCTTTTTTCATATAAAAATTCAGGATCTATATCTGCATTATTACACCACTCTATGCTGTCAAAAGAAACTTTAACCGTTTTAAACTTATTTTCGTCTTTTAATTCTTGATAAATACCTTTGTCCAAGTACGGTTTCATATCAAATATCTTTTTTTCTCCATTTTTAAATATTAAAAATAATTGATATTCCTTTAAAGGACTTACATGTTCAACAGGTATATACATATTCATCCTCCTATTTTAGTGGTTCAATTTTAAAAGGCAGTTCACTGTTCATTGCAAGTTTCCAATTTGCCAATAGTTCTTCCTTGCGAAGTTCTGCCCATGCTAACACCAATTTTAATTGTTTCTTTGGCAAAAATCCTTCCTTTAATTCACATGAATTTATGTCAATAATCGCTATGTGTTCTCCATAATATGCATGAAAATGTGGAGGGTTATGCTCCTCCGGTGCACAATACATTCTTATTATTATTCCATAGAACATACTTATAGTGGGCATAATGTGTTTTCCTTTCAAAGCCAAGTTTATTATATATTTAGATTAGTTATACTTTTAAAAATATAACATTTTATTTTTTTATGCACTTTTGAATGGCTTTAAAGGATTTGTCGCTGATTACGTGCTCTATACGGCAAGCATCAGTTACAGCAGTTTTTTCGTCAACTCCCAGTTTCATAAGCATATCAGAAAGCACAGTATGTCTTTCATAAATGTTAGATGCTACTTCTTGTCCTGTTTTGGTAAGTGAAATGTGTCCGTTTGGCTCTACAGTGATGTAGCCTCCTTTTTTTAAAATTCCAAGTGCTCTACTTACACTGGGCTTTGAGTATCCCATATATTCTCCTACATCTATTGCTCGAACCATGCTTATTTTTTTTGACAAGATATATATCGTTTCTAAATACATTTCTCCGGATTCTTGTAATTGCATAAAAACACCTTCTTTCAAAT
>JBHASY010000015.1:0-8046 GCA_041831635.1 Acetoanaerobium sp. | reverse complement strand
GCAATAACTGTATTTTATTTAACTTTTGCATACAATTTTTTATATAAATGATATAATGTAAAAAGATATTTTACTAAAAATTCAGAAAGCGTGGTGCAGGCTATGAAAGATATTAAACAAGTATGTAAGATAGCGTTGGTACAGGCTGAACCTGTTATGTTCGACAAAAAAGCCTCTCTTGATAAGGCTCTTAGTCTCATTGATGAAGCGACATCTAACAGTGCAGAGTTAATCGTATTTCCTGAGTTATTTATTCCGGGATATCCTATAGGTATGAATTTCGGTTTTAGTGTAGGTAAAAGAACAGAAGCAGGAAGAGAAGATTGGAAAAAATACTGTGATGCGTCGGTTGTTGTCGGAGAAACGGAATTTAGTCGGCTTTCAGAAGCTGCAAAAAAAGGTAAAACTTACATAAGTATAGGTTTTTCAGAAAGAGATGCCGTCTGCGGAACACTTTATAACAGCAATGCTATCTTTGAACCTGACGGTTCATTTAAAGTTCATAGAAAACTAAAGCCTACAGGAAGCGAAAGACTGGTATGGGGCGATGCTGATGAAGGTTATTTTCCTATTACCCAAACCCCTTGGGGACCTATTGGAAGTTTGATTTGTTGGGAAAGCTATATGCCTCTTGCCAGAGTTGCTCTTTATGAAAAAGGCATAACTATCTATATTTCTCCAAATACCAACGATAATCCTGAATGGCAGGCAACTATACAGCATATAGCTATAGAGGGCAAATGTTATTTTATAAATGCGGATATGATAGTACGAAAGTCTTCATATCCTAAAGGACTTAACGAACAGTCTGCAATTGACAATCTGCCTGATATGGTATGCAGCGGCGGAAGCTGTATTATAGATCCTTTCGGTCATTATGTTACCGAACCTGTATGGAATGAAGAAACTATAATCTATGCAAATCTGGATATGAGTCTTCCTGCCGTGTGTAAAATGGAGCACGATGCAGTAGGTCATTATGCTAGACCCGATGTTTTAAAACTGACGGTAACGGAAAAATAAGCTAAGCTTATTTTATAAATAAAGCTGAATGAGTACCTGTACGTGTAACTGTAAATTTCCACTTAAAGCGTGGTCGTGATAACGCTCTGCTAAAGGCTTTTCTTCTCATAAAGTCAATTATCTCTTTTAGCAAAGACATATCACAACCTCGCTTTTTTGTTTTTTTAGTCTTTACGAAAAACTGCGGTAGTTTCAAGTGAAAAAAAATATTTATAGCGTCTGTTATCGTAACTCCGAGCATCATACTTTCAGTTCACTCCATATGATACTGTCTATCTCCGATTTCAATTTATTCATCTCTTCTGATGTCAAATTTTTTTCCGTAATTTTTTTTGCTCTGTAGGCTATTTGATTTTTTTTGTTTTCAGCTATGCATATAATCGGTATTTCACTTAGAGGTCTTTGATAAAGCTCAAGATATCTTCCTTTTTTCTTGCCCATATTTCTTAAATAAAAATCTGCAAACGAACTGTTCAGATATCCCAGTACAAAGAACGTATTTTCTTTAATATCTGTAATATAATACACGTCAGCACTGGCATAAAGTTCAGAGTTTGAATATGCAAAGCTGGGACGAAGTGCTCTTTGAGGCGATACTATCTTTTCGCCTGTAAATATTTCTTGACGTCTCGCCCACTGCAAATGATAGTAGGCAAGTTTTCCGAGCAAAGTTTCTCTTCTTCTGCTCAGTATGGCTTCAAATTTACAAAGGTGATTTATGACTATCTTTTCATCTTCTTTGTTCATCTTATCAGTAGAGTAAAACAAATAATACTTAGGTTTTTTTATCGAATATGCCGTGATATCGGAATTTTTATAAAATCCGACTAAGCAAGAGCATTTATCCAAATATTTGCTCGCTTCTTCTTCGTTTAAAACAAAAATCCCGTCACCTATATTTATATCTGCAATCATTTCTCCACTCATATGCTCTTTTAAAATATTCAGATTTCTGTTTGTAACCTTATCAGCACCGCTTACTATCCCTTGATTGATAGAAGCAATTTCTCTTAGAGTGGTTTTTGTGCACTTTTTTATTTTTTCAAAAATTCCTTGAGTTTCCCTAGATATAAAATTGAAATATGGAGAATAATTCATACAAAAATCGCCGGAGACACAGCTTTTTATATAACTTGAATCTTTATCTTTAAGCAAAAAACATCCCTTATTGATTACAGTTTCTTCAGGCTTAAATATAGAGATTTCACTTTTACTTATAGAATTATCCATTTTAAATATGGAATTTTCATAACCGTCTATACAACTTTCAGATTTTTTATCTTTATCCGTAAAGTGTTTAGAATTAAATACAAAAGTTCCATATTTATCTATAAAAAAATCCGAACTCATATCGTTTAATATACCGCTTAATATCTTCCCTATATTCTTTTTCTTTTCCTTTATCAGATAATGATTAAACTCTGTTCTTTTTTTCTTTTGAAGAAAGAAAATCAAGCTGTGATGCCCCACTGCGTCTTTAAAAACCCTAAAATCTCCAAAATCCACTACATCTACAAAGCTTGCCACATTTCTTATAGTTTCTCTCAGTTTCGATGCCGAATCTGCCCTAGTCCAATAAGCAGGAGTTATCATAGCCAAAATTCCGTCTTCATTTAAAATTTCCAATGATTTCTCTATGAAAAAATAAAAATAATCCATTCCTTTTTCGTAATATTTTTTCCCAAACTCAGTATCTCTTATTTTAGTAAATACATCTTTGTTTCCTTTTTCGCCTATGTAAGGAGGATTGCCTATTATAAGGTCAAATCCTCTTTTGTCAAAATCTATCAGAAAATCCTTGCATTGTAAATTTAAATCACCTACATAACTTGCATTAACTTCTTTTAAATTCTTTTTTGCAAGTTCTATGGCAGATTTTTCTATATCTATCCCTACAAAGTTGTTTTGCAAAAAATTTCCAATTTTAAAATCTTCTATATATTCTTCCAAAACTTTAAAAAGTGCAATATCAAAGCTTGCTCCTCCTATACAGGGGTCTAAAATCCTCGCATCTTTTATGGACTTATTCTTAGATTTAAACGCAGCGTTTAAAAGGTTTAAACTTCTTCTTACCATAAAATCAGAAATTTTATCATCTGTAAAAACCATTCCCAGCTTCTCACGGTCGCTTTTGCTAAGTCCTGAAGGATAAATCATATTATTTAGCTGCCTTTCCTACGATTTTAAAAGCTTTCTGGATACCTCATCCTTAGTTTCAAGCTTCAATAAATCCATAAATTCTTCTTCGTTTATCACGGTAATGCCCAGCGATATCGCCTTATCAAGCTTTGAGCCTGCTTCTTCTCCGGCAAGTACAACTGTTGTATTTTTACTTACAGATGAAGATGTTTTACCCATTCTTTCTTCTATTAAAGTTGTAGCCTCATCTCTTTTTAAAGTTTCCAAAGTTCCTGTAAGTACAAATTTCATACCCTCGAATATAGAATTTTTGCTGTATTGCTTTTTCTCTACACTCATAGAAACACCGGCTTGTTTTAACCTTTCAATCAAATTCAGATTTTCTTCGACTTTAAAAAACTCAAATATGCTTTGAGCCATCTTTTCTCCTATCTCGTCGATTTGGCAAAGTTCCTCTACAGTAGCCGATTTAATCTGCTCTATATCGGAATATTTTAATGCAAGAGTTTTTGCAGCCTTAGTTCCTATAAATCTTATTCCGAGACCTATAAGAAGTCTGTCAAGTCCTGCCATTTTTGAATCATCTATCGACTTCATCAGATTAGAAACGGATTTTTTTCCCATTCTTGGTAAAGCCAACACTTCGTCAGCATTGAGATAATAGATATCAGCAATATCCTTGATAAGTCCTGCCTCATATAACTGTATTACTATTGCTTCTCCCAGTTTATCTATATCCATAGCCGATTTTGATACAAAGTGTATTATTCTTCTTTTTATCTGAGCAGGGCAGGTAATATTTGGGCATTTTAAAGCAGCCTCTCCCTCTACTCTGACTGTAGGTGTATGACATTGCGGACACTTTTCAGGCATTTTAAACTCGTATTCATCACCTGTTCTTTTGTTTTTTTCTACTTCATAAACCTCAGGAATAATGTCTCCTGCCTTTTGGATATATACCCAATCTTTTATTTTTATGTCTTTCGTTTTTATAAAGTCTTCGTTATGAAGAGTTGCCCTGCCTACTGTAGAGCCTGCAATCCTCACAGGGGTCAATATCGCAGTCGGCGTAATAGTCCCCGTTCGTCCTACTTGAACAATTATATCTTTTATTTGAGTTAGTTTTCTTTCTGCCGGAAATTTATATGCTATAGCCCATCTCGGTGCTTTTGCAGTCGCTCCCAGCACTTCTCTTTGCATCAAATCATTTACTTTTATAACTATTCCGTCTATCTCAAAATCCAAATCGTGCCTTTTTTCTTGCCAAGTAAGTATTTCGTCGAAAACCTCCTCCATAGAAGAGTAGACCTTTCTCATAGGACTTACTCTAAGCCCTAAATTCTTTAAATATTCAAGTGCCTCACTGTGAAATTTTATCTTTGTGCCTGTTATCTCCTGTAAATTAAAAACAAAAATGTCCAGAGGTCTTTTTGCCGTAATAGAAGAGTCAAGCTGTCTGAGTGAACCGGCAGCTGCGTTTCTCGGATTTGCAAACAAAGGAAGTCCGCTTTCTTCCTGAAAAATATTCATCTCTTCAAATTTTTTCTTCGGAATATACACCTCTCCTCTTACCGTCAAAGACACTTCTTCTTTCAGCTTCATAGGTATGGACTTTATAGTCTTGAGGTTTTTTGTTACATCTTCTCCGACTATTCCATCTCCTCTGGTTGCTCCTACTGTAAATTTCCCATTTTCATATGTAAGAGCAACAGACAATCCATCTATCTTAAATTCAAGCACATACTCAGGATTTGAAACCGACTGTCTTACTCTTGAGTCAAATTCCAACAAATCCTGCTTTGAAAAAGCATTGGAAAGCGACATCATCTGCACACTGTGACGTACCTGATCGAATTTAGAAAGTGGCAGTCCGCCTACTCTTTGAGTAGGCGAATCTTCCGTTATATACTGAGGATACTTTTCCTCGAGCTCAATCAATTCCTTCATCAACATATCAAAGTCTGAGTCGGCTATCTCAGGACTGTCCTGAACATAATAAAGTATGCTGTGATATTCTATAAGATCTCTTAATTTTTCAATTTTTTCATAAACTGCTTTTTCGTTTTCAAGCTCAGCCATAGATATCCCTCCGATAGTGTATTTGCTAAAAATTATAACACAAAAGCCATAATTACTGAAATTACAATAATTACAGCTTTAATATTTTAGATAACTCGCTTTTTTGTTTTATAATTTATCTTATAATGCTCTCCTCAATTTCCTCGCCGCTTCCTCCGGATATATACTGTTAATATAAATTCCTGTTCCAAGTTCAAACCCTGCATTCCCTGAAAGTCTCGGATTTATCTCGAAATGGTAGTGGTAATATATCTCTCCCGATTTCATAGTCTTAGGAAGTGCGTGTAAAAACATATTAAACGGAAAATCTCCCAGAACGGCATACATAGCTCTGAGACAGTAATATAAAGCCTTCGCAAGCTCATCTATGTTTTTCTCAGTTTCAAAATATGGCAAATGTTTTTTCGGAAGTACCCAAGTTTCATATTTATACTTAGGAGCAAACGGACAAATCACTGCAAAAAACTCATTTTCATATATAAGTCTTTCCCTTTTACCCAGTTCTATCTCTAAAATATGACAGTACGGACAAGAATGAGTTCTGTCAAAAAAAATCTTTGACCCCTCAACCTCGTATTTTACAAAATCAGGAACGGAATTTAATCCTATAAGCTGACTGTGAGGATGAAATAAAGACGCTCCTGCTAATTTTTGATGATTTTTAAAAAAACTCACATAATCTATCCCTTTGCCGGCAATTATAGCTTTATACCTTGAAAGCATCGCATTGAGAAAAGTCGTAAAATCATCTAAACTCATTTTGAAATAGTTTACATTGTGAAAAGGTGACTCGACTATGACTTCGTGAGTTCCTATACCGCTGTATTTTTCGTATATAGAATTCGATTTTGTATTTTTCTTATGCTCATTGTCTACACTTTTTATCGCCGGAAATTTGTTGGGAAAAACCCTTACTTTCCAATCTTCACTGTCAGGCACTCTTAATATTTCTTTCGGTGTAGCTGACTCGTTGCCTTTGCAAAATGGGCATTCTTTTGCATAGCTAAACTCCGACATAGGGTTTGATTCTTTTTCAAAATCCCACAAGTCGGTCGGTCTTAAATCCCTTTCTACCGCAAAAATTACGTGTCTTCTTGTTATAGGGTCTATTCTTATCTCAGACAACTGCCTCACCCCGATTATTTTTAGTAGCCTTTCTTTACATCTACTATATTTTTTAAAGGTTTATTTTCAATATAAGCTTTTAGATTTTCATAAATCAATTCAAATCTTCTGTCGTTTCTCTTCTCAGACAGCCAAGAGTTATGTGGGGAAATAAATACATTATCCATATCCCAAAGTTCACTGTCGGGACTTAAAGGCTCATTTTCAAATACATCTAAGGCAGCACCTGCTATAGATTCAGACTTTAGAGCCTCTATAAGTGCTGTTTCGTCTACTACATTTCCCCTTGAAACATTGATAAACATAGCAGTTTTTTTCATCCAAGATAACTTTTCTTTATCTATGAAATGATAGGTCTTTTCAGTAAATGGCAGTACCATCACAAGATAATCAGCCTGCTCTATCGCTGTTTTCACTTCGTCTAAGGCATACACTTTATCAAAATAAGTCGTGTCAGTACCTTTTGTATTTACCCCTACAACATTCATTTCAAATCCCTGTAGCCTTTTTGCCGCCTCGGAAGATATCGTTCCTGTGCCTAAAAAAGTAACCGTCTTTGCGTAAAGCTCTGTAATTTTAGTATCAAGTTTCCATTTCTTTTCTTTTTTATTTTCCCAAAACTGTTGCACTTTCCTCGAAAGCATAAGCAAATTCATCACTATCCACTCGCCCATAGGTATAGAATAACCGCCTTTGTTGTTTGTTAAAATTATAGATTTTTCCAGTATGTCCTCTTTCGGCACAAAATCAAACCCTATACTCGAGAGCAAAATCAGCTTGAGGTTGGAAAACTTCTTTATGTCCAGTTTCTTAAAAGGATTGTAACAACACATAACATCGGCATCATAAGGCACCTGCTCAGGAGTGAACTTTGCCTCGTCAATAATTTCAACCTCGTATCCTAAATCTCTTATACTGTCAAATTTTTCTTTTCCATAATCGTATGTGAACAAAACTTTCATACAAATCCTCCTGTCTTTATATGCCACCTTTATAAAACAATAGTAAGTATAATTTACACAACGACTGTATCTTCAGTCAAATTCTTTGCCCACTTGTTTGAAAGAACTCTCGGCAGACCTGCTGCCGTTTTAAACGTTTCCTCCATACTTACCATCAATACTACATAATGAATAGGAAGTTTAAGCCACAATGCACCGATAAATGCCATCGGCACACCTATAAGCCACACTCCTCCGATCTCTATAAAAAGTGCATACCTCGTATCTCCTCCACTTCTTAGTATACCTATTATCAAGGCAACGTTAAATGTAACAAACGGAGAGGTTACGGCCTTCACTATAAGAATATTTCTTACACTTTGTTCTAAATTCGCAGTAACTCCGAACCACGTATTTATCACAGGAATGAATAGGTAAAGAAGTATACCTACAAATACTCCGAGCATAAATGTCAAAACCGAAAATCTCCTCGCATATTCTATAGCCACATCGTTTTTCCCCGCTCCAAGTTCATTTCCGAGCATAATTGCGCAGGCATTAGCCACACCGAAAGATGCGACCATAAAAATATTCGAAACCGTATTTGCAACCTGAACAGCTGCAATCGCCGTAGTTCCTATTCTGGCATAAGCTACGGAATACATTATAGTTCCCAGCGACCACATCAATTCATTTATGATCACAGGTGTTGCTGTAGTATAATATTTTTTTACAAAAG
>JBHASY010000014.1:0-6492 GCA_041831635.1 Acetoanaerobium sp. | reverse complement strand
ATTAAGACAATCATGCTGCAAAACCACAAAAATAAGTTACTTTTTTAACAACGAAAACTATTATATTAAGATTAGAAATAACTTCACTAAACAATCATACGAAGATAATTTTACCATAGAATAAACAGTTGTTAAAGATAAAAAATTTCTAAATTCAATTCAGATTTAATCTATAATAAACTTATTGATGCGAATGTTCGACTTATCGAGATGGCGGTCTAAAATTATAACTGAAGAAGTTACAAGTTGTAAACATATCTAAAATAATTCACAGTAACTGTATAAAAATTCATAACAAAATTATAGAATTACACGAAGACTTGTGATAGAATAAATCCAACAAAAATTCAAGTGAACATTGGAGGGTTTTTATGGAAAATATCATCCAACATATGCAAAATATAAATTCTGAAATGATGCACTCTATTAAATACATAGAATACGGAATATTCGTTTCTTTGGTTGTAATAATCCTTTCTCTTTTTGGAATTAGTGCTTTAAAAAAAGGGAGAACTCCCGTATCGACTTCTGCCGGTTTCTCATCATTTCTTGCACTGTTACCTATATGGTTTACTTCTGCTGAAATCGGAGTCGCGATATTTTATATATTTTTCATAGTCATTTTTATAATTATAAGCAAAAAAAAACCGAAAAAAACAGTAGAAAATATATTACATTCATCTATGATTGCCGGACTTATTTCTTCTATGATATCACTTTACCAAGCTTATCTCATAATTATGTCTGAAAATTATTTTTCACAGATTAATTTTATACCCGGTTCACTTTTCGGACTGATTCCGCTTTTCGTATTTTTTCTATCTCTCTTTTTTTCTAACCGTAAAGAGCATGAACGTCTCGAAAGAGATCGTCTTGACGCAAGACGTGCCGCTCGTGAACAAGCAAGAGAGTCTGAAATGGAGAAAAACAGAAACGAAGAAAATATACTTGATAAGCAAGAAGAAACCGTTGCAAGAGATGAAAACTCTCTCAGCTTTGAACAGGCACTTTCAACTCTTGAAAATGACATAACTATTAATGACGAAGACATAATCATTGACGACGATTCAGAAAATATTACAGACGTTCAAAACGAAATCGTAAAGAAACACGAGGAAGAAATTCTTAAAGTACAAAACTCTGAAGAAACTGCTGGAGAGCTTTCTGATGAAATAGTTGAATCACAAAAAAACAAAAATGAACCTGAAGCACCGGATGAACTTAATGTAATGGAACTTGAAGTATTTTGTATACAACAAGAAGAGCATTTCAAAAAGCAGTATGACTTTATAATTAAGCAAGTGGAAATCTTGCAAAAACAAAAAACATTTCATCAATCAAAACTCGAACAGTCCGTTGAAAAGTTGGAATTTTACAAAAATCAAGCCGACCTGTATATGAAACAGATCGATTTTTATAAATCCCAAAGAGAATCCGATAAATAACTAAATTCTTCAAGGAAATGTTGTCATAACACAGTTTTGATTTCAGAATAAAACTAACAATTACAAAGGGAAGATTAAGTTTATGGTGTACCCGGTCAAGCATTTTTGTAACATTTGATTCGAATAAATATCTACATATACCTTTTCTCCATTGGTGTTAAATCACTGTCATAAGGAGTGGAGTGTGAGAAAAAGTCTGTAAATTAAGCCTTCTATAATAGAATGTAAATAAATCTACAAGAGTATTTAAACTCTTTTTATCAGTTCTATTAAAGTGTAGGCTTTTGTCGCTGATTATATGGCTTTAATGAAATCCTCCGAAACCATTGAAAACAAAGGGTTTTTCGTAATTTGAACATCGACTTCTTTTATTAAATATTACACGTTTCAATGACGCTCCGGATGCTCATAAGAACAAAATTAAGATCAAGAAAAAACTATATCGAAATGTAAAAGGTGTAGCAATCGGGATAAACCCTTAACAATAGGAATCAGGGACAACAGAGCGATATAGGTTCCTTATGTTCCATACTTCGCCATACGATCCATGTAGTAAGCCCGAGAACGAGAGAAACAAAACTGCTTTTTTTCATGATGAAGACCTCCTGAACCACTTCATTCAATAAAACAACTGTTGTGTTTTTATTGTATCTGAAAGAGTTATCCTAATCGCAAATAGTATCGAAGCATACTTTTCTTTAATATCTTTATCCTAACTTTCTATTGAAAAAGCAATGTTTATTTTACCTATCGTTGATATGGAAAAGCTGATTTTAGACATGGCGAAAAAAGCAGGGATATCTGAATAAGAACTTTACTCACAAAAAATAGTTGAAACGTCATTTGGCGAATCTTTATCTTGGGAATATCTTTCCTATGCTTGAGATAATTCCATAAGATGAAATGTTCCAACTTAAATTCTTTGCGGAGAAAAGAACAATTTAACTTAGTTAAAAACAATCCGCGATTTTGAAAATAAAGTAAATGCGGCCTTGACAATTAAATAACTTGCTTTTGACTTGTGATGTATATCTCATTTTTCTTTTCAATAACATTTGTCCAAAACCGAATTTCGTTTTATAATAAATTTATTGATTAGCCTAGGCTTCTAAAACATTTATCAGGTACTACAAAAATTTATACACAAACATATACCATATAGCGAAAAAACAGTGCTTGCTTCATAAAAATATGCAAGATCTTTCTTAGGTACTTGTATATGCTTGTATATATAAAACTTTGCAAAATTTATACCTTGGGCCATTTTATAAATATAAATTTTCTTAATCTAAGGAGATGATGGTTTTGATTAAACGTGACTACCATATTCACACAGCTTATTCAGATGACTGCAACATACCTATGGAAACTATGATACTGTCTGCGATAGAAAAGGGTATGGAAGAAATTGCTCTTACCGATCACGTAGATTATGATTATCCCGACAGAGATTTGCCTTTCGTGGTAAATTATGACTTGTATTCAAAAGATTACTATTCTCTAAGAGAAAAATATCAAGATAAAATCAACATACTGTTCGGTGTAGAAATAGGACTGCAACCTCACCTGGGTTCTAAAATAGAAGAACTTCTAGGAAAATACCCTTTTGACTTTGCCATAGGTTCTATTCACACCGTAAAACGCCATGATATATACGCAAGAAGGTTTTGGGAAAACAAATCCAAGGTAACAGGATATACAGAGTACTTCGAGGATGCTTTGGAGTGTGCTAAAATGTACTCCTGTTACAGAGTTTTCGGTCATTTGGATTATATAAACAGATACGGCGGTTTTGAAGACAAAAGCCTTTATTACAAAGACTACGCCGATATAATAGACGAGATTTTAAAGACCATAATAAAAGGAGGCAGAGGTATAGAGATAAACACCTCAGGCTATCGCTACGGACTAAATCAAACCCATCCTCAAAGAGATATTCTAAAACGTTACAAAGAGCTTGGCGGGGAAATTATAACTTTAGGATCAGACTCTCATAAGGCTGAACATATCTCTGCCGATTTTGATATAGCAGAGCAAATGTTACTTGATTTAGGTATAAACTACCTTGCAAAGTTTAATAAAATGAAACCTGAAATGTACAGGATATCAGGCAGTTAGAACAATTTGAAATTTTTATTGCATACAAAAGTTCAAAGTGATATACTCCGACATACAAGTATTACGAAAGGGAGGTGTTCAATTATGATGAATAGAAAAAATGATTTAAATGAATATCTTTTGAAGACCTCGCTTATGCTAAATTAAGGAGTATTTTGCCGTGGTTTATAATCCACGGTATTTTTTTATTTCAGGTTCTTCATAGATGTTCATACAAGACCATTTTTTAGGTTGGAATAATTTATGGAGGGATTTATGACAGGTCATAACTTACATTAAAACGAAACCGTTTGGTAATTCTAGCAAAATTACTCTTACCTGCAACAAGTATAATACCGGAGCTTTGAAATTATATCTCAAAATGGGATTCAAAAAAACAGGTGTGGAAGGCGAAGATGAAGTTGAGCTTTCTATTATGTTATATCAATAAATTTGTGTATATAAAATGACAAAAGTATAAATTTTGTAAAGTTTTATATATACAAGCATATACAAGTTGCGTAACTTTGTTAAAAATATAAGACGAGCTATAAATCAAAATTGCATGGAAAAATCAGGACAATTTTTCAGACTGAAAGAGTTAGGACGACTTTTTTCAGCCAATAGCAATTTTATTTATAGCAAGTCCATATTTTTCAAAGTCGAACAAAGTTTTTCGATGTGCTTTTGTAGTTTTTTTATTTACTAACTTTTTTATCTACTAACCATTTTTCTTATTTATCATAATATCGAGCATCATTTTGTCCAAATCCGCCATTGCATAGGCTGCAATTCTCCCGAGATTTTCTATGCTTTTGTCTACATCATCGTCCACTATTCCCTCTAAAGAAGTGCAAGACACATTGTCAATAGCTGCAAGACTCGATATCACGGCTGCACTCACTCCGGTAGCCACCTTCATAGCACAGTTCGGCTTTGCACCGTCACAGACTATTCCGGTCAGATTCCCTATCATATTTTGAACTGAATACTTAACTTGATTTAGACCTCCACCAAGTAGATATGTCATACCACAAGCCGCTGATGCTCCGGCTGTCATAGCACCACAAAGAGCGGAAAGTCTTTTCATATTTGATTTTATATATATAGACATAAGACTGGAAATCACCAATGCTCTCGTCAATTTCTCTTTGTCGGAGCCGAGCTTCTCTGCACAGGCTATGACAGGAACAGACAGTGTAATTCCTTGATTTCCACTGCCGGAATTGCTCATTGCAGGCAACATACAGCCCCCCATTCTTGCGTCAGCTCCTGCTGCGGATTTTTTTATTACATAGGACATCAGATCATCTGATAAAAGTCCGTTTTCTATGTTTTGCTGCATTATTCTTCCAATCCTGTGTCCGTAGTTTTTTTCCATTCCTTCGTTTGAAATCAAGCTGTTTGTCATAGTTAAATCATAGACGAAGCTAAGTTCTTCAAGAGGGGTGTTTACCGAAAAATCATATATGCTTTCTACTGAAAATTCAGGTTTATAAGCTTTTGAAGGTTTCTTTGAATTCTCTTTTTCATTTGTGTCTACTTGAATACGATTATTTAATATTACTTGTCCATTTTTTTCTATATATACTATATTGTTATGCTTTTCTTCTATTATAACTTTGGCATTATTTTCTCCGGATATCGCATTTACTTCTATGTAAACAGGATTTATGTCTGACTTTACTCCTATTTTAATTTTTTGCTCGGACACCATCTGCTTGCTTTTATTTACATCGTCATAAGTTATGTCTGCAAGAACATTAAGCTCTTTTTTTGCATCTCCACCTACAAGTCCTATAGCAGCCGCAATCTCAAGCCCAATCATTCCGGTTCCCGGTATTCCTACACCCATTCCGTTTTTGAGTATATTAGGACTTACAAAAACTTCTAAACTCGTCGGAATGCCTCCTAAAACTTCCTTTGCCTTTGCAGCCGCATATGCAAGTGCTATAGGCTCAGTACATCCCATAGCAGGCACCAGCTCTTTCCTTAAAATCTCTATATACTCCTGTTTACAATGACTTTCCATAAAAATCCTCCTTAGATTATCTAATACTGAACTAAAACTGTTCATACACTATTTCACACTTGTTTTTTATTATAAAATAATACAACAAAAATTCATACCGCAAAGGGCAAACATATTTACATCAATCCCATCTTTCGGCATTTTCATAGTTGTCTAGCTTTTTAACCTTTTCTGATGAGCTTTTAGCTTTTTCATAGCCCAGTCATAATGACTTGAGGTTGCACTTACAAAATAAGAACCCAGTGTACTTCCCCCTGTCCACTTATAAACGCCTTTGGAAAACAATTCTTCACTTGTAAATTTTTCAGCCAACTCTAAAACATCACTATGGGATTTATGAAATATTTTAGTTGCATTTTCAAGAGAAGTATTTTGGTGTTTATTCCAAAATTCTAAATTCATATCTCCATAAGTTTTCCAATTATACGGCTCAGGCAAAAATGGTTTTTCTTCTCCCTTTTGATTGGAATGTACCCAATTCAAAATAAGCTGATGCCATTCATAGAGATGGATTAAAACATCTCTTAGGTTCTTATCTCTTTTCCAATGGGCTTCTTTTTTCTTTTCATCTTTTGAAAAGTCAAATGGTGTATTTAACTCTTCCTCAGTCATCTTTGAGATAAATAAATTTAGTTTTTCATAGTTTTCTTTGGCAGAAGCCATTAAATCATTTTTTGTCGTCGGTCTTGGCATAACAAATTCCTCCTATTTCACTGAATATCTTAATATAGTTTTTTGTTTTTCTTCTGATGTACTGTTTTTATTACTTAGGTATATTTCTTTATGAAAATTACCTATTCTTGTAAGATTAAGTTTTCTTGCAAATTCATTCATCAGTTCAAATGATTTTGGCTCATCATCATAACTTCCAACATGTAAAATCTGAATAGATTTACCCTCTTCTATTTCTCTAAAACT
>JBHASY010000013.1:0-5513 GCA_041831635.1 Acetoanaerobium sp. | reverse complement strand
TCTTAGGGGCTTTTATTATGTCCAAAGCAGGTAAAGAGTTCAGTCCTAAAAGCGGTTCTTCTCCTTTTACCAGATTTATCTTAGGCTTTATCGTCATCATAGGAGCTTTGATGTTCTTAGGTTGCCCGCTTAGAATGGTACTTAGGCTTGCAGGCGGAGACTTAAATGCAATATTTGGAATTATAGGCTTTACGGTAGGTATATTTGCAGGAGTTAATGTTTTAAACAAAGGATTCAGCCTGGGGCGTACATACAAGGCAGCTACCTTGGAAGGCAGTTCTATCTCTATTATTTCGCTGGTACTTCTAGGAATCTTGTTGTTTGTTCCTACACTCCTTATATTCAGCGAGTCGGGACCTGGTTCTATGAGAGCCCCTTGGATATTTGCTCTTACTGTAGGTTTAGTAACAGGTGTAGCTGCTCAAAAAACCAGACTCTGCACAGTAGGCGGAATCAGAGATATGATTATGTTTAAAGACAGTTATCTTTTGACAGGATTTCTATCTATATTTGTATTTGTTCTGCTTGGAAACCTGTTAACAGGACAGTTTAAACTTGGATTTATCGATCAACCTGTCGCTCATAATGATGCAATGTGGAACTTCTTAGGTATGGCTCTTGCAGGCTGGGGCAGCGTACTGCTTGGAGGATGCCCTCTTCGTCAGCTTATCCTTGCGGGAGAAGGAAATATAGACTCTGCTGTGACCATAATGGGTATGCTCATAGGTGCAGCTTTCGCTCATAACTTTAAACTTGCATCCTCACCTGCAGGTCCTACATTAAACGGTCAGATCGCAGTCGTTATCGGATTTCTGGTGGTAGCAGTCATCTCGTATTTCTATATAGAAAAGGAAATAAAATTTAAAGAAGTCTAATCAAAGGAGAGTGCTTAATTATGATAGAAGTAGATGCTAGAGGTCTTTCATGCCCACAACCGGTGCTCCTTGCAAAGAAAGCTATGGAAAAATCAGGTTCAGGCTTTTGTGTGTTGGTAGACAATGAAACAGCAAAGCAAAACGTAAAAAGATTTATGGACTCCAATGGCTATAAAGTAGATATAAATCCAAGCGGGGAAGACTATGTCCTTAAAGCAACTAAATAAGTATATAGTTTTGTTTTTTACTCACTCAGGTGCTTTAAAATACCGAAGATTGCTAAACAAAAATAATATAGAAAACGAAATGATGCCTGTTCCCAGAAAACTAAGCTCAAGCTGTGGAGTATGCATTTCATTTTCCTACGATGATATATCCGATATGATTACATCTGATGTAGAAAAAATATTCAAAGAAAAATCCGTGTCCGATTACGAAGAACTTTATTCTTCAAACTGACACAAAGATGTAGTTTTTTGAAGTTTCAAATAAAACAGGCTATCGCAAAATTACAACAATCACGGCAATAGCCTGTTTTTTATTTTAAACATCACTTTTTTATTAGCTTACTACAGTTATAAAAACCTATTCGTTTTCTTCACTAAAAACAATGTCATATTTTCGCTCTTTCCACAATCTATAAACCTCCATATCTGAAGAAATCTGTTTAAACAAAAATCCTAAAATAACCACATCGTCCACAAAACCGCCGGGAATTAAATCCGGCAGTATATCTATAGGTGTTATGAAATATATAAGTCCTACAATCAGTATCATAAGCGATCCCATAGGAATTTGCTTATATTCTCCCAAAATCCAATCCTTAATCAGAGAAAACACCAGTTGAAGTTTTCCCCAGATTTCATCCAAAGGTCCTATTCTGTTTTCTTTAGCTTTATTCTTAGCTTTCTCAAGAAGTCTTGACACCTTTTTCTTATCCTTTAAGATTTCTTTAGCCTTAGTCTCATTTTTCTTATAAAAAAACAACTTGAATTTATTTATAATAGTATCCATCGTATCATTACTTATTCTCAACTTGCCTCATCTCCATTTTAAAATTTTATACAAAACTAATCCAATATTCTGATATAATATTCATTATACTACAAATAAATAAAATTGTTTTCAATAAAAATTATCTGCTTATGACAGTTTTTCAAAATAAAATATGTTGATCGGAGGTATTTTTATGTATGAAGTTTTCGAGGGAAACAGCCCTGTAATCGACAGCAAATGTTTTGTAGCTGATGGCTCTCAGGTCATAGGACGTGTAGAAATGCAAGAGTATAGCAGTGTTTGGTTTAATTCTGTAGTTCGAGGCGACGTAAACAAAATCGTGATAGGCAGATACTCCAACGTCCAAGACGGAAGCATCCTTCATTGTGACGATGCTTATCCCCTGATAATAGGAGATTATGTAACTATAGGCCATAACGCTATCTTACATGGTTGCACCATAGAAGACCACGTACTTATAGGTATGGGAGCAATTATCCTAAACGGTGCTGTAATAGGAAAAGGAAGTATAATAGGTGCCGGTGCTGTTGTAAAAGAAAATATGGTAGTTCCGCCATTTTCGATGCTGGCAGGTGTTCCTGCAAAAGTTTTAAAGCAACTTCCTGAAGATACCACTGCACTTCATAATCACGCCGTAAAATATAAAACTCTATGGGCGAAAAGATACGGAATTTTACCTGAAGATGATGGGGAAAGTTTTTGGGATTAACATAAAATTTTTTAAATTAGCAATCAAAAATCCTAGACAGATTATTCATCTACATTTTTGTAAATGTCAAATCTTCTAGGATTTTATTTACCCAATAACCCATTCCTGAAAAGTTCTAAATTTTATATATCATCAGGTTCAAAACCCTCGTCGAACTCCTGAGCTGTGTCAGGCACCTTTTTGCTCTTCAAAACCAGAATTGGTTTTTCTTTTTTCCTTATATTGAATCCATAAATCTCTGGCTTTACTCATAGTAACTCTAGGTACATTTCTCTCCTCAAACAGCTCTGCATACCATCTTCTGGCCTCTTCGTAGTTATCTAGTCTTCTGCTAAGCTCTGCAAGTGTATAAAGCATAAAATAATTCCTGTAACCTACAGACTCAAAATCTTCTCCTAAATAAGATTTTTTATAGTTTTCATAGCTTAGTTTTAAATACTTCATTTCCCCGTCTACCATCCCTTTTTCTCTGTAAAGCCACGCTATCTTTAAAGAAAGCCCCGCCTTTACATAGTAAGGTTCTTTTATAAGCTGTGCTATATACAGTCCCAGTTTTAAAGTTCTAAGTCCGTCCTCATAAGTTCTTTCGCCTGTAAGTCTTGCAAAATCCTTTATATCCACGAGATATTTTATAATCTTTTCTGTTTTATATATATCGAGTTTTTTATTAGCGTTTTTCCCGAAAGCATACCCGCAATGAGGGCATACATTTATCTCGTAGTAATAGGGATTTACATACTTATATATCTTATGGTTGTCAGATTCCACATCTTCTACTCTCAGCTTGGAACTGAGCGGTTTTTTAGTTTTAAAATCCGACCTACAATTTGGACAGCTACATTTTTTGTCATATAGTAAAACCATTTTACATTCCTCCTGACTAAAACTATACGCCTATATATAATATTAGTCAATAGTCCTAAATAAAATTAGGTAAGAAAATTTTCACACCACTTAATTACTAATTATTTTGCAAATTCCGATACCAGTGCATTATAAAAGGCAGTTACATCCTCTTTAGTTTCAAAACTTCCCTGAGCCTTATCTTTTGAGCCTCCGCCTTTTCCGTTATAGGTCTTTATATTTTCCTTAAAAAACTGCCCCGGATTTAGCTTGGCATTCTTTGTAGCTGTAGTAATCTTATTTTCTACTGTGGTGGCAAGAATTACCGTAGCAGATTTTTCAAGCAATATCATCTCAAGATGAGATAATGTTAAAAAATCCACATTGTCAAAAATAGCTGTCACTACCTCTTTAGAATCTAAACTGTGCGAAATATTTTTTGCAAGGTCTTGTCTTATCAAATCACTTTGTTTTTTCAATGCCGATATATCTTCCCTTTGTTTTTGTACCTTTGACAAAATCGTAGGTTCCTCTGCTGAAAGTTCTTTTTTTAGTAATTTAATAATATCATTCTTTTCTCTATAGTCTTTAAGCGCTCTGTTTCCACACAGCAAATAAATCCTGGTCATCCCTTTATAGGACTCCGCCTTTATTATTTTGATTATTCCTACTTCTCCCAATGTTCTAACGTGAGTTCCACAGCAGGCACAGCAATCCACCTCTCCCATAAGCACCACTCTTATATCCTCGTCAGCAGTTACTTCCTTTCTTACAGGATACTGTTTCAGCCCATTTGTGTCGGTTACTACCTGCGTTACTTCCTGATTTTCAAATATGTATCTGTTTGCTTCTTCTTCCGCTTTTAAAAACATCTCCTCTGTCATATCTTTTATGTTGATATCTATAGTTACAAACTTCTCTCCGATATGAAATCCTTTGTTTGCTCCACCAAATAATTTTAATATTATCCCCGAAAGAGCGTGCTCTCCCGAGTGTTGTTGCATAAAATCAAATCTTCTTGGAAAATCTATTTTGCAATGCACTTTTTCTCTCTCAGGAATTTCTTTTACATAATGGTAGATTATGCCCTTTTTCTCCTGTACATCAAAAACATTTATTCCATTTATTTCTCCCCTATCTCCCGGCTGTCCTCCACCTTCAGCATAGAAAATAGTTTCATCCAGTACGATCTTATAAAAATCTTTTTCTTTTACTACAGCAACTATATTCGCACCTGACTCTCTCAAATATGCATCGTCGTAATACAGTTTTTTCGTCGGATTAAGCGTAGTTACATCTACTTCAAAAAATTTATTCATTTTACCTCTCCTAAATTAAAATATTTCCAGCACTACGGGACAGTGGTCTGAACCCATTATATCCATATGAATTTCAGCACCTTTTAACTTGTCTTTAAGTTTATTTGACACACAGAAATAGTCGATTCTCCATCCTGCATTATTCTCTCTGGCATTAAATCTATACGACCACCACGTATACATCTCTGTAGCGTCAGGATAAAAAAATCTAAATGAGTCGATAAATCCGCTATCCAGTAAATTAGTAAATTTTTCTCTTTCTTCGTCACTAAATCCGGGATTTTTTCTGTTTGACTTAGGATTTTTGAGGTCTATCTCTTTATGTGCTACATTTAGGTCTCCACAAACTATCACAGGTTTTTTATCATCTAAGTCGTTTAGATATTTTCTAAAATCATCTTCCCACTGCATTCTATATTCAAGTCTTGCAAGCTTAGGCTGAGCATTTGGAGTGTATACATTTACAAGATAAAAGTCATCATACTCCAGAGTAATTACCCTGCCTTCCGTGTCATGATGATCTATCCCTATGCCGTAGTTGACAGAAATCGGTTTTACTTTAGTAAATACCGCTGTTCCTGAGTATCCTTTCTTTTCTGCATAATTCCAATACTGCTCATATTCATTTAATGTCAATTCTATCTGCCCTTCTTGAAGCTTGCTTTCCTGTATACAAAAAATATCAGCATCCACTTCATCGAAATATTCTAAAAATCCTTTTTTTACACAAGCCCTTATCCCATTTACATT
>JBHASY010000012.1:0-22464 GCA_041831635.1 Acetoanaerobium sp. | reverse complement strand
CTGACGAGGGAAGAAACGTTCCTTGGCATATTTATAACATAGAAGCCTGCGACACTGCAAAACAAGCTTTGATAGGTATGGACGGGCTTATGGAAATGGTTCAGCTAAAAAGAGATGGCGTTCTTGGAAATACAGTAAGAGAACTTAAAGAAAGAGCAGTTCTGTTTATGGAAGAAATTATTGAAGCGGGAGGATATTTCAATGCTGTAGAGCAAGGTTTCTTCGTCGACTCAGGATACTATCCTGAAAGAAATGGCGACGGAATTGCAAGGCAAATGGACGGTGGAATCGGAGTAGGAACAGTGTTTGAAAGAGATGAAGACTATATGGCTCCTGTTACTGCTCACTTCGGATACAACAATGTTAAGCAATACGATCCGACATTAGAATCTGACCCTGCAAAATTGATAGATGGTTGTACTTTAGAAGTTCCAGAGAAAATAATTTACATCGATGAACTCGATGACAATGACAATGTTAGCGTTAGAATGGAAGAAACAAAAGAATTTAGAAACTCTTCTATGATTAAACCGGAGGTAGAGTGGCAAGCGGACGGTACGGTTCTTTTAACTATGTTCCTGCCTACAAGCAAAAGAGTTGCTGAATTTGCAGCTATTGAATTTGCTAAGAAGATGAACCTTGAAGAAGTTGAAGTTATAAACAAAGAAGTAATGCAAGAATCTGAAGGAACAAGAATAGAACTAAAAGGAAGAGTACCGTTTAGTATAGATTTAAACAGTCTTGTTGTTCCTCCTGAACCTGAAATGCTCTCTGAAAACGAAATAAGAGAAGACATAGAAAAAACTCCTCTTAAAGTAGTTGCTGCAACTGTAGGAGAAGACGAACATTCAGTAGGACTAAGAGAAGTAATAGATATCAAGCACGGCGGTATAGAAAAATACGGGGTGGAGGTTCACTATCTTGGAACTTCGGTACCTGTTGAAAAGCTTGTAGACGCTGCTATAGAATTAAAAGCAGATGCTATATTAGCTTCTACTATTATCAGCCATGATGATATCCATTACAAAAATATGAAACGTATACATGAACTTGCTGTAGAAAAAGGTATACGTGATAAAGTTATGATAGGTTGCGGTGGTACTCAAGTTACTCCTGAAGTTGCAGTTAAACAAGGAGTGGACGCAGGTTTTGGTAGAGGTTCAAAAGGTATTCATGTTGCTACTTTCCTTGTTAAGAAAAGAAGAGAGATGAGAGAAGGGAAATAATGAAAATCGATGTTTTAGTTGCTGAAATAGGTTCAACAACAACAGTCGTGAATGCTTTTAATAATATAGATAGTCCTGACCCGGTGTTTCTGGGTCAGGGTCAAGCACCTACTTCTGTTTTAGAAGGAGATGTTAGGATTGGCTTAAATAGTGCTATTGATGATTTATCCAAAAATTTAAACGTTGAGGCGATAGAATATGCAAAGATGATTGCTACATCAAGTGCCGCTGGCGGTTTAAAAATGACGGTGCATGGACTTGTGTACGATATGACTGCAAGAGCTGCTAAAGAGGCTGCACTAGGTGCAGGAGCGATTATTCATCAGGTTACAGCCGGTAAGTTAAGACGTACTGATTTGAAAAAAATCGAAGAAATTCATCCGAATATAATTTTACTTGCAGGCGGAGTAGATTACGGCGAAAGAGATACAGCTATCTATAATGCTGAACTTTTAGCAACTCTTAATCTACCTATTCCACTGATTTATGCAGGAAACATAGAAAATCAAGAAGAAATAAAGTTAATTTTTGAAGGAACAAATTACAAACTTTATATCGTTGATAATGTATATCCTAAAATAGACGAACTAAATGTCGAACCTACAAGAAAAGTAATACAGGATGCATTTGAAGAGCATATTATTCATGCGCCCGGTATGGAACACGTGAGAGATTTAGTTAATGGTCCTATAATTCCAACACCCGGAGCGGTAATGGAAAGTTCGAAATTGCTATATGAGAAAATAGGAGATGTAATGGTCTTAGATGTAGGAGGGGCTACTACAGATCTACATTCTGTGACGAAAGGGTCTGAAGAAGTAGAAAGGATTCTTGTAAGCCCGGAACCTCTTGCAAAAAGGACTGTTGAAGGAGATTTAGGGGTATTTGTCAATATGCCTAATATCGTAAAACAGATAGGTAAAGAAATTCTTGAAAAAGAATTGGACTTAGATATAAACTACGTAATGCAAACCTATAAAGCTATACCTAAAAATCCTGATGAGATAAAATTTGTTGAAAGACTTACAAAAGAAGCTGTCCTTAGAGCGGTTGAAAGACATGCCGGAAAAATAAGGAATGTATATGGACCTTCAGGCAGGTCATCTCTTGCAGAAGGGAAAGATTTATCAGAAGTTAAATATATAGTAGGAACAGGTGGAGCATTAACCAGACTTCCTAATAGAGTATCAATTATTGAAACAATTGCCAAAAGCAATCACACAGGTATGTTATTATTTCCAACTACTGAAGCGGAAATATTGATAGACAATTATTATATAATGGCATCGCTGGGAGTTCTTTCCAAAGTACACAAAGATGCTGCTTTCAAGATAATGTGTGATAGTTTAAGAATTGACGAAAAATACTTTTTAAAAGGAGAAGAAGATGTATCCTAAAATTACTATAGACATAAACAAACTAAAAGATAATACTTCCTTTATAAAAAATCTTTGTAAAAAAGGCGGTTGCGAAACTGCTATAGTTGTTAAATCATTGTGTGCAAATTACGATATAGTAAAAGAACTAGACTCAGTGGACGTTGATTACTTTGCAGACTCTAGAGTTGGGAATTTAAAAAAACTTGAAGATTTAAGAACTAAAAAAATGTTACTTCGTATCCCTATGCTTTGTGAAGTCGAAGAGGTAGTTAAATATGCTGATATAAGTATGAATTCGGAGTTTGAAACTCTGAAGGCTTTGGATAAAGCTGCGGAATCTCTTAACAAAATACACTCAGTTATCATTATGGTAGATTTAGGAGATTTAAGAGAGGGATATTTTGAAGTAGACGACCTGAAAGAAAATATCAAGGAAATTATCAAGCTTGATAATATAGAAATAAAAGGAATAGGAGTTAATCTTACATGTTACGGCGCAGTTATTCCTAAAAACGACAATCTGTCAAGGCTGTGTGATATTGCGGATGAACTTAGAAAAGAATTTAATTTGAAACTTCCTATAGTCTCAGGCGGAAACTCAAGTTCTATTTACCTTATTGATAAAGGAGAACTTCCTGAAAAAATTACAAACCTACGTGTAGGAGAAGCCACTCTCTTAGGCAGAGAAACAGCTTACGGAGAAGCTATTGCCGGAATGCATGACGATGTATTTGAACTTAAGTGTCAGATTGTAGAACTTAAAGAAAAACCGTCGCTTCCTATAGGAGAAATAGGAATGGATGCATTTGGAAATACTCCATACTATGAAGATAAGGGAGTAAGAAAAAGAGCTATACTTGCTATAGGGCAACAGGATACTGACATTTCTTCTCTTACACCTATAGATGCTAAACTTGAAATTTTAGGAGCAAGTTCTGACCATTTAATAGTTGATGTAACTGACAGTAATAATATTTACAAAGTTGGCGATATAATTAGTTTCAGAATGGGTTATGGTGCTCTTTTAAAAGGTTTTACCAGTGATTATGTTGAAAAAGAACTAATTAAATGATTTTAGGAATACTGTTGTTTAAGGGAGCGTCCCAAAGTTTGTATAGACCTTCAAATTGATGTAAGATAATATTACACAGTTTGGAGGTTTATATTATGGCAAGGAAAATGAAACTTAACAAAAAGCAGCAATGGGAGGAATGATACGAAATTATCTCAAAAATGACATGACTGGCATCAAGTCAGGAACAGATAAATCCGTTATGAGAGATATTTCTGTCAATTTTCTGATGGAATATTTTTGTTATTCATAAGACCTAATAAACCTCCTTTCCTGCTTTTACCGGAGATGAAGGGAAAATATAATTACAAACAATGAAGAAAATTTTGACATTAAGAACTTCACCATCACCGGTTTCAACGGTTGAGTATTGTTTGTTTCAAAGGGAAAGATTTGTTAGAGATATGCCGTATTCACGGCAGTAGATTTATGATATACTGTTTGTGTATTTATATCATTATTCTAAATGAGGATGACTCTATGAACTCTTCAAATTTGAAAAAACTTACTATCTTACATTCTAACGACCTTCATGGTGATTTTTTAGCTGAACAGATTGACGACTCACTAGTTGGTGGGGTTGCTATGCTATCAGGTTATATTAACCGAGTGAGAGCGGAGGAAAAAAATGTGATCTATGCCATAGCCGGAGATATGTTTAGAGGATCGATTATAGATGCTGAATACAAGGGGATTTCGACTATTGAAATTATGAATGCTCTGGCTCCGGATATAGTTACGATTGGAAATCACGAGATAGACTATGGTATTGCACATTTATTATTTCTTGAAAAATGTGCCCGGTTTCCAATTATCAATGCAAATCTTTTTATTAAGACTAATCATGCTCGTTTATTACAACCATGTCATGTTATGCAGATAGATGGAATGAAGATCCTTTTTATTGGTATAATTACAGATTTAGTGTTGGCTCAGGCAAAGAAAGATGCTCTTATAGGTTCATTTATTGACATAGAGGAGGCTGCCTATGAAGTTCGTAGAATTTGTAATACTTATAAAAGGATTGATATTGACCTTACAGTTTTATTGACTCATATAGGATTTGAAGCCGATAAAGAGCTTGCATCTATTATCGAAAAGGAATGTGGTGTTGATTTAATTATAGGAGGTCATTCACATACCTTTATAGAAGAACCGTGCATTGTTAATGATATCCTTATAGTACAAGCCGGAGCAGGGACAGATCAAATAGGAAGATTTGACTTAGTTGTAAATACAGATACAAACAGTGTTGAATCCTTTTCTTGGGATTGTGTGAGTATTACTGACGACCACTGTAAAAAGGATGAACAACTTGAAAGACTGATACAAAGATATAAAGAAATTACCGATCGTAAATATTCCAGAATCGTTACTCGTTTTAGCCACGTATTGACCCACCCAAGACGTAATACAGAAACGACCTTGGGTAATCTGTTTGCAGATATTTTGAAGGTAAGTCTTGGATTGGATATTATGCTACTTGGTTCAGGCAGTATAAGGACAGATAAATTAGGCCCGATTGTGGAATATGGAAGCTTAATAGAAACATTTCCCTATGACGATGGGGTTTATTTGGTAAAACTCAGAGGAAAAACTCTCAGAAAAATGATGCTGTATATTCTTAGAGAAGAATCTTTTTTCGGGGAAACAGAGTTTTATCAGATATCTCATGGGTTTAATATCTGTTATTCTCGTTCTAAAAAAATTTTGCTCAGTTTTACTTTTAACGACAAAGAGATCGAAGATGATACAGTTTTTTCGGTAGGACTACAGCATTTTCATTATAGTAATTTAGAAAGCTTTTTTGGAGTAAGTTTTGAGGAGGCTAAGGAAGTCCAGATTCCTCGCATAATATCGACTTCTTGCTTGGACATACTTGAGGAATATCTTTCTAATCATAGTATGATGTTTAAAGATATAGAAGGTAGGATTACTATATTAGAAGATTGAAGTTTTATAAGCTGGGTTATTGCCTAAATGACTGTGATTGTTCTCCTACTAACAGTTATGAGAGTTTAAGGTCTTTTGGGAAAAGCCGGGTTGTAGAGTTAATAACGACGAATGCTTAAAGTATAAGTTGAGAAAGTAAATATTATAGCATGGATGTTTGGAAAAAGCCGGTTGGGATACACGACCGGCTTTTAATAATCATCGAGTAAAATTATAAAAATATAAAAAACTATATAAATTTAAGCTACAAGGTAAAAAAATAGGCATTGTAACAGTTTTTTCCATGTCCGATTTGCAGAAATTATTTTTATGTTTGTATAATTTCAATTATTGTATTTATATTGTAACAAATAAGTAGTTTAAATGATATATACTAGGGATAGAAAATATTAGAGGTGTAAAGAATAGGAGGTGTATTATGAAACGTATTTTATTGATATTTACTCTTTTGTTTTTGCTTGTTCCCGGTTTTAGTTTCTCGGAATCTGACAATGTATATGTGATACATCTAAGTGGAGAGGTTAATCCGGGGATGTTAAATTACGTAAGAGAGAATATCGAAGATGCAAATAATAAAAATGCAGACTTGATTTTACTTGAGATTGATACTTTAGGGGGTAGAATTGATTCCGCTGAGCAAATCAGCAAGGAGATATTAAAATCTAAAGTAAAAACTGCCTCGTATATAAATACTAAAGCAGAGTCTGCAGCGGTACTGATTAGTATATCCGCAAATTCACTTTATATGGCGCCGGCATCTACTATAGGCTCGGCTGAACCTATACCTAATACTGAAAAGACTTTATCATATTGGAGGGCACTGCTTGAAACCACAGCAGAAAAAAGAGGAAAAGACCCTAAACTGGTTGCTGCGATGGCTGATTCATCTGTAGAAATAAAAGATTTAGTAGAAAAGGATAAGCTGTTAAATCTTACAAATAATAAGGCTGAGGAACTTAAATTTTCAGATGGAACTATGAGTTCAAGGCAAGAAATCTATGAAGATGTAGGTTTAACTGCTGTAAATGAAATTGTAGCAGAGAAGAAACTGTCTGATAATCTGGTAGGTTTTATATCATCATCAGCGATGAGCCGGATTTTATTGACTCTAGGTTTTTTGGGACTTGTAATTGAGGTTATAACTCCGGGATTCGGGCTTGGCGGACTTCTTTCGATTTTGGGTTTTTCGTTGTTTTTTGCAGGCTCTATTCTTTCAGGAAGCACGACATCATTTGCAGTTATAGTATTTTTGGTAGGAATAATTTTGTTGTTTATTGAAATATTTATGCCGGGCTTCGGAATATTTGGAATAGCCGGAATAGTAGGAGTATTGAGCAGTATTGTTATGGCATCTACTTCTATTCATCAGGCGATTGTTTCGATTGCAACCGCTCTTATAGTTACAACCATAATTGTAGCCTTGATTATAAAATATTTACCTAAACGAAATCTGTCAAAAACTTTGTTTTTAGGAACAAATTTAGACAAAGAAAGTGGATTTGTTTCAGCTAAAGAGGATAAGTCCTATATCGGAATGACTGCAAAAACACTGACATATCTGAGACCATCGGGAAAAGTTGAGATAGATGGAAAAATGTTAGATGCAATTTCTGAAGGAAGGTATATAGAAAAAGATAAAATTGTGGTAATATTAAGTGTGGAAGGCAGTATATTAAAAGTAAAGGAAATGGAAGGTGAGTAATATGGAATTTGGTTTTGCATCATTTATTTCGGTCTTAGTAATTTTTGTTTTGATAATTTTCTTGCTGTCTATGTTTTTGAGTTTTGTGCCGCTGGGACTTTGGATAACGGCTTTATTTTCAGGGGTAAAAGTATCTGTTATGACCCTTGTAGGTATGAGATTTAGAAGAGTTCAACCGGCAAAAATAGTAAATCCTATGATTAAAGCGACTAAAGCGGGACTTAATTTATCTATTGATAAGTTAGAGGCACATTATCTTGCAGGCGGAGATGTAAACTCTGTGATAGATGCACTTATAGCAGCGCAAAGGGCCAATATAAATTTGGAATTTGAGCAGGCGGCTGCCATTGATTTGGCCGGAAGAGATGTTCTTGAGGCGGTTCAGGTTTCAGTTAATCCTAAGGTAATAGAAACCCCTATTATTTCAGCCGTTGCGAAAGACGGTATTGAGGTAAAGGTTAAAGCCAGAGTTACTGTAAGAGCGAATATAGAAAGACTTGTCGGCGGAGCCGGGGAAGAAACTATTATTGCAAGAGTAGGCGAGGGTGTAGTTACCACAGTAGGTAGTTCAACTACTCATAAAGAAGTACTTGAAAATCCTGATAAAATATCTAAGACAGTACTTGATAAAGGACTTGACTCAGGAACTGCATTTGAAATACTATCCATTGATATAGCAGATGTAGATATCGGAAGAAATATAGGTGCTCAGCTTCAAACAGATCAGGCGGAGGCTGACAAAAAAATCGCCCAGGCAAAGGCTGAGGAAAGAAGAGCTATGGCTATAGCCCAAGAGCAGGAAATGAAGGCTACAGTGGTTCAAATGCAAGCTAAGTTAGTGGAATCTGAGGCCGAAGTTCCTCATGCAATAGCTGAAGCATTCAAACAGGGAAAACTGGGAATAATGGATTACTATAATATGAAAAATCTTATGGCAGACACTCAAATGAGGGAGGCTATAGCAACTACCAGCGAAGCTAATATAGAGGTTGATAAAAATAAAAAGTAGATGTTATAAAATTTTTTGAAACTTATTAGAGTAGTCAAAGATTAATCTGATTGGTGTAATTTTAATAAGATAATAATTTTTTTCAAATTCCTAGTAGAAATTAGCCTTTGAAAAAAGAGGTGAAGATATGGAAAATTTAATAGGTTTAATTGTTTTCTTTATAGTTTCTTCTGTTATTTCAGGAACAAAAAATAAAAATAAAATGAATAAGAAGAAACCGATTAAGTTTGAAAACAATCAAAATGCTGAAAGCAACCCTCAGAGTATGCAAGATATATGGAATCAAATGAAAGCCGGCTCTGCGAAAGACTTTTTTGAAACCATTGAAAAAAAAGCAAATTTGTCAAAAGCTGAACCGCTTAAAAACGAGAAGAAAACTTTTGAAAGCAAGAAAAGCAAGTTAAATACTCAAACATTGTACAAAAAAGACAATGAAGTTTATGATATTTCAGCAGAGAGTAGTGAGGGAAAATCTCTAAATCCTGACTATGTTTTAAGAAATGAATTTGTTTTGACGACATCTCCTGAAACTACAAAACATAGATCAAAAAGAGATTTATTTAGAAATCAAGATGATTTAAAAAGAGCAGTGATAATGAAAGAAATAATAGATAGACCACTTAGTATTAGAAATCTCGGGAAATTTTAAAATAGGAGGGATCTTATTGAAAATAACATATTTATTTCACAGCGGATTTATGGTTGAACTTGATGAGAATGTATTTATTTTCGACTATTTTAAAGATAACTGCAAGAAAAATAGATATAGGGATTGTGGACAGTTAAAACCGGAAGATATGCCGAAAGACAAAAATGTGTATATATTTGTATCTCACGGGCATTGCGACCATTACGATAAAGAAGTTTTTACGCTCAACGCCGACAATGTAAATTATATTTTTTATAAAGAAATAAAAGCGAAAGATGAGAATAAATATATATATTATATGGATGCTTACGAAACTTTAGATATAGGAAATATAAGCATAAAGACTTATGGTTCTACAGATGAAGGAGTATCATTTTTAGTATCGGCAGAATCTCGTACTATATTTCATGCAGGAGATTTGAATTGGTGGCATTGGGCTGGCGAAACTGCTCAAGAAAAAGAGTATGCGAAGAAAATATTTTTTTCAGAAATAGAAAAGATAACTGAGAGAAATATAGATGTTGTTTTCTTCCCTGTAGACCCTAGATTAGAGCAGGGCTACTATATGGGTGGAGAAGTATTTATTGAAAAAATTCAGCCAAAGGTATTTATTCCTATGCATTTTCAAGATACCTATACTGTGACGGATAAATTTAAAAAATATATGAGTGGAAGATATGAAACTGAGATTTTAACTATTCGTGAGCGTGGAGAAGTGGTTTATAAAGGCTAGGATGGATTTGTGAAAAATTTTTAGCCTCAAGCTGTATATTAAGATGCTTGAGGTTATTTTTATTCAAAGCAAGTTTTGCAGTTTCCGTTATAGGACTTCAACCGGGAGTTTCTGCAGTTGCAACTGAAACCTTGATTTCTGACAAAACGGAACTTCCATTTTGGAATTTTTTAATTCTGATGAAGCTTATTCATCTTGTTATAGGGATAGAGGTGATATGTACCCTAATTACCGGTTGCCGAGTAAAAAGGGTACATATCACAATGACAAATTGTCAGCATATGTTACACAATCTAGATTTTGAAAATATAAGTATTGAATTGTTAATCTATCTTTTCAATCTTCTATTTATATCTGTTTGTCTGTCGTTTGACTGTTTAGTCCATTCTTTCAGCATATCTTCAAGGCTTAATGATTTTTCAGACTCTTTCTTAAATGACGGTTTATCATTTTTTTCAAAACGTTCAGATTTTTCTTTATTATCTCTATTGACTTTCGGATCTTTATCTACTACAGGTTTCGGATTAGCTTCTTTGATAGACAGAGAAATCTTTCCGGAATCAGGCTCGATAGATATGATCTTAACCTTTACAGTATCACCTTCAGACAAAGCATCGCCAACCTCTTTGATGTAGTCGTGAGAAATCTGAGAAATATGTACCAGCCCTCTTTTGTTATCTGCAAGAGAAACAAAAGCTCCAAATGGTTTTAATTGAGCAACTTTACCTTCAACTATCATACCAACTTCTAAATTATTTGACATAAACACACTCCTATAATAAATGATAGTGTAATTATAGCATAAATTGACACTAAATAACAAAACATAATTAAAAAAGTAAATTTAGTTATATTAAGATGCTAAAACAGAACTTTTTTATTTTAAAGAAAAAACCTCCAATGTATTTAAAATAGTGTAAACCAAAAAACACTACTGTATACAAAGGAGGTATTTTAATGAATATTTTATTTTACAGTTATGTCAGCAGAGTTTTCCCATAGTCCATGAATATTACAGTAACTGATAGCTACAAGTTTTCCTGATGATGGAAGCTTTACCTTAAAAATAGCAACAGGTTCAGCGAACATATCTCCCTCGCCGTTAGCTGAGAAACTACATGTTCCAAGTTCAACAGGGAATTTTGCTCCTTCTGCTATGAAGAAGAGTTTAAACCAAGAAATATGATGTTCTAAAGTGTTGGGATGAGCTATAGCATCTCCTACAGATAATTTGATTTCAGTAACTTCGTTTGCAGAAATAGACTCGCTTACATGGATAACAGGAATGTGTTTTTCGCCTTTCCAATCTCCTGTTTGTAAATAATTTGATAATATAGACATATTTGTTGCCTCCTAATTTTAATTTTGGTATACGACGGCAAGCAAGACCATATAAATAATCCTGCCATGCTCGTGTATAATTACTACCCTACAACAAAGATTTTTAAACACAAAAAAACTATTAGTAAGAATATAGTTTTTAACAAATGCGGTCAAAAATTTTTATAAACTTGGATAGGTACGCACATAGTGATAACACTGTGCAAATTGAAATTAAAAGTTGTACTTGTAGTTTGAATAGCTTAAAATGATATAATAAAAAGTAATTACGAGTTAAACGGACTGATTAGGAGGAAATGTATTTGGTAGAACAAAAAAAACTTGAAATTCAGGATGAAGTTTTTCAAAGAGAGTTATTTGGAAATTTTGATAAAAATATTAAAATGATAGAAGAACAATTTGGGATTCATGTAGTGCTTAGAGAGGGGAATATAATCCTTATAGGGAATAAAACACAGGTAAACAATGCAGAAAGGCTTATGAATGATTTGTTTACGTTAGTTCAAAAAGGAGAAAAATTAAATCCTCAGACCATATTTTATTCCATAGATTTAGTGTCAACTAAATCAGAAGAAAAACTATCGAATTTGGCAGATGATGTGATAGTGCTTTCGGCGAAAGGAAACCCTATAAAACCTAAAACTTTAGGTCAAAAAGAATATATTTCAAACATAAGAAATAATGATATAACTGTGTGTGTAGGACCTGCCGGAACAGGAAAAACATATTTAGCTGTAGCGATGGCTGTAATGGCATTTAAAAGAGAAGAAATAAGCAGGATAATACTTACAAGACCTGCTGTAGAGGCGGGAGAGAGTTTAGGTTTCTTGCCGGGAGACTTAAAAGACAAGGTAGATCCGTATCTTAGACCTTTGTATGATGCTCTTTTTGATATAATGGGAGCGGATAAGTTTGCTAAATATATGGAAAGAGGAATGATAGAAGTTGCTCCGCTTGCATATATGAGAGGAAGAACTTTGGACAATTCTTTTATTATTTTAGACGAGGCACAAAATACCACTCAGGAACAGATGAAAATGTTTCTTACAAGACTTGGATTCGGCTCTAAGGCTGTTGTTACAGGAGATATTACCCAGATAGATTTACCAGGAATGAAAAAAAGCGGTTTACTTCACGCAACTGAAATATTGAAAGAGGTAAGGGGGATAGGTATTTCGCATCTTAATGAAAAGGACGTAGTAAGGCACGAACTTGTACAAAGAATCATAAAAGCTTATGAAAAGTATGAAAAAAAGATAGCGTATAAAGAGAGTGAAAAACAGGCAAATAAAGGAAATGCTCATAAAAATAAGAGAGGTGTACATTAGATGTTGCAGCTTTTGTTTGAAAACGGCTCAGACTTTAATCCATCAGATGATTTGATCAAAATGCTGAAAAATGTTATGGTTAAATCTTTAGAATTTGAAAATTTCAAAAAAGAAGTAGAACTTTCTCTTACTTTTACTACTGATGAAGATATTAAAGAGATAAATAACAGGCACAGAAATATAAATACAGCCACAGATGTGCTTTCGTTTCCGATGTATAACAAAGAGGAACTTGCAAAACTGGATGACAGTGTTTTGAATTTTCCTGTTGTGCTTGGAGATATTGTTGTATCAGTAGAAAGGGCGTTTTCTCAGGCAGATGAGTATGGACATTCATTTGAAAGGGAAATAGCATTTTTGATATGCCATTCTATGTTTCATCTTTTAGGGTATGACCATATGACAAAACAAGATGAAGAAATTATGATAGAAAAACAAAACGAAGTACTTAAAATCATGGGTATTACTAGATAGCAAGGAGGAAATGTCTTGCAAAAAAACGGAAACCTCATAAAAACATTTAACTATGCTATAGACGGTGTAATATATACTCTAAAAAGCCAAAGAAATATGAAGATACACTATGCCATAGCGATACTTGTATTATTTTTTACGCTTTTTTTGAACCTTAGCAGAATAGAAATTATAGCAGTATTTTTTTCTATTTCACTTGTTATTATGTCTGAAATGTTTAACACTGCCATAGAAAAAACTGTAGATTTAGTAACTACTGAATACAGTCCGCTTGCAAAGATAGCAAAAGACGTAGCAGCAGGAGCAGTGTTGGTTTCGGCACTTAATTCTGTTATGATTGCTTATTTGATATTCTTTGACAGATTAAATCCGTCCACATTGTCTTTGCTGGTAAAGATAAAAAATCAAGAAGTACATATTACTATCATAGGAATAATAATAACCTTGCTTTTTGTGGTGGCAGGCAAAACTCTTTCGCCAAAGGGAAGTCACGTGCAAGGCGGAATAATAAGTGGACACGCCGCACTATCTTTTGCACTTGCAACCTCGATAGCATATATTTCGGAAGATTCTTTGGTAGCGACGCTTTCGTTTATGATGGCTGTTTTAGTGGCGCAAAGCAGAATAGAAGGAAAAATCCACACACTAAAGGAAGTTATTTACGGAGGAATTTTGGGGATACTTATTATAACGTTGTTATTTAAGGTGTTTTTTAATTAGGAGATGATAAAATGGATAATTTTGAACTACTCAAACTGGCAGAAAAGGCAAAAGAAAATGCCTATGTTCCATATTCTAAATTTAAGGTGGGAGCGGCTCTTTTAACTAAGAGCGGAAAGATATATACAGGTTGTAATATAGAAATAGCTTCATTTGGAGCAACAAATTGTGCTGAGAGAACTGCGATATTTAAAGCTGTGTCTGAGGGAGAAAAGGAGTTTGAAAAAATAGCTGTAGCTTCTTCAAATGATGATGAAACCTTTCCTTGTGGGATATGTAGACAGGTTATGGTGGAGTTTAGCAAGGATTTAAAAATAATAGTGGGAAGTACAGGAAAAAATATAATAAAAGAATACACTATGAGCGAAATACTCCCACATTCATTTACAAGTGATGATTTATAAAGGATGGTATTATGAAAGAAAAAATTTTCAAATCGGGTTTTGTAAGCATTATCGGAAGACCGAATGTTGGAAAATCTACACTTATGAATTCGTTAGTCGGAGAAAAAATTGCCATAATGAGTGATAAACCTCAGACTACCAGAAATCAAATTAGAGCTATTTATAACGACGATGAAATACAGATAGTGTTCATGGATACTCCCGGAATACAAAAACCTCAAAACAGATTAGGAGATTATATGTTAAAGGTTTCAAATTCCTCTATGAGAGACACTGATGTAATATTATTTGTCGTAGATGAGTCGAAGTCTATAGGCAAAAAAGATTCTGATATAATCGAAACGCTAAAAGACAACAAATCAAAAAAGATACTTGCTATAAATAAAATTGACAAATTAACAAAAGAAGAGTTAATGGAAATTGTAAGTATGTATTCCAACATAGGAATATTTGATGAAATAGTTCCCGTATCTGCTTTAAAAGGAACGAACAATAACACTCTTATAAAAGTTTTATCAAAATATATAGAAAAAGGACCTCTTTATTTTCCTACAGATATGATTACCGACCAGCCTGAAAAAGTTTTGGTTTCTGAAATAATAAGAGAAAAACTGCTTATGTATACGGATAAAGAAATCCCTCATGGGATTGCAGTAGATATAGAGGCTATGAAAAAACGAAAAGATAAAGATATAATAGATATTTCTGCCGTTATTTACTGTGAGAGGGAGTCGCATAAAAAAATAATAATCGGTAGTCAGGGGAGAAAAATTAAAGGTATAGGAAAGGCAGCAAGAGAAGAACTTGAGCTAATTTTGGGAAGTAAAATATTTTTGGAATTGTGGGTAAAGGTTAAAGAAAATTGGAGAGATAAAGAAAACTATATTCGATCGTTTGGATATGAAGACAAGTAGGAAGAATTATGCAAATAGAAACTCAAGGTATAGTAGTAAAGACAGTCAAATATGCAGAGGCGGATACTATTCTCACTATAGTGAGCAAAAAATTGGGGAAGATTACAGTTTTTGCAAAGGCGTCTAAAAGAGTGAAAAGTCCTCTTATGTCAGCGTCTCAGATATTTGCATATTCTAATTTTGTACTAAATTATAAATCGGGTTCATACAGACTTCAAAGGGTGGAACTGATAAAAAATTATTACGAGATATCCACTGATTTAGATAAGTTTTTCTATGCCTCTTATTTTATGGAACTGTCAGAAAAACTTATGGCAGAGCACCAGACTAATATAAAATTATTTGATTTGTTAAAAGAAACTCTGGATATATTGCTTAAACTCGACATTTCAAAGCTTGAGCTAATGAGGGTTATCTATGAATTGAAAATTTTAGAATACTCAGGTTTTAAACCGGAGGTTTCAAAATGTGCAAATTGTGGTATGATAGAGTTAGAACGTTTTGGATATTTCAGTATAATCGAAGGTGGAGTTATCTGCCGAGACTGTAGCAAGACGGTAAAGCCTTTGATTGAAGTAGATAAAACAACTATAAGGCTGATTGAGTATGTATATTTTAACGATATAACCTTGTCCATAAATGCAAAGGTGTCCAAGGTCATACTTGATGAACTAAAACGATTGCTACGTTGCTATATAGGAGAATATCTGGGGGCATTAAATTTAAAATCTTTAAATTTTATTGATAATTATTAAGGAGGTTTTTAAAATGATAACATTAGAAAAAATTGACCAAGTGGTAGACAGAACAGGTGTGACATATGAACAGGCAAGAGATGCACTTAATGCTTGCGAGGGCGATGTGATAGATGCTATCATTTACCTAGAAAAAAGCCAAGTTAGTGTTATGGAAAACATCAATATCAAAAGCAATGAAGTTATTGACACATTAAAAGATCTTCTTAAAAAAGGCAATGTAACAAGAGTTATGGTAGAAAAAGATGGAGAGGTTTTACTTAATCTTCCTGTTACAATAGGTGCGATAGGTATTGTTTTAGCTCCTGTAGTAGCTATAGTAGGAGTAGGAGCTGCTTTTGTAACTAAATACACTATCAAGATAGTAAAAGAAGACGGAGAAGAGATAGATGTAAATAAAATGACTGAGGAAAAAGTTGAAAAAGTTAAGAAAATGGTAGATGAAAAGATAGGGAAAAAAGATTCTACTGATGGAATTAAAGAGAAATCAGAAGAGGCTGGAGACACTGTAAAAGAAAAAACAGAAGATTTATAAAAGAACAACACAATTGGTTTGTTTAGAAAGACCTTATTCGATAGGATAGGGTCTTTTTTGTATGCAGTAGTTGACTATGGGCTATAGTTTGTAATAATATTAGATTTATATATTTAATATATAAATTAAATACAAGTTATTAACTTTGCATATATATTTTAAGATTGTAAAACATAAAAAACAGTATATAGTTTTTGAAAGTATTCAGTGATTTTTTCCAATAAGAGTGTAAAATAATATAAAGTTAAATAATAATAATACAAAAATGGAGGCATATAAAATGAATTTTCAGCAAATGATATTGAAGCTTCAGGAATATTGGTCAAATCAAGGTTGTATTATAATGCAAGCTTATGATAGTGAAAAGGGAGCAGGAACTATGAATCCGGCAACTTTTTTAAGAGCACTGGGGCCTGAACCGTGGAAGGTATGCTATACAGAACCGTCAAGAAGACCGGCAGATGCCAGATATGGAGATAACCCTAACAGACTATATCAACATCATCAGTTTCAAGTAATAATAAAACCGTCGCCTGATGATATTCAAGATATTTATCTGAAATCATTGGAAGCTATAGGGATAAATCCGAAAGAACATGATATCAGGTTCGTGGAAGATAACTGGGAGAATCCGACCTTTGGAGCGTGGGGACTGGGTTGGGAAGTATGGCTTGATGGAATGGAAATCACTCAATTTACATATTTTCAACAGGTAGGTTCTATAGACTGTGAGCTTGAGTCAGCCGAACTTACCTATGGACTTGAGAGAATTGCTCTTTTTTTGCAAGAAAAAAATAACGTCTATGATATTGATTTTACCGATGAAATTAAATATGGAGAAGTATTTAAAAAAGCTGAATACGAACATTCGGTATATAGTTTTGAACTATCCGATAAGGATATGCTCCTTAATATGTTTAACACCTACGAAAAAGAGGCGAGCAGACTTATTGAAGAGGGTCTTGTGATGCCTGCTTATGACTATGTACTCAAAGCATCTCACTCATTTAATTTGTTAGATGCAGGTGGTGCTATAGGGGTAAGTCAGAGGGCGTCATACATAGGAAGAGTTAGAAATATGGCTAAAAAAATCGCTTCAGCATATGTTAAGCAACGTGAAGATATGGGTTTCCCATTACTAAAGGGTGGTGTTGTCAATGAATAAAAAACTTTTATTTGAAATAGGAACTGAAGAAATTCCTGCCAGGTTTATATCAAAAACAAAAACAGATATGAAAGACTATCTCGAAAAAACGCTGAAAGAACTTCATATAAAACATAAATCAATAGATTTAAAATGTACTCCTAGAAGATTTGTAATAATAATAGATGAACTTGCAGAAACTCAAGAAACTGTTGAGGAAGAACTAAAAGGACCTTCCAGAAAAATGGCTTTTGATGAAAATAATAATCCAAGTAAGGCTCTTATTGGATTTTTAAAAGGTAAAAATGTAAGTGCTGATGATGTATACTTTAAGACCGTAGGTAAAGACGAATATGCTCATATAAGGCTCAAAAAAGAGGGAAAAGAGGTAAAAGACTTACTTAAGGATATTTTTGAAGGAATGATAAAGTCAACTACATTTCCAAAGTCTATGAGATGGGGTGGTAAAAATATTCGTTTCGTAAGACCTATAAGATATTTTGTATGCTTGATGGATGATGAAGTAATAGATTTTGAAATCGAAGGAATTAAAACAGGAAATATTACGAAAGGGCATAGATTTTTAGGAAGCAGTGAAATGGTGATAAATACTATTGATGAGTACGAAACTAAACTTAAGGAAAATTTTGTAATCCTGGATGATGAGCAAAGGAAGTCGTTGATATTAAAACAATGTAATGCTGTAGCAACTTCTCTTGGCGGAACTCTTATGATGGATGAAGATCTGCTTGAGGAGGTAAACTATATAGTAGAGTATCCTACAGCTTTTTATGGAGAGTTTGATGAAAGCTATTTATCACTACCGAAAGAGGTTATTATTACACCTATGAAAGAACATCAGAGATATTTCCCTGTGCTTGATGCAGATGGAAATCTTCTTAATAAATTTATAACGGTAAGAAATGGCGATGACTACTTCATAGACAATGTGAAAAGAGGAAATGAAAAAGTTCTGGATGCAAGACTCAGTGATGCACTGTTTTTCTATAATGAAGATACTAAAAGACCTATAGAGTCTTATGTAGAAAGATTAGATACTATAGTGTTCCAGCAAAAACTTGGAACTGTACTTGATAAAACCAAGAGAATACAAAAACTTTCTGAAAAAATTGCAAGAGCATTAGGTTTAAACCTGCCAAATCTAAACAGGGCGGCATATCTTGTAAAAGCTGACCTTACCACATCTATGGTATTTGAATTTACAGAACTTCAAGGAATAATGGGAAGATATTATGCAAATCTTTCAAACGAACCAAGTGAAGTGTCACAGGCTATATATGAACATTATCTTCCTAGATTTGCAGGAGATGAACTACCTACTACCAATGAAGGGATAATTTTGGCTATTTCAGACAGATTGGACTCAGTTGCAGGTTTCTTTGCGATAGGTATTCAGCCTACAGGTTCGCAGGATCCTTATGCTCTTAGGCGTCAAGCTCTTGGAATTCTAAACATTATGATGGACAAGGAGCTGAATATTAAATTATTTGACCTACTTGACTTGGCTCTTGAAAATTTTGATTTTAAAGATATGGATAAAAATAAAGTTAAATCAGACCTTATGTTGTTTTTTGAACTTAGACTTAAAAATCTATTTACTGATATGGGAATACGATATGATGTGGTAGATTCAATCATAGGTATAGAAAACTCTAATCCGTTTGATTTGCTAATAAGAGCAAAAGACTTGGATGCTTGGGTTAAAAACAATAATGTGACCGAAGCACTTCAGACTTTTAGCCGTATATCCAACATTTCTAAGGATACTGCTGCCGGAAAAGTAGACAAGACTTTATTTGTAAATGACAGTGAGTTAAAATTAAGTACGGCATATGACAGTGTCAAAAATGAAGTTGAAGATATGTTGAAAAACAGACAGTATGTAAAGGCTCTGGAACTTCTTATTTCAATTAAAGACAGTGTAGATACCTTCTTTGACAGCGTAATGGTAATGGACGAAAATCTTGACATAAGAGGAAACAGACTTACTATGCTTTCTAATATAAGAACTACTATGGAATCAGTTGCAGACTTGTCAAAAATAGTTAATTTATAAAAAATAATATAAGATTATTTAAAAAATCCACCTCTTGAGGTGGATTTTTTACTTTTTATAGAACGTATAAATAATGTAAATTTTTGCTATTCAAAAATATTGACATTAAACAAATTATGACATACTATATAGGTATAAGTATGTCATAATAGGAGGTGTGAAAAATACAAATCACTAAACGCCAACAGAAAATTATCGATATTGTAAAGATTGAGCAGCCTATTACAAGTGAACAGATTGCAAATAAATTAGGACTTACAAGGGCAACACTCAGACCTGATTTATCTATACTTACTATGAGCGGACTTTTGGAGGCACGCCCAAAAGTAGGATATTTTTATACAGAAAATTCTATCAGGTCATACAACATAAGGGAAATAAGTAATAAAAAAGTAGCAAATGTAATGAGTGTACCGATAGTAATAGAGGACAATGTATCTGTTCACAGTGCTATAGTGACTATGTTTTTAGAAGATGTAGGCTCGATATTTATTACGTCCAATAAATATTTCAGTGGAGTAGTATCTAGGAAAGATTTGCTAAAAAGTGCAATTGGAAATGGAGATATAACTTCGATACCTGTCAGTATGGCGATGACCAGAATGCCAAATGTCGTTTGTGTAAAAGAGAATGAAACTGTCGAGGATGCACTTAGAAAGTTGATAGAGCATGAAGTAGACAGTCTGCCTGTGGTTAGAGTAGAAAAAGTAGACGGTAATGAACAGTATGTCGTTGTCGGAAGATTTTCAAAGACCACAGTATCTCGTTTATTTATGGAAATACTGCAAAACTAATATGATGGAGGATAAGTATGAGCATATTGTCGGTATATGTGATATCCGATTCACTGGGAGAAACGGGAGAACAGGTTGCAAAGGCAGCTATATCTCAGTTTGAATTAGATGATTATGAAATAAAAAGATGCCCCTATGTTCTGGATTTGGAACTGTTAAGAGGGATACTAAAAGAAGCTGAAACTCAAGAAAATGTAGTGCTTTTTTACACCTTGGTTGATAAAGAACTTACAGATTATATAAGGGATTTTGCTGACAAGTCAGGTATCAAAGCAGTGGATTTACTAAGTCCGTTAATGACTGCAATTAAGGAAACTACTAATTTGGAACCTGCCAGAGAGCCGGGTAACATAAGAAAACTTGACGAGGCTTATTTTAAGAGGATAGAGGCTATTGAGTTTGCAGTTAAATACGATGACGGGAAAGACCCAAGAGGACTTACAAAAGCCGATGTAGTTATTCTTGGGATATCTAGGACATCTAAGACACCGCTTTCTATGTACCTTGCAAATAAAAACATAAAGGTGGCAAATATTCCTCTGGTACCTGAATCTATTCCGCCAAATGAAATCTACAATGTTCCTGCTAAAAGAGTGATAGGACTTACGAACTCTCCTGCAAAACTAAATGAGATAAGAGAAGAAAGACTAAAAGCACTGGGACTTCCGAGAGGTTCAAGCTATGCAAGTATGGACAGGATACTTGATGAAATAGATTATGCAGAAAAGATTATGAAGAAAATAGGCTGTCCTATAATAGATGTTTCTAACAAGGCTATAGAAGAAACGGCAGAACTTATCATAAGTATTTTAAAAAAGAACGGTATAAAGATTTTTAAAGACTAAATATTAAATAGGGAGGTTATTGATAATGGAAAATAAGTTTGTGTACAGTTTTCACGAAGGTTCAAAAGAAATGAAATCGCTTCTTGGAGGGAAAGGAGCTAACTTAGCTGAAATGACTAACATAGGACTTCCTGTTCCTCCGGGATTTACCATAACTACTAAAGCTTGCATTCGCTTTTACGATGAAGGAAAATCATTATGGCAGTCACTAATAGAGGAAATTAAAGTTCATCTTTCTGAGGTAGAAAAAACTCTTGACAAAAGATTTTCAGATGAAGAAAATCCGCTTTTAGTATCAGTTCGTTCAGGAGCGGTGTTCTCAATGCCGGGGATGATGGACACTATCTTAAATCTGGGACTTAATGACAAAGCTGTGAAAGGTCTGGCTAAATCCACAGGAAATGAGCGTTTTGCCTATGACAGCTACAGGAGATTTATCCAGATGTTTTCTGATGTAGCTATGGAAATTCCCAAAGTTAGATTTGAATCACTTCTGGAAGAAATGAAAGAGCAAAAAGGTGTACATAACGACACTGATTTAGATAGTGAAGATTTGAAAGCTTTAGTTGAAAAGTACAAAAAAGTATATTTCGAAGAAAAAAATGAAGAGTTCCCTCAAGACCCTATGAAACAGCTTGAACTTGCAATCAAAGCTGTATTTGAATCTTGGAACAACCCTAGAGCTATGATATACAGAAAACTTAACGATATTCCTCATGATTTGGGAACAGCAGTAAATGTTCAGTCTATGGTATTTGGAAATATGGGAGATAAGTCAGGTACGGGAGTTGCATTTACAAGAAATCCGGCAGACGGAGAAAACAAACTGTTTGGAGAATTTCTAATCAACGCACAGGGAGAAGACGTAGTTGCAGGTATTCGTACTCCAAATGAAATTTCCGAACTAAAAGAAATTATGCCGAAAGTTTATAATCAATTCGTAGATGCGACTAAAAAACTGGAGCATCACTACAAAGATATGCAAGATATAGAGTTTACGATAGAAAATGAAAGATTATTTTTACTTCAAACCAGATCGGGAAAAAGAACTGCTCATGCAGCTATCAATGTTGCTGTTGACCTGGTAGAGGAAAATCTAATCACTAAAGAAGAAGCTATAATGAGAATAGAGCCTAATCAATTAGATCAATTACTACACCCTATGTTTGAGCCGAAAGCTCTTGCAAATGCCACTGTAATAGCAAAAGGACTTCCTGCATCTCCGGGTGCAGCATCAGGAAAAGTTTATTTCCATGCAGAAGATGTAGTTGCAGCAAAAGCAAGAGGAGAAAAATCCATACTTGTAAGACAAGAAACTTCTCCTGAAGACATAGAGGGCATGGTAGCAGCAGAGGGGATTCTTACAGCCAGAGGTGGAATGACATCGCATGCAGCAGTTGTTGCAAGAGG
>JBHASY010000011.1:0-5186 GCA_041831635.1 Acetoanaerobium sp. | reverse complement strand
TAACGCTGATACAGGGGAGCTACACTCCCCTACGGAAATAAATTTCCTACCCCTTGTGTACTTCCCAAAAGAAATCGGATAAAAGCTATCCGATTTTTTTAGTAAGTCTTATCCATCGCCACCATACCCACATCAGAAAAGAGAGGAGGTTTTTTCTTATGGCAATCTATCATCTCAGTATCAAAATTATCTCAAGAGGCAAAGGCAAAAGTGCAGTAGCAGCTTCTGCCTATCGTAGTGGCGAAATGATAAAAAATGAGTATGACGGAATAGTACATGATTTTACAAGAAAAGGCGGAATAGCACATACAGAAATCCTATTACCGCAAAATGCACCACAGGATTTTGTAAATCGTTCTGTCTTATGGAATAGTGTTGAGAAAATAGAAAAAAGTAAAAAATCACAGCTTGCAAGAGAAATCGAAATTGCTTTACCCAAAGAATTAGACAGGGAAAAACAGATAGAACTTGTAAGGGAATATGTAAAAGAAAATTTTGTGAAAGTTGGTATGTGTGCCGATATTGCATTACACGATAAAAATGACGGAAACCCACACGCACATATCCTACTTACTATGCGACCATTAAACGAAGATAAGACATGGGGAGCAAAATCAAAAAAGGAATATATCTTTGATGAAAACGGAGAAAAAGTAAAACTCAAGAACGGCAATTACAAAACAAGAAAAATCAATACAACAGATTGGAATGAGCAAGACAAAGCAGAGCAGTGGCGAAAAGCATGGGCAGATATTACAAACAAATATCTTGAAGAAAACAGCATACAGGAAAAAGTAGACCATCGTTCCTATCAAAGACAGGGAATAGAGCAAATACCGACCATTCATTTAGGAGTATCAGCAACCCAAATGGAGAAGAAAGGCATAGCCACCGACAGAGGAAATATCAACCGAGAAATCAAACATCAAAACAAGATATTACGAGAAATCGCAAGAAGAATAAAAGCCTTGTTAAATTGGATAAGGGGAATAGGCAAAGAAGAAAGAGCAGAAACAGAAAACATAAAATCCACCCTCCCACCAAAAGAAAATCTGCTATCCGTTTTTGAAAATCTTATCCGTAACAACACAGAAAATCACAATGCAGATTTAGAAAAATATATTGAAAGCTATCAATTCTTAAAAGAGAAAAACATCACTTCCTTATCTGAACTCAAAGAAAGCATATCAGCATTAAGAGATAAGAATTATAAGACCACAAGAACTATTAAAGATACCGAAAAGAAAATAGATGATAGAGTACAACTTATCGACCACGCCGAGAAATATTTGAAACATAAAGATACCTACAGAGCCTATACCAAGCTAAAGAAAAACAAACAGGATACTTTCTACAATGAACATACCGCAGAGATTATTTTATTTGAAAGTGCCAAAAAATATCTGAAAGAGCATTTAGGAGAAAGTAAGACCTTAAATATATCCAAATGGAAATTAGAAATAGGCACTTTGAGGAAAGAAAAGAATAGTCTTTATAATCAAATATTAGAAATAAGAGAAGAAGTAAAACAGGCAGAAAAAGTTAAGACCTGTATAGAGCAGTTACAGGGACAAGAAAAGCGACTATCACAGGTCAAAAAGAATGAGTTAGAAATATAATTAACGTAAAGGAAACTTGACAAAAAGGGAGGAAGTGGATATAATTACAATGTAAAGGAAACTTGACGAAAGGAGAGCGGTGCGTTTGGAAAACAAATTAGATGAGTTAAGAAAGCTTAACGGCTTAACTCAAGAAGAATTTGCAAAAGAATTAAAAGTTTCAAGGCAGACTATTAGTGCGATAGAAAATGGCAAATATAATCCGTCTTTAGATTTAGCATTTGAGATAGCACTATATTTCAACATGACAATAGAAGAAGTCTTTACTTATGAAAAGGAGGAAAATTATGAAAAAAAGTAATCTAATTTATGGTTTGATTTATACTATCTTAGCTGGAATATCCTTGTATGTAGCGATTGCCTTTGATAATAAAATATCGGGTATATTTTATGGAATGACAGGGGCTTTAGTAGGCAGCGGTATCTTTACAATAATTCGATATTTTTATTGGCAAAAGAATAAGGAAAAATATCAAGAAAAATTAGAAATTAAAGAAATCGAAATGCAAGATGAATTAAAACAAAAACTGAGGGATAAATCCGGAAAATATACTTATTGGATTGGAATGCTGATTATAGCTCTATCAATTATGGTTTATTCTGTGCTGGGGGTTTTGAATATCATGGATACAGAGCATATTGTAGTGTATTTAGCAGCATACTTGATTAGTCAAGTGGTTATAGGGGTTATAGTTTTTAACCATCTATTAAAAAAGTACGACTAATAAAATTCTAAATAAAAATTATTTTGCGTAAACAGTAAATCGAAAAAAAGGTTTACTGTTTTTTCTTTGCCTAAAAGCAGAAAGGAGGATTTATGGAAGAAGAAAAAAGAGAAATAAAAGAACCACCTAATAAACAGTTAATAATGGATATTGGAAAGACAAAATATACTGTAAACCTACATTTCAAGCAAGGTACAGGCGAAACATATAAGGATAAAATACTAAAGTTAATCAAGAGAGAAACAGAGAAGATATAAATTTATCAAAGAATTTTTGTTTATGTCCTTGACAAATCTTCCCAAAAGTAAGGGCTGCAATAGGGCGGAAAAATGAATCGGCAGCCATTTTAAAAGGACTTTAGAATTGCTCTAAAGTCCTTTTTATTTGCTGAAGATTGTGACTATGCAAAGTGTTTAAAATGTAAAATGTCAATACTGATATGACAGATATGTTTTACTGTCCTTCCTTTGGAGTAGCTGAATCTTCTTTTCCGGATAGTTTTTCAAAAAAGCCCTTTATATTATTAAATATATTTGTGATAAACTCCTTTGCACTATTGGTTTTACCTGTAATTTCATCTATTGTGGAATTTACGCTGGAAACAAAGGATTCCACATTATAATCCAGTTTCATAATTTGATCCACTATGGAAAGAAGCTTTTCTGTTTCCTCCTCAGTAAGGGATATATTATGTTCATTTGCGGTATCTATAATGATTTGCTTGACCTCAGTATCTGTAAGCGCTTTATCTGCTACTTGTTTTTTTACTTCAGCTACAACCTTATTAATATCATTACCGTGATTTTCCACTAATTGGCTTACCACCACCATTTCCTGTACAGCCAGGTCTTTTTTGCTGCTGTCTAATGCGACACCCATTTTATCATATGCTTTGTATACGCCGGCTAAGGCACCGGTACCGGAAACCGCTTTAGGGGCAGTAACCATAAGGTTACAGTTATTAATTCCTGCTGTCATCAATGCATTTGCCAGGGTTTCTTGGGTAACATAGGTAATATTTTGCATTTGAATATTCAATCCTCCTGAGGCTGTAGGGACAATATAGGCGCAGCTGTAGGTTTTATTCCCAATTTTTTCAGGTGGTATATAAGCATCTAATATGCTATGCTCCTCTGCGTTATTCACCTGCACAACCTCTACGGAATTAATGTCTGTTATTCCAAAGTAGGAAAGCACAGCCTGCTTTTCTGCCTCTGTAATATCAGCGCCTAAGGTGACAACACTGGCGCTATCCGCCAGTACAGTCATTGGCATAGCAAAAACAAAAATACAAACTAAAAATAATGATAATAATTTTTTCATAATAATCTCTCAATCTCCATAAACTGTGATGGCCTTACGAAGTAAGGGCATTGCCTACGCAGAGCCAACCGAACGAAGTTCGGTCTTAAATGGCTCTGCTCCATAAACTGTGATGGCCTTACGAAGTAAGGGCATTGCCTACGCAGAGCCAACCGAACGAAGTTCGGTCTTAAATGGCTCTGCTCTATTTAAAATCTGCTTAAGATCGTTCATAAAACAACCCTGTATAATGATATAGCATATTAAATACAGAATTCAATAGGAAATTTAAAATATACTCTTTATTTAAGTATATTTTTAAGTGCAGACAAACAAATATCCACTTCTTCTAATTTGTTAAAATGAGAAAATGAAAATCTAAGGGTACCGCCGGGAAAGGTTCCGAGGGTTTTATGAGCAATAGGGGCACAGTGAAGTCCTACCCTGGTTTGAATAGCATAGTCTTTTTCAAGCTTAAAGGCTAAATCTGCAATGTCCATTGATTTAGAAGTAACAGATACAATGGAGGCTCTGTTTTTTATAGTTTTGTTACCAACAATGGCTAAATTGGGAATTTGCTGTACACCATCCAGAAAATAAGATGTAAGCTTCAGTTCATGTTTTCTGATATTTTCCATACCAAAATCATTTATATAGCTTATAGCATGATTAAGCCCTATTATTCCAGGGAGATTCAGAGTTCCTGCTTCAAATTTGTCAGGTAAAAGAGGAGGTATATTCTCACTGTCAGAAAAACTTCCGGTACCTCCGCTTATCAAGGGAGAAATTTTTTCAGAAAGTTTGTTGCTTATGGCAAAGCCGCCTATACCCTGGGGACCTAAAAGTCCTTTATGACCCGTAAAGCAAATTGCGTCAGCCTTTATAGCTTTCATATCTACAGGATATACACCGGCAGTTTGGGCACTGTCTAGTATGAAAAACAGTCCATGGCTTTCGGCAAATTCCCCAAGTTTTTTTATGGGCTGTATCTGACCTGAAACGTTGGAAGCATGGGTAGAAATAATTGCCCTGGTGTTCTTTTCTACCAGATCACCAATTTGAGATAAATCAAGCACTCCGTTTGTATCACAGGGAATCCTTGTAAAGCCTATTCCAATTTTCTTAAGCTGAAAAAGAGGGCGCATAACCGCATTATGCTCCATACTGCTTACAAGCACATGGTCATGTTTTTTCAATAATCCTTTTAAAACTATATTTAAGCTGGTGGTTATATTGCTTGTAAATATAATATTACAGCAATCCTCAGCATTAAAAAGCTTTGCAAGGGCAGCCCGTGTATCATAAATTTTCTCTTCCAGAGACAGGGCGGAGGAATAGGAGCCTCTGTTAATATTAACGCAGGAATTATTTAAAAATTCAGATACAACATTACCAAGACCCGGAGCCTTGGGAAAGCTTGTACTGGCATTATCAAAGTAAATCATAATATCTCCAGATTACTGTCATTTTATAGATATATAAATACTATCATAGGGGAAAAATTTTATCTACGGATTTATATTTTTATACAAATTGAAAG
>JBHASY010000010.1:0-20635 GCA_041831635.1 Acetoanaerobium sp. | reverse complement strand
GGCATCACAGTACAAAGCGATATAGTTTTGTAAGTTCCATTTCTTGAATTACCTGAGAGATAACCTGCGGGGTCGTATTTGTCGTAATTCAAAAATGCAGTTAGCTCTGTCTCAAGTAGTGTGTTGACTGCTTGTTCGAGTTGAGAGCGAAATACTTCTTTTAAATATAATCCTTTTGTTAGCGCTGTGAGAACTTCTGTGTTAATATTATTCATAAGAGAGCCTCAAGTTCTGACTTTTTGTTGGTGGTAACAAAAGTATGTTAGAACGGGTTTTATTTTGCTATATGTTTTTTGAGTTTACACAATTTGTTTTATAGTATGGTTATTTATTTAAAATTATTATCATAATAATATCAAATTAAGGATACAAAATGATAAAAAATGCGTGGAGGGTATTATGGGCAAAGTGCTACTTGCCAAGATTGATTTTTATAACGATGTTGATTTAATTCAATCCGAATTGAATTTTATGCTTGACGAAAGTGAATTGTCAAAAAGACTTTTTGACGGAGCGAAGGTCGTTATAAAGACAAATCTTCTTATGAAGAAAAGACCTGAGCAGGCGGTTACGACTCATCCTGCTATAATCGAATGTCTGTCGAGATATTTTGTAAATAAAAAGTGCGAGGTAATAATAGCTGACTCGCCGGCAGGACCGTTTACGAAATCGTCTTTAGATGGAGTGTATGAGGTATCGGGAATGAAAAAAGCGGCTCAAAACAGCGGTGCCGTTTTAAATTACGATACAGGTTTTTCAAATGTCAGTTCGAAAGAGTCAGTGAAATTAAAGTCTTTTGATGTTATAGATGTAGTAAAAAATGCCGATTTCATAATTTCGGCAGCAAAGCTGAAAACGCATGGAATGATGACATTTACAGGGGCAGTGAAAAATCTTTTCGGTGTCATACCGGGTCTTATTAAAGCCGAATATCATTTTAAGCTTATGAATGAGGAAAACTTTGCTCATCATCTTATTGATATTGAAAGATATGTAAAGCCGGACTATTCTATTATTGACGGGATAGAAGCTATGGAGGGAAACGGACCTTCAAACGGAACTAAAAGGCATTTGGGATTTATTATAGGAGCGGATAATGCTTATGAGGCGGATTTTGTGGCTTGTGACCTGACGTCTATTCCTGTAGAGCTTGTTCCTACACTTTATGTTGCCAAAAACAGAAACCTTTTTAATGAAAATGAAATAGTAACGCAAGGGTCTGAATATAAATCTTTAGATATCGAGGCGTTTAAACTTCCGGATTCTGTTGACTTGACATTTCTTCCTAAGAATATGCCCACAAGGCTGAAAGAAATTATAATAAAAAAACTTAAAGCCAAACCTGAATTTTTGCATACAAAATGTATATCGTGCGGGCACTGTAAAAGAAATTGCCCTGCAAATGTCATAACTATGACTTATGATAAGCCGATAGTGAATTTGAAAAGCTGTATAAGCTGTTTTTGCTGTCATGAAGTATGCCCTGCCGACGCCGTTAGGATAAAAAAATCTTTGTTATTGAGATTTCTCAGATAATTCAGCTTCAGATAGTTTTAATTAAAATAAAAGTACAGTAAGACAGTTTTATTATCAAACATTGACAGGTTAAAATATCAATGTGTGTAGATTTTTAAATGTTTTTCAGAACTTTATTTGACGCTCAATAAGAAATTTTTTATAAAGTGGTTTATTGATGTCGTTAGGTTCTTTATAATAATTCTTGTATGAAAAATTAAGTTATAAATTTAGGAGGCTAAAAATGGAAAAGGTAGAGCAAAGATTTATCAGATATGCCAAAATCAATACAAAATCCGACGAAACTTCAGATACAGTTCCGAGTACGAAAGTTCAATTTGATTTGGCAAATTTATTGGTTGAAGAGCTTAAGTCACTTGGCATAGTCGATGCTCATGTAGATGAAAATTGTTATGTAATGGGAACTTTAAATGCAAATGTGAAAAACGCACCTGCAATAGGGCTTATCGCTCATCTTGATACAAGTCCTGATATGCAAGGCGAAAATGTAAGACCTCAGATAGTTGAAAATTATTACGGCGAAGATATAGTTTTAAACGAAGAAAAGAATATAGTTATGAGAGTTTCGGATTTTCCTTACTTGAGAGATTTTAAAGGAAAGACTTTGATAACTACGGATGGAACTACTCTGCTCGGTGCCGATGACAAGGCGGGAATTGCCGAAATTATGTCCGTTGTCGAGTATTTTATAGAAAATCCCGAAGAAAAGCACGGAGATATAAAAATAGCGTTTACTCCGGATGAAGAAATAGGAAGAGGTGCGGATAAATTTGATGTAGAAAAATTTGGAGCGGATTTTGCTTATACCTTAGACGGTTCTTTTTTGGGAGAAATAGAATATGAAAATTTTAATGCTGCTTCAGCTAAGGTGATAGTAAACGGTATAAATATTCATCCGGGAACAGCCAAAAATAAAATGAAAAATTCTATACTTATAGCTATGGAATTTCAATCACTGTTACCTACTTTTGAAAGACCTGAATTCACCGAGGGTTATGAGGGATTTACTATGCTTGATGAAATAAGTGGAGATGTAGAAAAAACTATACTTAGCTATATAGTAAGAGATCATGATATGGCTAAATTTACTAAGAAAAAGGATTTTTTAATAGATAGCTGTGAATTTATAAATAAAAAATATGGGGAAGGTACTGTAGTAGTAGAGATAAAGGACTCGTATTACAATATGAAAGAAAAGGTTTTACCTGTGATGCATATAGTAGACTCTGTAGTTAAGGCTATGGAGAAAGTAGGAGTAGAGCCGAATATAAAAGCGATAAGAGGTGGGACTGACGGTTCTAGACTTTCGTTTATGGGACTGCCCACGCCAAATATTTTTACCGGTGGATTTAACTATCATGGAAGATATGAAGCACTGGTAGTAGAAGATATGTACAAAACTGTCGAAACTGTAGTTGAACTTATCAAATCTTATGCCGAATGAGAAAAATAAACCAAATCTCATATGATTAGAGGTTTGGTTTATTTTTTTGAATTTTTCTTTAAAATTCAATGAATAATAAGGGATATATTGTTTATAATGGGTATATAATTAAAAACATTAAACTTTGAGTTTATATTAACCTATACTAGCTTAGTTTTTCTAAAAAAAGGGGCGTTTTTTATGTTTAGAAAAGAAATGATTGCAATGATATTAGCAGGAGGACAGGGAAGTAGGCTTGGAATATTCACAAAAAAGTTGGCAAAGCCGGCAGTACCGTTTGGCGGAAAGTATAGAATAATAGATTTTCCTTTAAGTAACTGCTCAAACTCAGGAGTAGATACGGTAGGAGTTTTAACACAGTATAGACCACTTATACTGAACACGCACATAGGAATAGGTAGCCCTTGGGATTTAGATAGAAAAACAGGTGGAGTTTCTATCTTGCCACCGTATATGAATGAAACTGAGGGGAGCTGGTATAGAGGGACTGCTCATGCTATTTACCAAAATATCAATTTTATTGAGCAGTATGAACCTGAATATGTACTTATTTTATCTGGAGACCATATCTATAAGATGAACTATAACAAGATGTTGGAGTTTCATAAAGAAAAAAAATCTAAGGCGACGATTGCGGTTCTAGAAGTGACTATGGAAGAGGCAAAGCGTTTTGGAATAATGAATACCACTTCAGATGACAGGATATACGAATTTGAAGAAAAGCCTAAAAAACCTAAATCTAATTTGGCATCTATGGGTGTTTATATCTTTGATTGGAAGATATTAAAAAAATATCTTACGGATGGAGAAAAAGATAAAAGTGCTGATGATTTCGGAAAAGACATCATACCTAAGATGTTGAAAGATGGAATAGATTTGTTTGCGTATAGATTTAAAGGTTATTGGAAAGATGTAGGAACAGTAGAGAGTTTATGGGAAGCAAATATGGATTTGATAGACCCTAGGAATCCTTTGCATTTGCACGATAAAAAATGGAAGATATATTCAGTCAATCCTATTATGCCGCCTCAGTATGTTTGCCATGGTGGTAAAATAAATTATTCACTAGTAGTGGAGGGTTGTGTGGTTTGTGGAGATGTAGAGCATAGCGTGTTGTTTTACGGTGTTAAGATAGGAAGAAATTCAAAAGTAAAAGATTCTGTAATTATGCCAAATGTGGTAATAGAAGATAATGTATATGTAGAAAAAACTATAATAGGAGAAGGTGCAGTTATAAAATCGGGGACAAAGATTTTCGATGAAAAAGGAGGAATTTCGCTTATTGAACAAGGAGCAACGATTAGTCCTAATAGAGAAGATAAGCAAAAATCAAAGGAAGATATATCTCTTAGTTTTGAGGAAGAGGGTGAAGTAAATGCTTAAGAATTGTCAAGGAATTATCAACCTCAGTGAAAATGAATACAACATAAGAAAACTGGTAAACGACAGACCTATAGCGACTATTCCGATAGCAGGAAGATATAGAGTGATAGACTTCGCACTTTCAAATATGGTAAATGCCGGGATACAAAATGTGGGAATATTTACAGATTATAATCAGAGGTCACTGCTAGATCATACCAACAGTGGAAAAGCGTGGGATTTAGACAGGAAAATAGATGGATTGTTTATTTTTTCACCGAATTTTAACCCTTTGACTTCTAGTGTCCCTAGAGGAGATATGCATAATTTTTACTCAAATTTAAATTACATAAGACAAAGTAGGCAGGATTATGTTTTGATTTCTTGTAGCTATATGATTGCAAATATAGATTTTAAGTCTATGTATGAAAACCATATCAAAGACGGCGCAGATATAAGTATAGTCTATACATATGCACAAAATGCTGATAAAGAATTTCAAAGATGCTATCTACTTAATATTGGCAGGACAGGACGAGTGGTTTCTGTGGGAGTAAATTTAGGGCATAGAAAATCAGCTGATGTTTCTATGGAAGTATATCTTATGAGAAAAGAACTGCTTTTAGATATAGTGATGGATTCTATAGCAAAGGGAGAAAACTTTTATCTTAACGATGCAATAAACCAGTGTATAAACACCCTTAAAGTTACTGCATACAACCACAAAGGTTATGTAAAATGTATAAATAGCATAGAGAGATATTTTGAGGCAAATATGGATTTTTTAAATACAGAAATATCCGATGAAATATTTTATTCAGATAGAAAAATTTACACTAAGATAAAAGATGAGGCTCCTACTTTTTATTCAAAAGAGGCTAAAGTGGAAAATTCTTTAATTGCAAATGGTTGTATCATAGAGGGAGAAGTGAAAAACTCAGTAATTTTTAGAAGAGTTCGGGTAGAAAAAGGTGCTAAAATTGAAAATTCTATAATAATGCAAAATGGATTGATTAAGTCTAATGCCAAAATTCAAAATATGATTTTGGATAAAGGGGTAGTGATTTCAGAGAATAAGGAACTAAAAGGAGATAGAAACGTACCACTAGTAATTGATAAGAATAAAACCATTTAGTATATTATCTGTGAAAATAGTGGAATTTAAAGGAGGACTTATTATGAAAGTTTTGTTTGCCAGTGCCGAAAGTTATCCTTTTATAAAAACGGGAGGATTAGGTGATGTGGCTTTTGCACTACCTAAAGCATTAAAAAGTCTAGGGGTAGATGTAAGAATAATACTTCCGAAATATTTGCAAATAGCTGAATTTTATAAAGATAAGATGCAACCGTCAGATGTATTTTCAGTACCTGTAGGATGGAGAAATCAATATTGTGGAGTAGAACATCTGGAATTTGAAGGTTTGGATTTTTATTTTGTGGATAATGAATACTACTTCAAGAGGGAAAATGCTTATGGGTATTTTGACGATGCAGAAAGATTTTCTTTCTTTTCAAGATCGATAGTTGAATTTATAAAACGAATGAATTTTGTGCCTGATGTAATTCATCTTAATGATTGGCATACGTCACTTATTCCGGCCTACTTCAAAATGGATACTTGCAAACACCTTGAAAAATCTAAAATTAAAACGGTATTTACTATACACAACCTTAAGTATCAAGGGATATTCTCAAAAGATGTTTTGCATGATGTGACGGGGCTTCCTGAAAATATGATGGTTGAGGACGGCTTAGAGTTTTATGGAGATGTGAACTTTATGAAAGCCGCTATCAATTTTTCCGATTATATTACGACAGTAAGTCCCAGCTATGCTGACGAGATAAAGACACCTTATTTTGGAGAAAGACTTGATGGACTTCTAAACAAAAAATCTAATAAACTTAGAGGGATATTAAACGGGATAGATTACAATATATACTCGCCTGATACAGATACTCATATTTTTGATAATTATGATATTAACTCCATTGAAAAAAAGGCAGACAATAAGCTAAAACTACAAAAAATATTAGGATTTAATCAGGATAAAGATGTAATGATGATAGGTATGGTAACTAGACTTGTTTCACAAAAAGGATTAGATTTAGTAACCCACGTTATGAGAGAAATACTGGATAAAGATATTCAGTTTGTACTGCTTGGAACAGGAGATGAACACTACCACAGCACTTTTCAGTATTATTCTATGACCTATCCTCAAAAATTTAGTGCTAAGCTTGTGTTTGACAATACTCTTGCTCAAAGGATTTATGCAGGGGCGGATATGTTTCTTATGCCATCTCAGTTTGAACCTTGTGGTATAGGTCAGCTTATAGCTCTTAGATATGGAACACTTCCACTTGTCAGAGAAACAGGAGGATTAAAAGACACTGTAATCCCATATGATAAGACTACATCAGAGGGAAATGGATTTTCCTTTAGCAACTATAACGCTCATGAGATGTTGCACGTATTAGAATATGCCTTAGATATTTATAAAGACAAAGAAGCTTGGAATAAGTTGATGAAAAATGCGATGAATTCTGAGTATAGTTGGGAGCGATCAGCTAAGGAATATCTTAGAGTATACGATAGTATTTTAGAGGAGAAATAGTTTATGCATTTGACAAAAGAACAGGTTAAAAAAGATATCGAGGGTAAAATACTAAGCCTATTTGCGTTAGATATAGCAGATGCAAACAATCAGCATGTATTTATGGCATTAGGGAACTTAATAAGAGACTACTGTGCAAGAGGCTGGGCTGATACAAATAAAATTTATGAAAAATACAAAGAAAAACAGGTATATTATTTTTCTATAGAATTCTTATTGGGGAAATTGCTAAAGGCAAATCTTCTTAATCTCGGTATATTAGAGGTTTGCGAAGATGCTATTTCTGAAATGGGATTTGACCTTGATGAAATTCAAGGATATGAACCTGAACCTGGACTTGGAAATGGTGGACTAGGTAGACTGGCAGCTTGCTTTTTAGATTCTATGGCATCTCTTGCAATTCCGGGACATGGCTGTGGGATTAGATATAAGTACGGTCTTTTTGAGCAGAAATTCATAGATGGATATCAGGTAGAAGTTCCGGAAAATTGGCTTAGAGAAGGGAACGTATGGGAGGTAAGAAAACCTAATAAAGCTGTGTTGGTTAAGTTTAAGGGAGACCTTGAAATAAATGAAGAAAATGGAAGGCTTGTGGTAAATCATAAAAATTATGAGCCTGTACTTGCTGTTCCTTATGATACTCCTGTGATAGGGTTTGAAAATGCAACAGTAAATAACCTTAGATTGTTTAGTGCTGAAATGCCATCAGAAGATACTGATTTTGCTCAGGTTAGATATGGAGACTATAAAAAAGCATTAGATTATAAATACTCTGTAGAGTCTATATCACAGGTCTTATATCCTGATGACTCCAGCGAAGAAGGGAAAATGCTCAGATTAAAGCAGGAATATTTTATGGTGTCTGCCGGGGTTCAGAGTATAGTTAGAAGATATAAAAAGTTAGGTCTTCCTATAGAAGAATTTAGCGACAAGATATCTATTCATATAAATGACACTCATCCGGCGCTTTGCATACCTGAGCTTATGAGGATATTTTTAGATGAGTATCGTTTGTCTTGGGATAAAGCTTGGGAAATCACTACTCTTACCATGTCGTATACTAACCATACCATACTAAGCGAGGCATTAGAAACTTGGTCTGCAGATTTAATGAGAGACTTGCTTCCAAGAATGTATATGATAATAGAAGAGATAAACAGAAGATTTTGTAGACAACTTATGATACTACATCCGAATAACCAAGAGAAAATTAATTCTATGGCTATCATAGCTCATTCTACTGTAAGAATGGCAAACCTAGCTATAGTAGGAAGTCATAGCGTAAATGGTGTTGCAAAGCTTCATACGGAAATATTAAAAAATAGGGAACTAAATGATTTTTATAAGTTGTATCCTGCGAAATTTAATAATAAGACTAACGGCATAACTCATAGAAGATGGCTCATGCTTGCAAATCCTAAGTTAAGTAGTCTAGTAACTGAAACTGTAGGGGATATATGGAAAAGAGTGCCGACAGATTTGATTAGGTTAAAAGAGTATAATGAAGATCCTGTTTTTTTATCGAAGATAGAGCAGATCAAACACGATAATAAAGCAAAATTATCGGATATAATTCTTAAGAAAAATAATATTTTAGTAGATCCCAATTCTATATTTGATGTTCAGGTAAAGAGGCTTCACGCATATAAAAGACAGCTTATGAACGCTCTTCATATACTTCATCTGTACCATAGAATAATTGAAGATCCAAGCTATGATATGCACCCTAGAACTTTTATATTCGGAGCAAAAGCTGCACCCGGGTATTATCTTGCTAAGAAGATTATTAAATTTATAAACTCTATAGCTGATATGATAAATAACGATCTTAGGGCAAAATATAAATTAAAGGTAGTGTTTATGGAAAACTATTCAGTTACCCTAGCACAAAGCATTATTCCGGCGGCAGATGTAAGTGAGCAGATTTCTACAGCTTCAAAGGAGGCATCAGGAACTGGGAATATGAAATTTATGATGAACGGAGCAGTTACTCTAGCCACTATGGATGGCGCAAATATAGAAATGTTTAATGAATTGGGAAATGACAACATAGTAATTTTTGGACTTACAGCTAAAGAAGTCTTAGCGCACGAGATGAACCATGATTACAAATCTGTAGACTTGTATCATAGAGATTATGAATTAAAAAGAGTAATAGACGATTTGGTAAATGGATTTATTCCGAACTTTAGCGTAGATGACGGTCTTGAGATATACCATCATCTTATAACTCATAACGATGCATTTTTTGTATTAAAAGATTTCAAAGAATATGCATTTGCACATAGAAAAATAGATACTTTGTACAAGAAAAAAGATGTTTGGAACAAAATGTGTGTAGATAATATAGCCTCGTCTGGTCAGTTTACAAGTGACAAGACTATATCATCATATGCACATGGTATTTGGAATACTAGAATAGGAGAACATTTTTAGAGGAGTGGTTGCTATATGAAATCTGCCTCTGATATAGGACTTTATTTTGATTCTTGGGATGAAACTTTTAAAAAACCTTTTGGAGCAGTTGAAAAAAATTCAAAAATAGATTTTAAGATATCTTTTGATGCGACACTTTCTAACAGAATAAGCAGGATAGATATGGAACTCTTCTATGAAGATAGAAAAAAATTCATAGAGATGAAACGTGAAAATGGATTTTATTATATAAACTGGGAGTTTGAAAATATAGGACTGTATTTCTACAGGTTTGCGGTATATATAGACCATCGTAGATACTTCCTTGCACCTGAATATTTAGCTACAGGTGGGCTTGCTATAATATATGAAGATGAAAGTGCTCCGTCATATCAACTTACTGTTCATGGAAAAATAGATAAAGTTCCGAAGTTTTACAGTGAGGGCGTAGTGTATCAGATTTTCGTAGATAGATTTGCAAATGGAAATACAAATGGACACCTGCTGGATTTAAAGCCGAACACATATATATATTCATCATGGGATGACTATCCTAGCTATATAAAAGGTTCACAGGGAGAGATATTAAGATGGGATTTTTATGGTGGAAATTTAAAAGGGATAATAAATAAACTGGATTATTTAAGTCAACTAGGAGTTACCTGTATCTACCTAAATCCGATTTTTTTAGCGAGAAGCTGTCATAAATACGATACCTCTGATTACTCTAAGATAGACACTATGTTCGGAGATGAAGAAACATTTAAAGAGTTAATAGAAAGAGCAAAGCAAAAGAACATTTATATTATTTTAGATGGAGTGTTCAGTCATACAGGAAGTGATAGTGTCTACTTTAACAAGTATGGAAATTTTTCTGAACTGGGGGCATATCAATCTAAAGAATCTAAGTATTATAATTGGTTTAAATTTAAAGAATATCCGGAAAACTATGAATCGTGGTGGGGCATAGGAGACCTTCCTAACGTAAATGAATTGGAAGATTCATATCTTGACTTTATAACAGGGGAAGATGGAATAATAGCTAAGTGGATGAAGATGGGAATAAAAGGTTTTAGGTTAGATGTAGCTGACGAACTTCCTGAGGAATTCATTAAAATCCTCAGAAAAAGAATGAAGTCTATAGATAAAGACAGTGTGCTTTTAGGAGAGGTCTGGGAAGATGCGACCAATAAAATAGCATATGGAGAAAGAAGAAAGTATATGTTAGGAGAGTCCTTAGACTCTGTAACAGCATACCCATACAGAAGAACTTTATTTAATTTTGTAAATAGAGAAATCGACGCTCAGACTTTTTATAATGTCTGTACTATGTTCAAGGAAAACTATCCTAAAGAATACCATAAATCGGCTCTTAAGATGATAGGAAGCCACGATGTTCAAAGGGCTATGACTGAGCTGGGAGATGAGAGGAAGCTCTTACTTGCTGTTACCATGCAGTTACTTTTCCTGGGACCGGTTTTAATATACTATGGGGATGAAGTAGGACTTACAGGGGGAAAAGACCCTGAAAATAGAGCAACATACCCATGGGACTCATATGAACATCTGGGAATTAAATATGAATATGATAATAATCCTAGAAAAAATCTAAATGTTTTAAACCACTACAAAAAAATTCTGGAGATTAGAAAAAATGAACCCGTAATAAAAAGTGGAGATGTAGATTATATAGTTCTTTCAAAAAGAACCATAGCTTACAGAAGATTTGATGTGCAAGATGAAATTTATGTGATAGCAAACAGTTCAGAGGTTTCTGAAGAAGTCGTAATTGAAACAAAACATAAAGCATACGTAGATTTATTAACAGGAGAAGAACTTTTAGTTATAGGAGACAGGTTAGAAGTTTTTATAGAGGAAGGTTCTTTCAGGGTATTAAAAAAATTGAACAAGGAATAGCTTGAGGAAAATAGTCGGTGCAGTTTTAGAGCTGCACTGATTTTTTGTTTGAAAAGCGTATATGCTCTAAATAGTTAATATGAACTGTTATTGTTCTGTAAAATATTGAAATTTCAAAGATTATAAAATATAATAGAATGTACGAAATTATAAGGAGAAAAATAAATTATGAGAACATTTTACGATTTGGGAATTAGCATTGATAATATAGAAAAACTAAGGGCTATGTATATTACTAAACCTACAAAAATTCAAAATGAGGCAATACCTCTTATTCTAAAAGGAAAGGATATAATTGGGAAGGCTCAGACAGGAACAGGAAAGACCTTGGCATTTGTCCTTCCTTTAATTCAGATGGCAGATGAAAATATATCTACACCTCAAGTGCTTATATTAACACCTACCAGGGAACTTGCGCTACAAATTTCAGAAGTAGTACAAGAGATAATGAAAGACACCGATTTTAGTGTGGTTTCAGTATATGGCGGACATGATGTTGATAAACAGAAGAACCAATTAAAAAATAATGCACAGTTTGTAGTAGGTACGCCGGGCAGGATTTTGGAGCATTTAAGAGAAGGGAGTATAAACTTTAAAAACTTAAAGCATATAGTAATAGACGAGGCTGACCAGATGATGGCATTTGGATTTATGCAAGACCTTGATTTATTATTTGACAAAACACCGAAAAAAATGCAAAAATTGATTTTTTCTGCGACTATTCCTAACAGTATAAGAAAGTTGGCAAGAAGAATAATGAACAACGCTGTAAATATAGATATAGATCCCGAAAATGTAGTAATAGATGATATTAGGCAGGTAGTAATCAGAACCACAGAGGAAAGAAGATTTTCATCATTGCAAATGGCATTAGATGAGTTTAAACCTTTTATGGCAATGATATTTTGCAAATCAAAAGAACGAGCAAATGAACTCTACGAAAACATGGTAAACTCTAGATATGATGTGGAGATTTTACATGGAGATTTTTCACAAAACAAACGTGAAAATATAATGAAGCGATTTAGGGAACTTAAATTTCCTTTCCTTGTAACCACAGATATTTCAGCCAGAGGGATGGACATAGATGGAATAACTCATGTTTTCAACTATGACATACCCAGACAAATAGAATACTATATCCATAGAGTAGGACGAACAGGAAGAGCTGGAGAAAAAGGGATAGCGGTTTCGTTTGTAGTTGACAAAGAAGTAGAACAGATGAAAAAAATTCAAAAAACCGTTGGCATTTCTATTCCTGAAGTATATGACAGAAGTGAAGATGAAAGAAAAAGAGTAAGCAGGGAAACCTTACTAGAGGGAAAAGTTAAGACTAAAGAAATAAGATTTATAAAAACTACTAAGCCCAAGCCTTCTTTAGTGACTGCAAGAAAAAGTGGGAAGAAGAGAACTAAGCCTAGAAAAGGTTCGAACAAATAAAAGTTGGTAATAAAGATTGATGATTAAAAATTTTTTACAATACAAACGGGGGCAGTGGCGATAAAACTCGACACCGCCCTTAAGAAGGTATATTAGATTTTATAAATTTAATATTATCATTGATTTTGAGATTCAGCCTCAGCATACTCTGTTATCATATCAGCCAGATTATCAGCCAAGCCAACAAATTCACAACCATAATTATATCCATATTCTATTTCAGCTTTTCTAAGTATCCTTAGAACAGTTAAAAAGCGTTTATCTTCCCCAAAAGAAATCTCAGCATTGAAATAAAAATCTATAGGCAAGTCTGCTTTTGATAAAAATCCTATACCTCTATGAGATACGTCTTGAACTACTATTTCAGCATCCAAACCATCAATTATAGTATTGTCTTGTTTGAAAAGGCAGTCTACTAATAAAGTTACTTTAAACGGTATGCGGTTATATTTTCTTTTGTTTTCCATTACATATCACTCCTTAAAAATGGAATTTCAATTCTATATTTATATAGTATACACTACTTTCTTTAAGATAAACTAAAAATTAGTAAGATAAGAAAAAATGGTTTTGGAAATTTTAATAGAGATTATAAAAAGTGTTTGTCCTTACATTTGAAAGATAGGAGATATTATATATTCAAAAATGCAGGTGTTTAGTGTATACTATACTGCAAAGACAATAAGAAAGTAGGCGAAACTATAGTGATGAATTGTAAGCTAAAAAATGATAACTGCATTACGGTGACAGTGGAAAAAATTCATATAGACGAGCCTTTAGAAAGTTTGATTTTAGAAGAACTTGAAATTAAAAAAGGAATGATTATTTTTAATTCCTCTCATACAGATAATTTTGGTTATAATAAAATAGGGTTTAAGAATCCACCTGTAGAGATAAGATTTATAAATAAAAAGATCGAGATAGTAGCGCTTAACTATAAGGGTATGCCTATAATGGCATTTTTACATAGACTTATAAAGTCAAAATTTCCTATTTTTACAATTGAGGAAAAGAAACACAAGATCAGTTTTATTTTTTCGAAAGAAATTCAAGATGAGTATAAAAAGAAAAATAAGGTGGCAATGGAAGTTTTAGAGTATGTAGATGGTTTGATAACACTAGAAAGTTCTCCTTTTTTCAGCCTTTATGGAGTAGTAGAAAATCAAACTCCTGTATGCAGAGGGAAGGTTGCTGATAGGCCTGAACTGGATGATCGTATATATAGTATGATTTTGTACATTCCTGATGAAATTTATTTATATGATAAACTGAAAAAAGAAACTGTGAAAATAAACTATGATATAGAGTTGAGCGAGATTTGCAATATAGAAATTCCTATGTACGTAGAGGATTATGCCTTGCCTGAAGTGGCAAGTAAATACGATTTATCAAACATATCTGTTTATAAAACTTCTAATATTTTTAAGACTTTGATGAATGAGGATGCAAAAGAATGCTTTATAATAAACACAGGTAGGGGAGTAATAGTAGGAACGTCTGACTATACATATTTGGATACATTTATTTTTAAAGGAACACTATAGGAGATGAAAATGAAAAATCAAGGTTTAATTCACGTTTACACAGGAGATGGGAAGGGTAAGACAACTGCCTCTGTAGGTCTAGGTATTAGAGCCGCAGGTAGAGACTTTAAGGTTATTATGGTTCAGTTTTTAAAATCATCTGATACAGGAGAACTAAAAATCATAGAAAAGTTGGATAATTTTGAAGTACATAGATTCGAACGAACAAGAGGATTTTTTTGGACACTTAATGATAAAGAAAAGCTGGAACTTCAAGAAGATATAGACAAAGCAATGGAGTTTGTAAATGACATACTTACATCAGGGGACTGCGATTTATTGATTTTAGACGAAGTGATGGGAAGTATAAAGAACAAGCTGATAGACGTTGATAGACTTGTTGATATGTTAAAAAACAGAAAACCTCATATCGAGGTGGTTCTTACAGGAAGAAATGTTCCGTCTGAAATTGTGGAGATAGCGGATTACGTTTCTGAAATAAATCCTATAAAGCATCCCTTTGATAAAGGAATCCCGGCAAGACGAGGGATTGAAGACTAAAGATATTTAGCGAAAATTATAAATTTTATATCGAGACAGTTTTAGCTGTCTCGATATTTTGTGTAGGTAAATATAATAGTAAAAATATTAGCAAAGCAATGAAGTTTATTTATAATAAACTCTCTATCGTTTTTATCATCTCCATAGGTTCTTGTGCAGACTCAAATCTACTAACTACCTTACCGTTTCTGTCCACGATAAATTTAGTAAAGTTCCATCTTATTGAATCTCCCTCTAAAAACTCAGGAAACTGTTCTTTAAGAAGAGAGTCTAATATTTGATTTATAGACTTTGACATATCAAATCCTTCAAACGGTGCCTCAGATACTAAATATTTAAATAGCGGGTGAGCACCATCTCCATTTACATCTATTTTTTCAAATAGCGGAAATCCGATGTTGTAATTAAGCGAGCAAAAAGACTTTGTTTCTTTATTTGTTCCGGGCTCTTGTTCCATAAACTGGTTGCAAGGAAAACCTAATACCTCAAGTCCTTTGTCTTTGTAATCGTTATAAATTTTTTGCAAATCGGCATATTGAGGAGTAAATCCGCACTTGCTTGCTGTGTTTACGATTACGAGAACCTTTCCTTTGTAATCTTGAAAAGAAACTAAATTGCCATCGATATCCTTAGCGGTAAAGTCATAGATGTTCATTAAAAAACCTCCTAAATTAAATGTGTAATCAACTAAAAATATTTTTAAAACTATTTATATCTCTGCAATAGTTTACCTTATTGCAGGCGATAATTATTTGTATTGCCTGTTATATTTTATAATAATGTGGTAATTTGCTCAGGAGTGAAAGAGTAAATCACATCTTTTCTTTCTATTATTATCTCAGCTTTGTTTTTTAGTATTTCATCATTTTTAATATCTGTCAACAACTCTTTTGCAGGATTTATTGCGACAGGGAAGCCGACACGTTTTAACATCGAGAAATCTCCGTGAGTATCTCCGTAGGCATAGGATTTCGATAAATCCAAATTGTATTTTTCGACGAAATACTCCATAGCCTTGTCTTTACTTTTTGAATCCCACATAGGAACTATTCTTCCAGTGAAAATATCGTCTTTAAAGATATATTCGGTAGCTCTGTATTCTGTAATGTCATATTTTTTCGCCATTCGCTTTACCAAATAATCGGGACTTCCTGAGATAAATATGACGGTATGATCGCTTTCTTTATGCCACTTTATCCTAGAGCGAGTGTATCTGTACACCCTTTCGGATTTTTGATCTATTACGTTTTGACTTGTAAACTCTATACTTTCTCTTGGAATGCCTGTGAGAGCGTCTATGTAAACACCTGCAAGTTCAAGTAGATAATCGTCATAGTTACCCTGCCTTTTGTCCCAATCGTTAAAAGCGTCTTTAGCTTTCGAGTGCCACATAAGCGGATCTATGATATCGTACTGGATCAATTTTTTGAAATGCTCAGTCATAAGAGAATCTCTGTAAAAAGTACCGTCTATATCAAAAAAAGCTGCAATTTTTTTCATTCAATCACCTCTGAAATTACTGTTTTTATATAGTATAATAGATATATGGGTATAATAATAGACAAAAGTTATTATACTAATGTTATACCATTTAAAATGGAGGATTAAACTAATGAAATTTGAATTTGCAAAGATAACCAAGTCCCGCCTTATGGGAAGTATTGGCTTACATATAAAATGGAAAGATGAAAAAGAATCTCTCGACCAGTTTTTTTTATTAGATGCAGAAGAAGATGGTATAGCAGATTATGTCGGGATACGCAATGCAGGACCTAAGGAGATATTTATCGAAGAGCATAGACTTATGGGTGGACTTGGTTCATCTATCATAAGAATAACAAAGAAAGAAGCAATGAATTTACTCTATGAATATGCAAGACTAAATATCAAAAGTTCACTTTCTTTTCCCGGAGATTTTTCACAATATGAATATCTGTTAAGAAGAGATACCTCTGTAGATGAGGAAAAACTTTTTTTTTAAAACTTGTATAGATGTATCTGAGCCTGTTGAATTTATAAATTATATGACGATGAGATTGGTGGCGAAAGATGGCAAAGCACTTAGATATTTTTCTTCTGAAAAAGATCCTCTTTATCCTGAGATATCATCAAAGGGAGCAGTTCTTTTGAAAAATATTGTCACTAAAATGAACGACGAAAGATATTACTCGAATGGTATAATAGAAGATGCTGCAGGATACTACAAGATTAAGTTGGGATTTAATATAATAAACGAAAGTTCATTTAAACTTAGGTCTGTAATGGCAGGGGAAAAATATCCTGTGGACAACGAAGGCATAAGAAAAGAGATACAAAGAGGAGAATATCTTGCTATTTACAAAATCAAAGATGAAAATTTGGTTCAACAGTTGAAAAAAGCTTATCCGACTTTATACAAGGTTGCCTTTGAGAAGGGCGATATGTATACGAAGTTTAAGCCTCATAATGACCATGTAAAAGAAGAAGAGTATAACATAAGTGATGATTTAGAGGCTATTTTTTTTATTTCAGAAAATGAACTTATATTTACGTCTCTCGAAGAAAAAACTTACAAAGTTGGCTTTAAGGTATTAGAAAAGTTAGGTGGACTTGACTTGATAAATGAATTTATTTTTCCGGAACCTGTAATATACGATTATGCCGAGTCGAAAGAGAAAAAATTTGTGGATTTTTTGGATATGAGATAATCATTCCTTAGTGCAAATATATTGCAATAGCTCAAATCCAAGCTTATGAAATTTTATTTTATTATTGATTATAAATTTTATTTATGATACTATTTGTCTAGTAGCAAAGAAATAATTTAATAACATGATGTATAGGTGCAATAGCTTAATAGGGAAATGAGGTATTCCTCTGCAGCCCCCGCTACTGTAAAAGATGACGATTTCGTTGATACCACTGCTTTTAAAAAAAAGTGGGAAGGTGCGAAAAAGGACGAGTCTAAGCCAGGAGACCTGCCTGTATGTGAGAGATGCTTTCGGGGAGAAAGGATTCAGACATATTCGGTTTTAAATATAGTTTACTCGGCATAATGCCGGTTTAGTAAATTGAGGTTGAATTAAGATGTAGTGTTGAGTCGAACTTCGAGTTCGACTTTTTAATTTGTAAGCGAAAAAGTTATAAATTTATTAAATAATCATAGTAATTATAAATTTTTTAACTTAGTTACAGCTTTCTTATTTACGAAATTTTAAGTACATAAAGGCTACGAAATTTTTAAATTATAAGACGTATAACACAGGGGGAAGTTTATGGATAGAATTATGATAGCAGCAACCCACAGTGGAGCAGGAAAAACCACTATAACAAGCGGGATAATGAGAGCCTTAAAAGATAGAGGACTAAAGGTTCAGCCATATAAGGTAGGGCCGGACTATATTGATACTGGTTACCATAAGCAAGCATCAGGCTTAGACTCACATAATATAGATGAGTTTATACTTTCGAAAGACGAGATAAGAAATATTTTTTGCGTTTATGCAAAGAAATCTGATATATCTATCATCGAGGGGGTAATGGGTGTATATGATGGCTATCAGGCAGACAGTGACTACTGTTCGAGTGCCTCTATGGCTAAAATATTAGATTGCCCTGTCATTTTAGTAATAGATGCAAGAGCTATGGCAGGTTCAGCGGCAGCTCTTGTAAAAGGCTTTGTCGACTTTGATAAAGAACTTGATATACAGGGTGTAATTTTAAATAATGTTTCAAGTGAAAATCACTATGAAATATTAAAAAAAGCTATAGAAAAAAATGTAAATGTCAAGGTCGTAGGCAGAATACCTAAAAATTCAGATATAGCGTTGCCATCTAGGCATCTCGGACTTGTAATGCAGTCTGAACTGGACGACTCTGATTACAAATTGCAAACAATGGCGGATTTGGTTGTTAAATATATAGACTTAGAGGCAATTATAAAAATAAGCAAATCAAAATCGACTTGGGAAGCGACAAGAAATGTAAAGAAAAATGATAAGAACCTGACACTTGCCGTTGCCTATGATAGAGCCTTTAATTTTTACTATCCCGATACTCTTAATCTACTTGAACTTGCAGGTATAGATTTAAAATTTTTTAGTCCGATAAACGACAGTAAACTTCCAAAATGTGACGGAATATATTTTGGTGGAGGATATCCTGAAATTTTTGCAAAAGAGTTATCTCAAAACCGTGCTATGAGAGAAAGTGTCAAAGAAGCAGCTGAAAATAAAATGCCCATCTACGGTGAATGTGGTGGACTTATGTATCTGGGAGATTATCTTATAGACAGCGACGGAAACAAATTTGATATGACGGGAATTTTATCGGGTTATAGCAAGATGAGTGCAAAACTACAGCAGTTCGGGTATTGCCAAGGAAAACTAAATGAAGACACCATAATAGGAAAAAAAGAGCAGATAGTGAGAGGACACGAATTTCACCATTCAGAGTTCATAACGGACTTAAAACCTGTTTACAGTATGGAAAAAGAATTATCCAATTGTAGTATAAGGACTTGGTCAGGAGGATATATATATAAAAATACCTTTGGAACTTATCTTCATACTCATTTTGCCTCAGACTATAATCTAATCTACAAACTTTGCTCGGCTTTGGAGGAATATAGTGAACTTAATTTATAGCATTATAGCAGCATTTGTACTGGATTTGATATTCGGAGACCCATATAGTTTCCCACACCCTACCAGATTTATAGGAAAATATATAAATTTTACAGAAAAGATATTGAGAAAGTATTTTCAAACTCGGTCTCAACTTAAATTTGCAGGATTTATATTGATGATTACAACTGTTGCTTTAACTTATGCAATTACATTTTTGATAGTAAAGATTTCTTTTAAGATAAACTACTGGTTAGGGGTATCAATAGAAGCTTTTGTACTTTATACCACTTTTTCTGTTAAATGCCTTAAAGATGAGGCAGTGAAGATATACAAGGCTTTGGAAACTGGAGATATAAGAAAATCAAGAATTGCTCTCTCTTATATAGTGGGTAGAGATACTGCTGATTTAGACTTTAAAGAGATAATAAGAGCGGTAGTGGAGACTGTAGCTGAAAATACTGTAGACGGGTTCTTATCACCTTTATTTTATGGGGTTATAGGTGGAGCCCCACTTGCTATGGGATATAAGGCAGTAAATACGCTAGACTCTATGGTAGGCTATAAAAATGATAAGTACATTGACTTAGGTTATTTTTCTGCAAAGATGGACGATGTTGCAAATTTTATTCCTGCAAGACTCAGCACCCTGTTTATTAGTGTAGGAAGTGGACTTGCAGGAGGAAATATGAAACAGGCTTTTTCAATAAGTATCAGAGACAGAAAAAATCATAAAAGTCCGAACTGTGCGTTTGCAGAAGGAGCTGTTGCAGGAGCACTTGGGGTTCAACTTGGCGGAACAAATATATATTTCGGACAGGAGGTATACAAGCCCACAATAGGAGATAAGCTAAGGGAAATAGAAAATGATGATATTTTAAAAACCTGCAAAATTATGTATATGGCAGCAATTTCTGCTGTGGTTGTATCAGAGGGAATAATGTATACGTTCTTGAGCAAGTAAACAAGGACTATGCAAACAATATTCAAATTATATAGATAAGCATATCTTGGTTATATTTATTCAAGAGCATATAAAGCATAATTTATAAAAATGAAAGGAGGTATAGTAAGTGGTTGAAGAAATAAGATTGTCAAACAGAGTGCACGGAGCGGACACAAGGGTTTGCTCAAAGCTTTTTAATATAGATGAATCTGAAATAATAGATTTCAGTTCAAATGTAAATATTTTTACTTCACAAGTAAATTACCAAGAAG
>JBHASY010000009.1:0-13075 GCA_041831635.1 Acetoanaerobium sp. | reverse complement strand
CCAGCCCTGCTTGACATGTCCGGAAACTGAATTATAATATAAACAAGGGCAGAACCTGTTGAAATCAGGCTCTGCCTACAGTAACTAATAACACATCTTATATCAGTTTTTCATCTTTACACAAAACTTGAAACGGTCTCACCTTTCCGGTTCCTGATGCTTTTACATCAGGAATATCTTCCTGCCCAGGTATTTTTTGTGTGAAAAGCAGAGTATTTTGTGTAACTGAAACAGAAAAATCATCCTCATATTTTTCAACCAATCTTTTTAAAGCTATAAGTTCATCACTCATATTTGAAGCTAAAAATTCATTTTTGTCGATATTTGCATTTTCAGTCACGCAGGAGTATTTTACGCCGTTTATATAAAGAGTATCTCCCGCCTCGAACTTCGTATTTACCGTCATAGTAAATACTGCATTTGTTCCTGCTGTCTCATCAAGATGTGTATTACCTACTATCGCTATTTGCTGAGGCTTCGGATTTTGTCCGAAAATCCTGCTTGCAATCTTATATGCCTTGCTTCCTACAGGAAAAGCTTCAGAAACCGCTGATATATTATCATATAGAGCATATTCTCTATCATGCTCCGTATCATAAACTAAAATAAGCCCAAACCCACGCTGATTTACTGCCCTTGTAAGCTTTGTAATATTAACTACAAAGTCTTTAACCTTTGCCTGCATACTAGTCTACCTCCTTATCAATCTTGTAAGTTTCGATAGTTTCAAGAGTGCTTTCAATCTTATGAAATCTCCTGAAGATTACATCAAAACCCTCTCGTCTTTCATAATCATCTATATCGAAAATATCTCTGCTTCCTACATTCATAACATCCACTACTATAAGGTTTTCTCTTGCAAGAAGATGATATCCCCTAAACTTAAAAAACTCCCACGCCGTCATAGCTAAATCCTTAGAGCTGACCTCGTCTTTTGAATACGCCGTAAATGACATAGAAAATTTGCTCATAAGTTCTAAGGATTCTAATAAATCTACTTTGAACCTAGGATTTTTAGAATCTATATTTATCGCCTTGTAGTTTCCTGTTCCTTTGTCGTTTATATAAGTTGCTACAAAGTTATATCCTAAAAACGGATAATCTATACCTGTTTTTTCTGAATTTAATGGCTTATCCGCATTTTGTCTTAGCATTACTACAGGTCTTTTTGTATGCTCATAAAGTAGCTTAACTATGGCATTTCTAAGCCTTGTCAGTTCCAAGAACATCACTCCTTACGAGGTAATAGATGTTTAAATCATCATCAAAATCACTGTAGTCCTTTTTACTGTCTATAGTAAATATATTTCCTTTGTGCATTATCTTGTCCCCCAGTTCAAAATCTTCATAGCAATACAGTTTTCTGTCCTCTTTGCCGTATTTTCCTGAGTCGTCAAACTTAAGGTCATCTGAGGATAAAGGAACTACCACACCGTTAAATTCTACGCTGTCTATATTTCCCTCGACATAAACTCCTCCGTTTTCAAAGTCGAAATATCCCCCTGTATGAGTTAATTTAACAGGAAGACTAAGTCCAAACTTCTTTACTAAAGCTTTAAAATTAAACAGTCCCATCTTTCCTCCTATTTTGTGACTTCATAAGATATTGAATCTCTAAGATGTCCTGTGTCTACAAGTGGGTTTGATGAACCTTTGACTTTAGATGTAAGAGCCGAATTTGCAGGAGATTTTAAATCAACCAAATATTCTTTAATCTTACCGGATGCATATTCTCCTAAAGTTTCAAAGAAAATATCTAGGTCAGTATCTTGATGTATGAGCATTTGCAAAAGATTTTCTCCTTTTTCCTCTATGTTTGACTTATTTTCATCAAACCCTGCCCTAATAAAAGACCTTTCAGGAATATCGATTTCTTTTGTGAGAAAATAGCAAAACTCAAGGTCATCAGTTTTAGAACCTTTGCTTTTTCTATTCTTGTTTTTTACTAAAAATAAATTGCCATTCTTTGACTTTATGACAAACAATCCCTCGACCTCTCCGGGCGATACTCCTTTGTACTTCCTATCAAGAGGAATAGACAAATACTGTGCCTGATTTGGTGTAATATGAGCACCGAACTCTTGAGCCTTTGCAATCTGAATTAACTTCTCGTCTTTATCGGAAATAACTCCTACTGAAATCTTTTTTTCGGATAAGGCTTTTAGATTATTTATTATCTTATCTACATTGCTCCTATCTTTTACGCACTTTATGCCCATCTACTTCGCCACCTTGAGCTTTCTGACTTGCCCTAAAAGCTTTGCCTCTTGAGGAGTAATTTCATTGTCATAATAAGTGAGGCTCATATCTGAAAGAGCCTCACTTTTTACACTTGGGTTCTCCCTATATGCCTTGATTTTTAAATCTAAAAAAATCTCAACTACAGGTGGTAAGTTATCCGGATTAAAATTTTGGTTACAATACCTACCGGCAAAATCCAGCCAATACTTTCTAAGTGATACCTCGTCCATATTACTTGCCCTCAAGAAGTTCTATAATCTTGTCATTTGTTGCTTTGTCAGGAATTTCAATTCCTCTTTCTTTTGCAAGTTCTATAAGCTCTGACTTTTTAAGACTTTTATAATCTATTTCTTCTTTATCATCTGAATCACTTTCTTGTGCCGATACCTCATCATTATCCTTGCTGCCTTTTTCAGATTCTTGAGTGTCTTTTAGACTTTTTTTCCCTTTGTCTGTCTTATCAGCATTGTCCTTATCTTCACGGTCTACTTTTTCGGTCTTGTTGTCTTCAGGCACTATTTCTACATTTTCCTGAAGCTGAGCGAAGTCCTCATCTTTTATTTCAAATATATTTCCTTCTTCGTAGACCGTAGCACTGTATTTAATACTTCCTCTTATTGATTTAACCAGCATAATAGCCTCCTTATCTTTTAATTTACCTTTGCAATTATTATCTCAGACGCTTTTGGAAATGACGGCAGGGCAGTTGCTACGGCTTTAGTCCATCTTGCCACAGGATCTACCGTTTGATAAATCTGAACCGTAACCTTGTTTTCTTCGCTTATTTCATTTCCTGCCTTTCCCGAAAGCTCTATTTCTTCAGGAGTAAGACCGTATATAGTTTCTCCTAAATTTCCGTCAGGCATCATAACAAACTTGTTTTCATCAAAAAATCTTTTAGTTTCATATGCTCCTGATGCATTTTGAATCCTGTATCTTTCATCGTAGGTTGCTATAACCGGAAGTCCTTGAGTTTCTAAAAACTCGTTAAGCGTATTTTTGCTTATCATTTTGTCACTATTAAGACCAAAGATTGCCTTTTTTACTTTCTCATGCATAGTTAAAAGTGAAAGCACCATAGTGCTTGTAAGTGCTCTTGTAGGTTTTACTCCCACCGTATTTACAAGCGAATTTGTCCACTGCACCATATCATTAAGTGGATCAGATGCTGCATTAGACCATACGGAAGTTCCGGCAAGAGTTTTGATATTAGAAGACGGCACACCGTAATCAAGTGAGATATTTGCATTATTTTCGTTTACCACTATTTTCCCTGTACATAGCATTTCCATTCTCATTGCTTCTATCCTTGTTCTTACAGCCGTTACCATAGCGTCTATATCGTCAAACACTTGCTTTTTAGCTTTTTCAAATTCTTTTTGCGTTCTTGGAGTATTAAGCTTTATTAAAAGCTCCTCGCCCATTTTTATCTTTCTTTTGATAAGTGCAAGCCTTTGCTTTACAAACTCCTTAGCTTCTCTTGAGCCTATCTCGGTTTCAGTATCAAAGCCGTGCACCGAAGCGGCTACAGGCAAGTTATTTGCTCCTTTGATGTACGCAAAGTCAATATCTTCTATCTTGTCTTCAGGAAAAAGTGCCTCTCCTAAAAACGGCTTATATTCTCTTTCTTTCAGATAATCCCTAATAACCGAGTACCCAAACAGTTCTTCAAAATTCATACCTCTACCTCCTGTGTTATACTATTTTTCTTTTTGTTTGATTAACAATATTTTACATTATCCTACTTAAATGTAATTCTTTTAAGAGCAGTTTTTGCCGTAGTTTCAGGAGCTACAGGCAGCCTGCTTTCAAGCACAAATCCATCTTCGAGCACTGAGCCTAATGCATCTCCTGCTGTAACATCTACATCATAAAGAAGTATGCCCTTTGCAGTAGCATCATTTGCTGGAAGTATAGTTCCGGCTTTTACAATTTTTCTCCCGTTTAAAATCTCCCCTTTGTTTTTTGGCACTGTATACGTAAATGCTACATATTTGTCACTTGCAAGAAAGTTTATATCTCCGCTGTATATTTTTGATTTTTCTACTTTCATAACTTCCTCCTTTAAAAAAATTCTCGTTATATTACAATTAAACAAGGTTTAAAGGGCGTTTAAACTACCTTGCCCACGGATTTATCCCTATGTCCTTTTGCTCATTCTTAAACTTGGCAATAGATACTCCATCTGATGACTTACTGCCTTGTCCTACTTTCATACTTACACCCTTTATCTTTGAGTCCACTTCATCTTGTACTGCCTGTTTGAAGTTTTTATCAAAGTCTTTTATTTTTTCAAACATATCAGATGAATCTTCAGACACAAAATAACTTGCAAAACTAAGAGGCAATTTCCTTTCCAAAAGAACATCCTTTACCTCTTGCAGTTTCTCCTTAAAGTTAATCGCCTTTTCCCTTTCTAAAAGTAATTGTTCCCTCGTCTTTTCCTCCTCCTTTTTTCTGTCTTCATCAGATAATTCCGATAATCTTTTTTGCTCCTTTAAAGCCTCAGATACAGCTTTTTTAACCTCCTCTTTTTGCTTTTTAGCCATCTCTTTCTTTAATTTTTCCACCTCTTGCTTAGTGTAGTTATCTTTTTCATCTTCCTCGCTTTTCTCCTTACTTTCTTCTCCCGATACACCTTCTTTCACACTTTCATCTTGTGTATCCGATGTACTTTCAGCATATGCCTCATCAGAAAAAAGCTGCAGGTCAAATCTAAAATCCCCGTATTCTCGTTTACTCATAACGTTCTCCTCTCACATAAATATTTTTTTGTATTAAAAAAAGAACCTCAGCAATTATATTTGCTAAAGTTCTGTTATCCCCTTTTTGTAAAAATGCATACATTAAACTTGTTAAGTTTTGATTAAATCTAAAAAATTTGTAATAGACTTATTGCTTTCCATTTCTTTTGATGTATTCATACCCGTATTAAAACCTAGCAACATTGCCAAAATTCTTTCTGACTTTACAGACCAAATTTTAAAATATACTCTAATCTTGTAAGTCCTGCATCAGGACAGCTTTTAAAATCCTTTCTAAATTCAAACACTCTTTTTATTTCTCCCATCCATCTATGTTTAGATATTCCTAACTTTTCATCCGGTAAACAACTTTCAAAATACTTTCTTTTTTCAGCCAATTCAGATTCAGTATACTGATTACTTTTTAATGTCCCATCCTGATATCCTCTAATTTTGCCCCATAACATTTTATATTCTTCTTCTCTACTCATAAATCTCCACCTCTATCTTTGTATCTTCAATTTTTAAAATTCTATACTTTTGCCCTCTGTTAATTAAAAATTCTTTTTCCTTTGGAGACATAGAATTATTCCCCAAATAAAAACCTTTTGTATTTTTAGGAGCATGTATTTCTATTTTGTATATATCATCAAAGATATCAGTAATATTTATATCTATGCTTGTACTTTTATAGGTATCAATTACATATGAGTTCTTCCAATAGTTGAACTCTTCAGAACTAACACCTCTATACAAAATCAAATCATCACCTAATGTATTTTTAGATAATAATCTGTCAAGTTCTTTAACTCTTTCCGGTGTTTGAGACCATTGTATGTCATCATTTGGAAATAATGCATTCCTCAAGTACCTATTTGTAATTCCGTAATAATCGCCAGAATACTCACGAATAGCATTTTGTTCACTGCCTAATAATTCCTTCTTCCATATCTTGTCACTTCTTTTTTGAAGTTCTTTTTCAATTTTTGCGTCTATTTGTTTATAATTTATATTTGTACTTTCTTTCTTATCTTTAATTATACCCTCTTTTTCGTCTTTTATCAAATCCACATTACTGTCTTTAACAGTTTTTTTAGATGTTTCATTTTTCATTTCTTTTTCTTCTGATTTCACTAAATCAATCGTAACAAAACACCTGCAATGAATATCATGCTCTGCGTAACCTGAAAGTTTAGGCATTTTAGTTTTTTTCCCATCCGGAAGAATAAAATCCTCTTCGTAAGAGGTAGTGATGTCTTGCATAGCTTTGTGCTTGCTTCTTACCCTCTCGTCTTTTGATGTCTTCCAGGTCTTAGTCATCTTTACCCCTGCACTTGAAATCCTAGAAAGGCTTTCTTCTTGTGCCTTTGCATAGACCCTTGCACCCTCAGTCCTGATTATTCGCATAGGTTGAATTACATTTCCTTGTAGCTCTTTTTTCAGCCTGTCGGACATTTCTTTGTAAGTACTGCCCCTTGATAGTCCCTCTTTTAAAGTCTTGTTGACATTGTAGATTACATCGTTTCTGTGCTTTCCCATTCGCTCAGACCAGTGAAGTCCTGCCATTTTTTCATTTACTGTTTTGTCTATGTCCAGTGTTTTTTTAATTGCTATAAGGTTTTTTTCTTTGTCATTTACAGCTTTATCTATGCTTTCGATAGTCTTGTCTGTAGTTAAGATAAAAACATTTTTTAAAGTGTTTTTAGTAAGATTGCTGTTACTGTCGTAAAGTTTTGATAAACTGTCATTTATTTCTTTTTCCATCTGAAGCAGTCTGTCATACTTTGCCATTTCTGTAAGTGTAAGCTGTCCATCTTTTTCATACTTGTCATATAGCTTTCTTATTATGGTCCTAAGTTTTTCAAGAGATTTGCCATATTCAGTTATTACAGCTTTTTCAGACTTTTTTAAAATCTTGTTTACCTCATTATCTATTTTCTTAAAATCATCACTCAGATTCATCTTGCATACCTACTTTGTCGAGGTCTAAACTACTTTCATAGACTTGTTTCTCCTCTTCGATGTTTTGTAGTTCTTTTTCTACATCATCAATCATCTTAAGCTGAGATAAAGCTGATTTTTTAGATATTATCCCTTGTAGTAGTGTTACTATTTCTACATTTTCCTTGTCATTTACGGGTATGTTTCGCATAAATTTCATCTGTATGCTCTTGTAGTCGTAGTTATTTCCTCTAAAATTAAGATAGTTTACTATGATTTCAAGTCTTCTTTGCAGTGCCTTTTTCATTTTTCGCTCTTTTTTCACTGCAAGCTGCTCTAGCCCAAGCAGTTTGTAAAGCATTGCAACTCCCGAAGCGTTATTTGCAAAGTTTTCGTCAGAAAGGTCGGGAACCATTGAAAATTTATGAATGTCGCTTTTCAGTCTGTTAGATATGTTTTCCGTTCCTGTGCTGTTATCATCTTTTGTAAGAAACCCTGCCTCTCCGGCAGCATCTAAAAGAAGCACTCTCATTTGCTTCATCTCATCTACTGTTTCTTTATCGGTGTCTTTCATCCCTACAAGATACATATAACAGTTTGCAAAATATTCAAGGTTGTTAATTGCATCAGAACCTGCCTTGTCATAAGCATCTATGAGTGTACTTACTTTTTCAAAATCTCCTTGAATTTCCTCGTTGTTAAGATATTCGACAACAGGTACAATTTTAAAAAAATGCTGTACCCTTTTTGTCTCTACTAACTCTTGACCTTTTTTATCGTAATATATAATCTCGTCTTTTGTGTAAACTTCAAGCTTTGTTATAGTTTTTGCATTTTCATCTTCATAGTCATACCATCTTACTGCAAAATACATCTCAGGGCATATATCATAATCATATACAGCCATCATATTTTCAGCACTAACTTTATTAAACCTAATTTTAGGTTTTCCACTTTCATCTAAATCATTAGCATCTAAATAAACTACTTCAAAACATCTTCCCTTGATTGAAAATTGCTTTGCTATCTCGTTATTTTCATCCTGCTCATCATTGTAGTTATATATATCTTGAATTGTAGAAAAAAGTTCATCCTCAAGACTTCCGCTGTAAGTTACCGGTCTTCCTATAAAGTACCCTGTAGCCATATCAGTGATGTATCCTGCATAGTTATGTGCCAGTTTGTTATTTATATTGTTCCCCTGCATTACCTGCCTTGCAAGAATGGCATTTCTATTTTCGTAGTAGTTTTGAAAACGGCTATAGCTTTCTTTGTGCTTTTGTTCATATTTTTTAATACATCTTAAAATAAGTTTTGGCGTTATTTCTGTATCTGCCCTTATCATAAACTACCTCCTTACAGCCCAAACCAGTTTTTATTTAGAAGTTTTAATTTTCCGTTTAGCTTGACATCTCCATTAACTATCTCTGTAATACCTGTAAGAGTATCAGGAGCATCATCGTGTTCATTCTTGCCTTTTCTTTGATATTTCATAACATCTGTATAGAATTTAGACCATTTTTTCTCCCAACCCTGCGGCATAATAATCTGCTCTGTTACATTTACAGCATTAACAATTATTCTTACTCTCTTATTCTTGCTCTGATGAAACCATGTGACATTACATTTTTTGTTTCCCAGTTTTTTCAAATGTTCTTCTACATTTCTGGCAAAGCCTCTTCCTCCGTTGTTACTTTCTATTGCTACCTCTCTTACAGCTAAATCATTAAGTTTTCTTGCTATCTCAGGCTCAGTTGTTTCCATACTTTCGTCAGTGTAGTATATGTCTTTAACATATGCATATCTACCTATTACATCAGCTATGATGAGACATAAGAAGTCTTTTCCAGTGTCAGCAGTATCTACATATGCAATGCTTCGCTCTACTTTATCTTCATCATAAAATTCATAGGTTTTAAATCCTGTACAGTATAATCCGCCTGTAATATCCACAGGAGTCTGCATATAATTAGCAAGGAAAATATCCTCGTCTATCCCTCTTCTTTTGTCCTGTATAGCCTCTAGTGATAAAATCTCAGAGCAAAGAGGGTTGTTATTTTCATCCAGCACAGGCATCTCCAGTGCATAGCACTCATCGGGAAACTCCTTTATGAGTCTACCTGCTAAATCATCAGTAGCCCACCTGGTCATTATTATTATCTGTATGGCTCCCTCTACCATACGAGATAGGAATGTATTTTTGTAAAAATCCCAGTGGCTGTCCTTTACCCTCTCATTAACAGCCTCCTCCTTGTTCTTGATAGGATCGTCAATAATGCCTATATTTCCCCTCATACCTGTAATAGAGCCACCAAAAGAAGTCGCAAGATAACTCATATATGAACCCTCTAGCGACCATAAATCCATAGCGCCGTCGCCTTGCTTGATTTTTAGATTAGGAAAAAAAGAATTAGGAACAAAATAATCATTATCTCCTACTATTTCAGTGTCACTTATCATCTCTCTTACCGTCTTTGCAAACCTAGTCGAAAGAGTCTGATTATATGAAACCGTAATAACCTGATTTCCTATATCTTGACCGAATAGCCATGTGGCAAACAGCCCTGCTGTATATGACTTTCCATGTCCCGGAGGAAGATTTATAATAATCTTGTCATATGCCTTGTTAGTCTTTGGATTAACTAGAGTCTTCTCATATGCAGCTTGCAGGGTATCACATAAAATATCCTGAAACTTTCTGCTCTCTCGAAAAAAAGACGGATTTATACAGTTAGCATAAGAACGAAAAGAGCCCCTGCCATTTTCTATCTTTTCAAGGCGAACTTTCTCATCTTCAGACAGATATTTTTTGCCTACTATCTCACTTATCACATCCAAAATATCTCCCCCAAGCCTTTAATAAAATTTAACTACCCTTTAATTCGCTTTAAAAGTACTTTAAAAAACTTTAAAAAATTTACATAGTATAAATTATCGTAAAAATAAAAAAAAGCCATTAAAACTAAAATAAATAAGTTTTAAAGCCATATTAAAAACCACTACCATATCAAAACAAAATTCCTACCATCTTCTAAACCCTCTAGCCATTGAAAAACTGGCTTTAAATCATATTTTTATCATACTCTAATACTCTTAATCATAACTTCCTTGCAGAATTATCAATAAGGGCTGTCAATTTCTCAAGCAAATCAGGATAATTCTTAAGTTCATTTGTTACAGATTTCTTCAGATTAGAATAAGCCTCATCGTACTCAGACTTAAGCTGAGCATACACCTTATCCTTGTATGCCTTAGTTCTGGATATTGCAGTAATAAGTTTAATAGCATCCACTGCATCCATACTTTCTATTTCTTCTTCCAGATACGCTATTTTTTCCGTCAGCTTAACAGTTGCTATTTGCATAGCACCCTCTGTAATATTCTCACTGTCATTACTTTCCTTAGCAAGTTTCACAAGCTCATTAACCTGAGCTCTAGCCTCGAGCAGTCTTGCAGATAGCTTATGAGTTTCAAGAGCATATCTGCCTACAGTGGATTTAGAAATATCATAACCGTTTTCTTTTAAAAACTCCGATATTATTACATAAGTATTAGAAGTATCCAGGAGCATATCATCAAGCTGACTTTTTATATCCTCAGGAAGAGAATATATCTTGTTATACTTTCTATGTTTTTTGAACTCCTTATCCATAGTATAAACCTCCTTACTATAGATAAATGGCAGAATCACTTACGCTACCTTCTATCAAATCCACACCCTTAGGACTAAGTCTTAGCAAATGCTCATCCTTAAAATCCTCAGAAAACCCTTTATCCACATCAATATAATTCTTATCTACAAGATATTGCAGATGCTTAGATACACTGGCACCGTTAGAAATTCCATACTCAAGCAGCGCCATCCTTATCTGCTTTACAGAAATCGGAGTAGGGTAAAAAAGTGCCAGCACCCTCATAATCTCCCCTCTATATTTCTTACTCATCATAGTTTCCTTACTTATCATATACTAGCTCCTTTCGTGCAAGATGAAGACTTCATAACCTCATCGTAAATCTTATCCAGCTTCTTATCTATATTACTGATAGATCTTATAAACTCATCCTTACTGACAAAACTCCTCTCAGCCTCTAGCTTATACTCGGACAGCTCCTTTTCCACACTTTCTATCTTTGTATTTAGCTGCTCGTCCGCCTTGTCAAGTCGGTCTGAATTTTTCTTAAAATAATATGAAGCTATTCCCACTACAGAAGAAATTGCAAGCATAGCAATCTGCTCCAAACTCATCATTTATTGCCCCCTCTTATAACAAATTGACCTATTCTATGCCTTATACGCACTTTACAAGTTTTGCGTTTTTTCATTTTAACTGTCACTTCATCTTCTTAATATTCATCAAAAAACCTCTCCCTAGACAGCACACCGACATCAACAATATGCTGCCTTTTAATAAGAGCAGACTCCAAAGCAGCATTACTTTTTTTCCTTACCCTTTTCATATTATCCCTGTTTGACTTTTTTTGCCTTTGCCTTGACTCCTTTTTTCGCCTCTTCTTTTCTGCTTCTATATCCTTAGAATTTAAAAAAGCAGACACACTTTGCCTGCTCTTACCTAAAATAAGAGAAATCTCATTTATCTTTCTTTTCTCATCAAAATAAAGCCTGTATGCCTCATCTTTCCAGTTTCCCATACCATACCTCACTATATCTTCCCTTTTATATTTTAAAAATTACGATTTTTAATAAATAAAATACATTTACAATCATCACACTTTACATTTATGTACACATAATTTTAAACATAACAAAACATATACCGGCAAAGGCATAAACAAAACATAACTTACTTGCATAACTGCCTTTTTGAGTATAAAAAAAACTGTTACCATATCCATCATAGTAACAGTTTACCTCATTTAAAATTTATCCGTCTTTTAAACTACTTTAATAAAAAATAAGCCGCCAAAACCCGGCGACCTATCCTTAGTTCTATTTCACATAAAAACCGTCAAACTTTCATCAAATCCAAAAAACTTGAAACAAACCTATCTTCCTCTATCCCTTTCGACATCCTCATACACATACTAAAACCCAGTAAAAAAGCCGATATCCCTATCCCTTGTTCATAATTTACCATCATTTCCTCATACATAATCACATCATCAAAAGATAACTTACTTTTATACTCATCCGAAAAACTTCTATACTCATCGTAATACTTTCTTGTCCTTTCATTAGAACCAAGAAGAGTCTGTGCATCCAATATATTTGAAAAAACTCTTTAAAAATACTTCCTGCTATATCCATCATTTCCTTTTCACACATCCCCTCTACCCCCTAAATATATTATAAAAATAGTTTGACACTGCCACATTAGACACATTATATCCTCTTTTATATAAATACCTCGATATAAAGGAAAAATTCCTGTCATCTTGTGATAGCAGTATATTTACCACTTCCAGTACCTCTTTAGGAAGTAACAGTACCTTATATTTTTTCCTTGCAGATTGACCCTCTATTAACTTGTCTATACCCTGAATATTCATAGAACTTTCACTGTCCCTATACTTTTGCTCGGATACCTGAGCAAAACTCCCTGCCATAGCCTGAAGTGTCATAGAAAGCTGACCTATCATATCCATCATATTCTTTTGGGACATAGCAAGCATTTTTATAACCTCGTCATTGCCTGTGACTGATACACCGTATGAGCCTGTTTTTCTTATATTTGGTAACACCTCATCAGTTACCCAGTCAGAAAATTTTTCTGCTTCCGGTTTTCTACTTTTGAATATCAGCTTATACACACCGCTTTCGGTTAGAAACAGTTTCCCAGCCGTTGGGATTACTAAATTGTCAGTACTACTGACAATTGATTTAGTTAACTTAATCACTTGATTTTCATTGAAATTTCTTAGATTTTCTCTTACATTCTTAATTCCTAAAATCGCTGCTACATGATAAGGATTGAATAAAATACGCCCTTGCAATTCAATTACTTCTACTTTTCTTCCCTCAAACACCATTAAATTATTCATTTGTTGAAATCCTCCTATTGTGATATCAATAGGGGTTGTGCTATAATATACTTGCACGGTAGCTTATGCTACAACCCCAATAGGTTTACTTTGTACGGTGAGCTGTTGGGGTTTTTTCTATCTATTTTTTGTAATAACAATTTGTTTTT
>JBHASY010000008.1:0-8993 GCA_041831635.1 Acetoanaerobium sp. | reverse complement strand
TGTCCCTCTAAGTCAAATTCCTAAATATTTACAAGAAGCTGTAGTTGCAATAGAAGATGAAAGATTTTATAAGCACCCCGGTGTTGACATAAAGAGAATTGGCGGAGCTCTTATATATGATATTAAAACCAGAAGTTTTGCCCAAGGTGCATCTACCATAACTATGCAGCTTGCTAAAAATCTTTATACATCTCCTGAAAAAGATATTACCAGAAAGATAAAAGATGCATATTATGCCTTAGAAATAGAGAAACAACTTAGTAAAGACCAGATACTTCACGCTTACCTTAATACTATGTCACTTGGAAGAGGAGCTATAGGTGTTCAGGCTGCTGCACAGACATATTTTGCAAAAGATGTATCTGAACTGAATTTGGCTGAATGTGCTATGATTGCAGGGATAACCAAATATCCTTATAAATTTTCTCCTTATGTAACTTCACCTATAGATGTCAATGAGGATTTATCTGATTTACAAATCATTGTTCTTCCCAGCTCTGAAGAAACTCCTATCCCTACCGAAAATGATTTAAAAATCTATGAAAAAGCTTTGAGTATAGGGAAAATTGATAATTTTGATTACAATCTACTTAAAAAAGGTGATGTCTATTTAAGAAAAGCGGTTTTAAACCCGGAGTCTAAAAAAAGACAGGAAACTGTTCTTTATAAAATGAATGAATTAGGTTATATAACTGATTCTGAATATCAGGAAGCCCTAAATTACGAAATAGTAATAAAAATTGGAAAGAAAAAAGAACAGGGAATTTCAACTTATTTTATGGATAAGTTAAAACAAGATGTTATCTTAGCTTTTATGCAAAAAGGATATACGGAAGATGAAGCTACCGATGTTTTATACAATGGTGGTTTAAGGATATATTCTACTCTAGATACCAATATTCAAAGAATATTAGAAAAAGAATTTGAAAACAGCAAAAATTTTCCAGGCTCATATACTGACGAAAATGGTGTAGTCCAGCCTCAAGGCGCTATGGTTATAATGGATCAATATACAGGTGAAGTCAAAGGTCTTATCGGCGGAAGAGGAATAGGAGGAAATAGAATTTACAACAGAGCTTTAAATCCTAGACAACCCGGTTCTTCGATAAAACCTCTTGCAGTGTATCTGCCTGCATTGTCAAAAGGAATAACTGCTGCTGATGTTTTTGACGACTCCCCAAGACCGGATGGTAAAGGCGGATATTGGCCTAAAAACGTAGGTTCTTATTATGGCCCATCTACAGTGAGACAACTGATTGAACGCTCATCAAATGTAGGTGCAGTAAAAATAGGAGAAAGTCTCGCTGCGACACCTGAACAGTCTATAAGACTTATGATTAACTACTTGCAGAATATGGGTATTACTACTATTGTAACCAGAGATCAAAATTCAAGAGTTAATGATGAAAATTTATCTCTTACATTAGGTGGTATGACAAAAGGGCTTACACCTCTTGAAATTACCTCGGCATACACTGCTATTGCCAATAAAGGAATTCAGTCAAGACCTATATTTTTTACTAGAATTGAAAATTCTAATGGAGATATTGTCTTAGATAACAGGAATGTAGGTAAAGAAATTACAGACCCTCAGACTGCGTATATTTTAGGAGATATGTTGAGAACTGCCACTATAAACGGCTCAGGGAAAAATGCCAGACTTTCAAATATCACTACAGCGGGAAAAACAGGAACAACTTCAGACAAGAAAGACGCTTGGTTTGTGGGATTTACTCCATACTATACAGCAGCTACGTGGATAGGAACGGATATGCCAACAGAGTTGTCAGACGGAAGTGCTATGTCTGCCAGACTGTGGAAAAATGTAATGGAGCAGGTACACCAAAATCTATCTGATAAACCTTTTGATAAGCCAAACGGAATAGTAGAATTAACTGTTTGTAAATCCTCAGGGAAATTGCTTACAGAAGCTTGTAGTAGAGCAGGAACAGCTACTACAGAACTTTTTAAAGAGGGAACCGAACCTACTGATTACTGTCATGTTCATAATAACTATAACACTCCTGCTGAAGATGATTTAACCGAAGATGATTTATTCTCTGATGATACTACAGGAGAAGATACAGTAACACCTAATAATCAAGACTCAAATGGAGACAACACTGTAACTCCAGATAATGATAATAATAACAATGATACAAGTTCAAACAATGATAATCAAAACAATCAAATTTCACCAGAAGCACCATTACCATCTGACGAAGATGGTGCAGTGCCGATATTTGATAATCCATAAAAATTATATCTGTCTTTTAGAAAGTTTAAAACAATAATATTAAACACCAATGATGTAAGTGGTATGCTCCTTTCATATAGAACATTTTATTATTTAAACTCTGCTATATGTGGAGCATATCATTATATCAAGGATATTTACTTTTTTATTCATAAAAAAATACAGCTAAAAAATATATATTATAAATCAATATTTTCAACTTCTCTTCTCAAAATATAATTTTCTTTTACATGTACTTCTAATTTTACGTAGATTTCTTGTTTTGGCACATTCGAAGACTCTAATATATTCCCATTTTTATCTTTGATCTCCAATATCTTAGAACTTAAAACCACACTGCTGTCAGGTCCTATAATCTCAATACTTTCTCCTTTTGAAAACTTATTTCTTTGCTCTATCAGTGCGTATCCTTCATTATCAGTAGAGCTTTTTGCCAAACCTACAAAATCAAAATTTCTTATATAAGAACTCGAACCGTAGTTTTGGGATTCAGAAGTATCATCAGAGTTAAAAAATGCAGTAGTGAAATCCCTATAACTTACTTTCATAAGTTCAGCCATCCAACTCTTATCAAATTTCCAATTTTCAGGACTAGTATAATAAGCATCTATAGCCATTTTATATGCCCTAACTACAGTTGCAACATAATATGAAGTCTTAATTCTTCCCTCTATTTTTAAGCTGTCAATACCTGCATTTATTAACTCCGGAATATATTCTATAAGACATAAATCCTTAGAATTAAAAAAATATGTTCCTCTTTCGTCTTGTTCTACGGGATAAAACTCTCCAGGACGCTTTTCTTCCATCAAAGCATAATTCCATCTGCATGGCTGAGCACACTCTCCTCTGTTTGCATCTCTAGAGGTAAGATAGTTGCTAATCAAACATCTTCCCGAGTATGAAATACACATAGCTCCATGAACAAATGCTTCTAACTCGAGAGTAGATGGGATATTTTTTTTAAAATCTTTTAATTCCTCTAACGATAATTCTCTTGCAGTTACTATTCTTTTTATTCCTTGTGAGTGCCAAAACTTCGCACTGCTGAAATTAGTGGTGTTTGCTTGAGTGCTTAAATGCAGTTCCATATTTGGAACAGTTTCCTTTGCTATAAGCAAAAATCCGGGATCCGAAATGATAATTGCATCCACTCCTATGCTTTCTAAATATTTAAAATATTCAGGTGCTCCGGCTAAATCCTCATTGTGTGGAATTATATTGCAGGTAACATATACTTTTTTCCCATATTTATGTGCAAAGTTTATTCCTTCGAGCATTTCATTTTCGCTAAAATTCTTTGATGCTGCCCTAAGTCCAAACCTTTCTCCACCTATATAAACAGCGTCTGCCCCATAAATAACAGCCATTTTTAATTTTTCTAAATCTCCGGCAGGAGCCAATAATTCAACTTTTTTCAAAAAACCACCTATAACCTTTCAATATATAATTTAAAATAAAAATTCTATTATAAACATATGCAAACATATAGGAACAGTCTTGCCTAGTTTTGTTAAAAATACGAAGAGAGTCAAAACTAAAATTTCGCATAAAGAGTTAATATATGTTTGTCTTGTGTACTCTTTTTTTCATTTTCACAATAACGTATAAATCTACAGATTTCCTATAATATTACTTACCATCAAACCATCTCCGATTGGCAATATACTTGTCCTTATTTTATCATTAGAGTAGATATACTCGATAAATGAATTCATATTTCTAACGATGGTTCTTTGTCTTTTTGAAACCTCATTTATAGGAATACATACAAGTCCTTTATAGAGTATATTATCCCCTATTATTATCGCATCTTTGTTTAATTTCGGGATAATAAGTTCAAAAAAATCCTTATAATGTCCTTTAGCTGCATCTATAAATACAAAATCATAAGTATTATCCAATTTACTTATTTCATCTAAGGCATCCCCATGAACAATATTTATTTTATACCCTGATATTTCTATGTTTTTCCTAGCAATATCGTACATAGTTTCGTTTTTTTCAACAGTATCAATAATACAATTTCCACATAAGGTCTCAGCCATAAATACAGATGAATATCCGATTGCTGTTCCAATCTCTAAAATTTTTTCAGGTTTCTTTGCTAACAAAATATTTCTTATAAAGCTTGCTACATCATCCTTTATTATCGGAATTTTATTATCCAGTGCATATTGATATAAGTTCTTAATTAAATTGCTTTTACCAAATGGCAGATTATTTATAAAATCATTTACAATATTATGATCTATACCGTCTAATATATACATTGTTTTCTCCTATTTAATTTAATACAGGTGAATAATAATATTACTCACCCATATATTTCTTCTTAGCTTGTAAGTGTTGCTCATATGTCTTAGAAAACTCATGTCCTCCATCACCCTTAGCAACAAAATATATAAAATCAGTCTGCTGCGGATTTGCAGTGGCAAATATAGAATCCAGTCCCGGAGATGCTATCGGCGCAGGAGGTAGCCCTTCAATTAAATAGGTATTATATGGAGAATCTATCTTGGTATCCGCTATAGACAGCACAGGTTTTCTCTCTTGCAAAATATATTGCACTGTAGCACAAGATTGAAGTGGCATTTGAATATCTAATCTATTATAAAAAACTCCTGCAATTATCGGTCTTTCTTCTTTTTTCACAGCCTCTCTTTCAACTATAGATGCAAGAGTAATAAATTCATTTATATTCAATCCACTTGCCTCTATTTTGCTCTCCAGTTGCTCATTTTCATAAACCTCTGCAAATCTATCTAAAAACATTTTGATTATTTGCTCGTTTGTAGTTCCTTTAGATATATAATATGTATCCGGAAAAAAGAAACCCTCTAAAGATATTATATCTTCACTATTTAAAAATTCATATTGAGCTTTATATACATCAATTTCATTTGTAGCACTCATAAAAGAATCAAAATCAGTTATTTTTTCACTTGCAAGTTTTTCTGCTATATTCCTTATTTCATATCCTTCCGGTATAGTTACCTTTGTTCCTAAAGGTTTAGAGCCTTTATTTAACAGTTGTAATATTTCATCTACACTTTGTGACTGCTTAAAAGCATAACTCCCGCTTTTTACATTTTCAAGTGAGTTGAGTCTTGCATAAATTAAAAATGTTGTATCATTCTTAATGACATTACTTTCCTCTAAAAGCCCCGCTACTTTTTTTAAACTCATTCCATCTAAAATATCAACTTCGATTAAGTCATCGCCATTTGATACAGGAGAAAGCGAGGACTTATAAAAAATAAAAAGTCCACCTAATATAACTCCTATCAAAATCAAAGTAAAAACAAAAAACTTCCTAATATTTTTCATTTAGTCACCTATACCTCTAATATTTAACAATCTCATCTTTTAAAACCAAACCATGAATCAGTTTCTTTTTCTCAATCTTTTCCTGAGAAATAATATATGCCGACAGAATTAACTCTTTAGCCTCTTCATATTTTCCTATATCATTATGATGAACTATAGCTAAGACCTCATCAAAATCTATCTTATCTCCAATTTTTTTATTGAGAAGTATCCCTGCACTTAAATCTATTTTAGACTCCTTAGTTTCTCTTCCTGCTCCTACTGCTAATGCTGCTCTTCCTATCATTTCGGCATTTATACATTTAATATACCCTGTTTTTACTGATTTAACTTCTGTTTTGTTGTCAGCTTGTCTAAATAAGCTGTAATCACTTACAACCTCAGGATTTCCTCCTTGATTTTTAATCAATTCTTTTAGTTTTCTTAAAGCTAAACCACTAGAAATAGAATTTTCTATCAACTTTCTTGCCTCGTTGATATTATCAGTTATTCTTCCTAAAATAATCATATGAATAGCTAAATTTACACATAACTCATAAAAATCACTGGGGCCATTTCCTTTTAAAGTTTCTATAGCCTCGATGACCTCAAGAGAATTCCCTACAGCATTTCCTAAAGGTTGATCCATATCCGTGATAACTGCCATAGTGCTTTTCCCCATTTGATTACCTATATCCACCATTTCTTTAGCAAGAGAAAACGAATCTTCTAGGTTTTTCATAAAAGCTCCACTTCCTGTTTTTACATCGAGAACGATTGCATCTGCACCGGAGGCTAATTTTTTGCTCATTATACTGCTGGCAATTAGCGATACATTATCCACAGTTGCAGTTACATCTCTTAGTGCATATAATTTTTTATCAGCAGGCGTAATCTTCCCTGTCTGACCTGCTATAGCTATTTTAGATTGATTTACAGATCTTATGAAATCTTCTTTTTCTAAAGCAGTTGAAAAGCCTGTGATAGACTCCAGCTTATCTAAAGTCCCGCCGGTATGCCCTAGACCTCTTCCTGACATCTTTGCTACAGGTACTCCAAGACTTGCAACTATAGGTGCCAAAGCTATGGTGGTTTTATCTCCTACCCCACCTGTAGAGTGTTTATCTACTTTTATTCCATCTATTTCACTCAAGTTTATTCTATCTCCTGAATTTATCATAGATTGAGTTAGATATACAGTTTCCATTTTATTCATTTTTTGAAAATATATAGCCATAAGTAATGCTGATATTTGATAATCAGGAATCAGATCGTTAGTGTATCCATCTATTATAAAATCTATTTCCGCTTCAGTTAACTCCATTCCATCTCTTTTTTTCTTTATAATATCAATGGTTTTCATATAGCACCTCTTTTTTCAACACATAACTATTTACCGTTTTCATTTAAAGAAGTTCGTTTTTGTTATCCTTTAACCAATTTATTCCTATTATTGTTTTCGCATCTGAAATTTCATTTCTTTTTATCATTTCTAAAGCCTCTTCCAAAGATACTTCTAAAACTTCTATCATCTCATCGTCTTCAGGTTTAGGTTCATTTTTTTCTTTTACATTAGCAAAATAGACATAAATTCTTTCTGTAGAAAATCCGGGTGATGTATAAAATGATTGGATAAACTTAATATCCTTAGGTGTATACCCTGTTTCTTCGTAAAGTTCTCTCTTGATACACACTTTAGGCTCTTCATTGCTTTCGAGTTTCCCTGCCGGAAGTTCTACAGTGTAATTTTCTATTGGTTTTCTAAACTGCTTTACTAATATAATTTTTTTAGCCTCGTTAACTGCAACTACACAAGCTCCACCGGGATGAGTAACTATTTCACGCTGAGAATATTTCTGGTCTTTGATCTCAACAGTAGCTATTTTAACTGCTATTACCTTTCCTGTGAAAATATCTCTAGTCGATACTGTTTGCTCCGGCATATTTTGATTTTGCATCAGATTATCCTCCTAAAACAAATTCTGCAGCAGATATACAAGCATCAAACAAATGAGGCTCTTGTGTATATGTCCTGCCCATAGATTTCGGTTTTACTATAAATTTACCTACAATTTCACTATACTTGTATCCTTTAGTGTTTATAATTTTATGTTTTAAATCCAGCCGATTTTCCTTAATTTGTTTAGTTACAAAACTATCTTTTTCTAGGTCTGTAAGGCTATATGGCACTATACATCTTGAATTTACTATGTCTTTCAAAATAGTAATACTATGATGACTTAAGCCTTTATGCCTATCTCTCAAATCTGAAAAACTTATTCTAGGAAGTGCAACAGATGTTCCTCCAAGTTTTTCTACAGCATCTAAAATATATCCTTGTTCAATTCCCGAAAATCCATACCTTGTTCCTGTACCCACTATTCCGGGTCCCATACATATCATAATCACATCAGCTTTCAAAATTTCGTATGCAAACACTATTGCTGAATATATATTCACAGCCTCAAAATCTCCACCAAAAGCATTCCCTGCCGTAATAGTATAATCTATTATTTTTTCAGATTTTAATACTCTTATATTATTACTCAGACTTATAGGCAGTGCTGCCGCATCAGTCATTATGTACACCTTTGTGGCGTCAATTTTTGACAAATATTTATATGCTTCAAAAAATACCGATACCTGGCTGTGAAGAGTTCCTACTACAATTGGAAACTTATTCAATGTTTTAAACTTTTCCATTTCCAAGTGATATTTGCTGTCTTGCTCTTCAACTGAAAAAGTTTTGAATTGGTATGGAGTGTATCTTAGTTTCATTATATGCCCGGATGTTTCATCAAAGCCCTTGCATTTAACAGAGTAGTTAAAAACTACAAAATCATACCCACCTGTACCTAAACTAAGTTCTACCGCTGTAGTGTTTATTGCTACACTATCTCCTATGTTCGCAAAACCTGTAAACATAGGATAATTGATAGTTTTTCTAATCTTACTCTCTGTTTTTACTATTATTTCTTGATAATCTTCAAACGATTTAATTATATCTGTGACTATACCTGTGCTTAGCGATAAACTATTCATTTTTATCTTCCCATCATATCAAGTTTATTTAATAAAACATTTTTTTCAATTATCTTTGAAAAAGAAATTTTCTCTGCAAGTATGTGCATTACTACAAGGAAAACCACTAGAATTACTTTATGGTAAAAATCCATATCTATGGCAAAAGATATTCCTAAAAATACACCAAGTAAATTTGACCCTGTATCTCCCAGCATATACTTTGCGCCTAAATCTCCTTTTATATACATAAGACTTAGGCATATAAATAAAACAAAATAGTATTGAAGATAAGATCCGGATAAAAACATTCCGATAATAGAAATTAAAGAAAATACCTTAATTGCTCTTCCAGGTCTTAAATCCCACAGGTTCATAAAATTAGTGAATAAAGCTATTAACAAAG
>JBHASY010000007.1:0-16068 GCA_041831635.1 Acetoanaerobium sp. | reverse complement strand
TAAAGTCATTTATCAACTATGTTCCACTTGAATTCTCGTATTCATCTCCATAAAATAATAGTTTCCGTCTTTGTCTAAAAGAAATTCTATAGTTCCTGCATTTTCATAACCTACAGCCTTTGCCGCCGCTACTGCATCCTTTCCTATAGACTTCCTAAGTTTATCACTTATCACTGCACAAGGAGCCTCTTCTATCATTTTTTGATTTTTTCTTTGTACTGAACAATCTCTTTCGCCTAAGTGTATTACATTTCCGAATTTATCTGCCAAAAGCTGAACTTCCACATGCTTCGGATTTACGATTACCTTTTCTATATAAAGTCCATCATCTCCAAAAGCATTTTTTGCTTCAGAACCTGCACTTTTAAATGCATTTTCAAAGTCTTTTTCCGATGTGGCCATTCTCATACCCTTGCCACCGCCACCGGCAGCAGCCTTTATCATAACAGGATAGCCTATTTTATTTGCTATTTTCTTACCTTCTGTTATATCCTTTACTATACCGTCGGAACCGGGAATTACCGGAATTTTACTGGCTCTCATCATTTCTTTCGCCTTAGATTTATCTCCCATTTTGTTTATGAGTTTCCAAGAAGGTCCTATAAAAGTCAGGTTACATTCTTCACACATCTTTGCAAACTTTGCATTTTCTGAAAGAAATCCAAACCCCGGATGAACAGCCTGTGCCCCCGTAGTAAGTGCAGCACTTAATATATTCATACTGTTTAAGTAACTATCTTTAGATTTCGCAGGGCCTATACACACAGCTTCATCCGCAAGCTGAACATGAAGACTTCCCTTATCAGCTTCCGAATAGACTGCTACGCTTGCTATTCCCATCTCTCTAAGAGTTCTGATTACTCTTACAGCAATCTCGCCTCTATTAGCTATGAGCACTTTCGTAAACATAAGCCTAAACTCCCTCTATGAGAAATAACGGCTGTCCGAACTCAACAGCGGATTCGTTTTCTACCAATATCTCAATTATTTTTCCATCTACCTCTGCCTCTATCTCATTCATCATCTTCATAGCCTCGATAATACACAGCACATCGCCTTTTTTTACTCTGTCTCCTACTTTTACATAGGCAGGTGAATCCGGAGATGGACTGCTGTAAAAAGTCCCTACTATAGGAGACTTTATTTCTTTATTGTTGACACTCTTGTTTTCTTTGACTTCAGTTTTGGGTTCATTGTATATGGAAGTAATTTCAACTGCCTCTTCCGCAACAGGTATCGAAGTGATGTTAGTAGACGAGCCCTGTTTTTTTAGTTTTATTTCCATTCCCGGAATTTTAAGCTCTATCTCGCTAAGCCCCGTACTATTCATTAGCGTTGCCAACTCTTTTATTTGATTTATTTGCATAACTCCTCCAAGGTATATAGTTTGATTATGAAATAGTTTGATTGTCAAATTATTTTATAATCAAACTATATAACAGTAAATATTTTTTGTCAAATATTTTTTGTATAAAAAATTGAAAGAAAAAAAGCACCAAGGTTGTGAGCGAACATCAACCCCAATGCTCTTATGTTTATGAGTAAAACTCATAGTTAGCAACAAATTGACTAACGAGGAGATTATATCAAATTCAATCTCACAATGCAACAACTTTTTTAAATAAATTTTTAAAAAATTTTATAAATAGTTTTTAATATCTTTCCAATAGTTTTTAATGCTATTTTCAAATTTGTTATTCTGAGCTTCATAGTATACTCTGTCTTTTATAACATCAGGCAGATATTGTTGTTTCACATAATTATTTTCGTAACTATGCGGATACTTATAGTCAACTCCTCTGTTTAAATCCTTTGCTCCGGAATAATGTGCATCTTTTAAATGAACAGGAATGTCTCCTACAGAATATCTTTCTAAATCCATCATAGCAGCGTCTATCGCCTTGATAACAGAATTGGATTTAGGAGAGGTAGCTAGTAAAATTACAGCCTGAGCAAGAGGCAGTCTCGCCTCAGGAAAACCTACATGAAGAGCACTGTCTACACAATTTTTTACTATAGAAACAGCATTTGGATACGCCAGTCCCACATCTTCAGAGGCTATCACAAGCAATCTTCTGCATATAGATTTCAAATCATCTGATTTAATTAACCTTGCCAAATAGTGAAGTGAAGCATCAGCATCACTTCCTCTTATAGATTTTTGAAAAGCGCTTAAAATATCATAATGACTGTCCCCACTTATATCGTACATAAGTTGTTTCGATATATTCAATTTTTTCAAAAGTCCTAAACTGATATCAATTTCATCATTGTCTTCATAAAGTTGAAGTATTAACTCTATTAAATTAACTGCCTTTCTCATATCTCCATCTGCATAATGGGCTATGTTATCTAAGGCTATCTCGTCTATGCTAATTGTATGATTCTCATCTTTGAGCGAGGCAATTAAAGTCTTTATACCTTTTTTTATATCTTTATGTTTCAACTGCATAAACTCAAGCACAAAACACCTGCTAAGAAGTGCTTTATATACATACTGATAAGGATTTTCTGTCGTACTGGCTATAAGAACTATATCTCCTTTTTCAATGTAATCAAGGAGAATTTGCTGTTGTTTTTTATTAAAATTCTGAATTTCATCTATATATATAATTTCTTTGCTGTCAAAAGTTTTTAGCTTAGAGCTTTTTAGTATCTCTTTCACTTCTTCTGTTTTTGTGTAAGTTGCATTTAACATATGAATAGATTTGTTACAGGAATTCGCAATTACATTTGCTACACTGGTTTTCCCTACTCCCGGCGGTCCATAAAATATCATATTATGTATAGTATTTTTTTCTATTGCCCTAAAAAGCACTCCATCTTTTCCTGTCAAATGCTCCTGACCGACTATCTCTTCAATTTTTTTAGGTCTTACTATATCTGCAAGCGGTTTTTTCATATCAAACCTCTCCTTTTAATGATTAAATCTCAATTTCGTATATGATATTTTTATAATATGTCTTTTTATTTCAATTATCACAAAAATTTTTAGATAAAACAGCAACTATCTATTAAAATAATATCTCTAAAAAACAATTCAAGATAAAAAAACTCGGGTAAATATCCGAGTTTAAAACATCAATTTTTATTTTTCTTGAGTTCTTCAAGTAACTTATCATTTAAAATTTTAATATGAGTTCCTTTCATACCAAGAGAACGTGACTCAATTACTCCGGCACTTTCAAGTTTTCTAAGTGCATTTACTATCACGGAGCGAGTAATCCCTACTCTATCGGCTACTTTACTGGCAACTAAAAGTCCTTCGTCAGCATCAAGTTCTTTAAATATATGCTCTACTGCCTCGAGTTCTGAATATGACAAAGTTTCTATAGCCATCTTAACTACTGCCTTGCTTCTCATCTCGTCTTCTAATTCTTCACTTCTCGCTCTTAATATCTCAAGCCCCACTACTGTAGCACTATACTCTGCAAGTATCAAATCTTCATCTGAAAATCTGCTGTCATATCTTGATAAAATGAGGGTTCCCAGCCTTTGACCACTTCCCATTATAGGTACTATAGTGGCATATTTTTCATAGCTTTTTACATCGTCTGTAAAAACTTCTAGCAGCTTATCTTGTGTTAGATTCGATATCGTTTCAAATATGCGATTTATCGACTCTATATAGCCGTCAGGCAATCTTTCTTCTCCTGTTTTTTCATCTATAATAGTAGAACTGTCAGAAATATGAGTAAGTTCCACTCCGAGTGCTTTCCCCTTAGAGCTTACTATATACACATTTGCGTTTAATATATCCTTTAGTGTTTTGCTAAGTTCAACAAACGACACAGGATTTAAACCTGCATTTTGAAGAATTTTATTGATTTTCCTAGTTTTTTCTAACAGTAAGCTTGACATTTCTCATTCTCTCCTTTATAATTCAACACCCTGATTACATCGAACAATTTTATTTTCTACATTAGAGAATTCACTGCTATTTTTTGAATTTTAAAAATTTTCTAAAGTGTTCTGATATTAAGGAGAATAGTATCATAATTTTTGAAAATATTCAAGCTTTTTACCTATTCTTGATACTTGCATTCTTTGTTTGAACACTTTATTTTTTCAGATTTTTTATCTTCGGTTATAATTAAAAATGAATTACATTTTGGACACTTTTCTCCATTTGGTCTATCCCACGAAACAAACTTGCATTTCGGATAGTTAGCACAGCCATAAAAATTTCTTCCTTTTTTAGTTTTTCTAACTATCACCTCTGCCTCGCTACACTGCGGACATTTCACTCCTATTTTTTCGAGTATAGCCTTAGTGCCGTTACACTCAGGATATCTTTTGCACGCTATAAATTTTCCAAATCTGCCAAATTTAATTACCATTTCAGAGCCGCAGATATCGCATATCTCGTCGGTTTTTTCTTCTAAAATTACCTTTTCTATATTATCAACAGCTTTTTCAATAGACTCTTCTAACGGGAAGTAAAAATCTTTAACTATATTTTGCCACTTCACTTCTCCATCTTCTATTTTATCTAAATTATTTTCCATATCTGCAGTAAATTTATAGTCTACGATTTCTTTAAAGTTTTCACTCATCAGTTCAGTCACTATAAAACCAAGCTCTGTAGGAATTAAGGAGTTTCCTTTTTTTTCTACATAGCATCTTTGCAGTATAGTCGAAATAGTAGGTGCATAGGTGCTGGGTCTTCCTATTCCCAGTTCCTCCAAAGTCTTTACCAAAGCAGCCTCACTATAGCGTGGAGGCGGTTGAGTGAAATGTTGTTTCGGGTCTATTTTTTTTACAGGGAAAATATCATTTTCTTTCATCTCGGGTAAAATATTCTCATCTACAGAACTAAAACTATATACTTTAAGAAAACCGTCGAATTTTAGTTTTGATCCACTCGTTTTGAAAAAATATTTATCTATCAATGCATTTATATTTTGAAAATCATAAATTGCATCTGCCATCATAGACGCTATAAATCTCTCCCAGATCAGCTTGTACAGTTTAAACTGTTCTTTAGAAAGCGAATCTTCTATCTCATCCGGAGATAAATCCACATAAGACGGTCTGATACATTCGTGGGCATCCTGAATTTTCTTTTTTGATTTAGAACTATTTTGATATTTTTTAAAATAATTTTTTCCATAATTATCAAGGATGTAGTTTTTTGCATTTTCTTGAGCCTCATCAGATATTCTTACTGAGTCCGTTCTGATATAGGTTATAAGCCCAAGACTTCCTCTGCCTTTTATATCTACCCCTTCATAAAGTTGCTGAGCTACTATCATAGTCTTTTTAGTACTAAAGCCTAGCTTTCCTGATGCCTCTTGTTGCAATGAACTTGTAGTAAAAGGTTTTGGTGCAAGTCTTTTTCTTTCTTTTCTTTCTACGGAGGTTACCGTTAAATCTTTCTTCTCAATAGCTTTTAAAATATTATCTACTTCGTTTTTATTTCCTAATTCTATTTTTCTTTTTTCATCTCCATAAAACTTAAACTCTACTTTGTTTTTTTTATCAACCTGAGCAATAGCGTCTATCGTCCAATATTCCTCAGGTATAAAAGAGTTTATTTCGTTTTCCCTATCGCAGATAAGTCTGGTAGCTACGGATTGAACTCTACCTGCACTTAGACCTTTTCTTATCTTCGCCCATAAAATCGGACTGATTTTATATCCCACAAGCCTGTCTACTACTCTTCTGGCCTGCTGGGCATCTACTAGAGGCTTATCTATTTTTCTTGGATTTTTAATAGCTTTTTTTATTGCATCCTTTGTTATTTCATTAAATTCTATTCTTATATCGTCATCTTCATTTAGACCAAGCAAATAAGCAAGATGCCACGAAATAGCCTCTCCCTCTCTATCCGGGTCGGTTGCCAAGTATACTTTATCTGATTTTTTCGCCTGTTTTTTTAATTCGCTTACTATACTTCCTTTTCCTCGTATCGTGATATACTGTGGTTCAAAATCGTTTTCTATATCTACACCTAATTTGCTTTTTGGCAAATCTCGAATATGACCTACAGAGGCTTTAACCGTATAGTTTTTCCCTAGAAATTTTCCAATCGTCTTAGCTTTCGCAGGAGATTCTACGATAACCAAATTTTTTCCCATTGTTTCACCTCAAATAATTTAAAATGCCCTATGAATTATATATTATATGGTAAATTATTTCAATACATCTTATGTTTTTATACTCGCTACGTGTCCATCATAGTTGATAAATGACTTTATGTCCAGGATATTAAGTATACCTGTTACATCTTTTATATTAAGCAAAGTATCCATAGCTATCATATCAGCGGTGCAAAGTCCTTTGTTTCGGATACAAGTATATATGGTTTTTTCTATCTCTGAAAGCAAGTCTATATCTTTACCTATGTTAACATTTTCATAACCTATACCATAAACATCCAGGATGTCATTTATAGAGGTTACTAATTGAGCTCCTTGCTTTATGAGATTATTTGTCCCTATACTGGAAACAGAGTCTATATTTCCCGGTATTGCAAAAATATTTTTCCCTTGCTCCAGTCCATAGTCAGCGGTTATAAGTGTTCCACTTTTCATTCCTGCCTCTACTATCAATATACCGTCTGATAATCCGCTTACTATCCTATTTCTGTAAGCAAAATTCGCAGGGACTATGCTGCTTAAGTCCGAGTATTCGCTCATAACTAATCCACCGGAGTCAATCACTTTGTACATCAACCTGGAATTGGCTTTAGGGTATGGTTTAGTTATAGACGAGCCCAGTACACATATAGTCTTCCCGTTATTTTCAAGTGCTCCTTGATGGGCAAATTTATCAATTCCTGCTGCCATTCCGCTAATCACACAAAAACCGCTAGATACCAAATCTTTTAAAAATTTATTTGTAGCCCATATTCCATAGTTCGACGGTTTTCTGCTTCCCACTACAGCTATAGATATCATATCCATAACATCTAAATTCCCTTTGTAATACAATAATCTTGGAGCTTGTGCTATTTCTCTTAACTTTCGAGGATACTTCACATCAAAATACGTCAAGTACTCAAGATTATTTTTCTCTATGTAGTCTTCTATTTGCATAAAACAATCGTATTTAGAAGAATACATTTCTCTGTCAATCTTAAATTTTTCAAGAAAAGTATTCATTTCTTCAAGATTCGGAATAATATCATCTCCTGCGATAGAAGAGTCAATATCAATAAGTTTTTCAATCGGAAGTTTTTTGAATAACGATAAAAATAGTTTTTTTCTACTCATAGTTTATCCTTTCGACTAAAATTTTAATCCCAATATTTATGAAATGTCTTCCTGAAATTCAAAGCCTCAGCTATATGATTTATATTTATTATTTCACTGGAGTCTAAGTCTGCTATAGTTCGTGAAACTTTTAGTATTTTGTGATAACTTCTCGCAGTAAGATTACTTTTCTTAAAAGCGGTTTCAAGTAAATTCTTTGCTTCTTCTGATAATGTACAGTATTTTGTAATCTGTCTTGAATTCATCTGACTGTTATAATTTATTTTAAAATTTTTAAATCTCTTTTTTTGAATTTCGACTGCTTTTTCCACTCTTTTTTTGATTGTAGCTGAATCCTCTTCCGTGGCTTCTACCACTAAGTCTTCATACGGAACAGGAGAGGTTTCTACAAAAATATCCATTCTGTCCAAAACAGGTGTGGACGCTCTCGACAGATATGTCTTTATCCTGTTATCATTACAGGTACAAGTCTTAAATGGATTCAAAAAATTGCCACAAGGACAGGGGTTCATCGCACAGACCAAAACAAAGTCGGATGGGTAAGTGTATTTATTATTTAATCTCGAAATCGACACCTTTTTATCTTCTAAAGGTTGCCTTAACGCCTCTACCAATTTCTTATCAAATTCTAAAAATTCGTCCATAAACAGTACCCCATTGTGTGACAAAACCACTTCTCCTGGATTGCTGTTATGCCCTCCGCCTATAAGAGAGGCATATGTTATAGTATGGTGTGGCTGTCTAAATGGTCTTTTTCTTGCTTTGATATCCGATGGAATATGACCTAAAAAACTGTAAATCTGGCTAACTTGAATAAATTCTTCATTATTAAGTTTAGTCATTATGGTATTAAACCTGGATGCTATCATAGTTTTTCCTGAACCCGGAGGACCTATCATAAGCAAGTTATGAAATCCTGCTGCCGATATTTCTGCTGCCCTTTTAACTAAACTGCAACCTTTTACGTCTTTAAAATCAAGTATATTTTCCGTTTCTTCTTTATGTATATCTTTAAAATCTTTATCATATTCTAAAGAGTGGTTATCTGTCAGATAATCATAGACCTCTCTTAGGCTTTTAAGAGGCAGTATTTCAACGTTCGGAATCATAGATGCCTCATAAAAGTTTTCAAAAGGAATAATTACCTTTTTTATCTTAGAATTTTTTAATAAGCCTAAAATCAAAGCTGTGCAAGCCTTTATAGGCTTGAGTTTCCCATCAAGTGAAAGTTCTCCTATAAAAGCAATATCCTCAAATTTCTCATCAGGTATGTTCTCGACTTCTCTTAAAATAGCAAGTGCAATAGCTAAATCATAATGAGAACCCTCTTTTTTTATATCAGCAGGAGATAAGTTCACAATGATTTTTTTGCTTGGATACCTAAATCCGCTATTAGAAACCGCCGACTTAATTCTCTCTTTCGATTCTTTTACAGCAGCATTTGGAAGTCCTACCAGCGAAAATCCCGGTAAACCCTTTGTAATATCAGCCTCTACCTCTACTACATAACCTTCTATTCCCGATGTCCCCGCAGAAATAATTTTAAAAAACATACCTGCCCCCTTAGAAACAATCCTTTATATGATTGATATTTTTAGCGCCAAAATATATTTCTATAATGTCAAATGATATTTCTTTATAATTGAGATCAGTTTGATTTATGTAGACTTCAGCTGCCATTCTAATTTTATTCTGTTTTTTTATATCCACAGCCTCATAAGCATAACCGAAATCCGTTCCTGTTCTGGATTTCACCTCAATAAAACTCAGTATACTATCTTTGTAGGCGATAATATCTATTTCTGCCGACTTTATTGTAAAGTTTCTGTCAAGTATTTCAAATCCATCTTTTATCAGATAATTTACAGCTATCTCTTCCCCTTGCTTGCCCTTAGCATAATTATCTGATTTCATTGGAGTCTACTCCTGCAATAAAAGCTAAAATTTGTGCCACAGCCTCATAGAGTTCTTCAGGAATATAAGAATCCATCTCCATCGCACTTAGTTGATTCGCAAGCTTTTCATCTTTATATACAGGTATCTTGTTTTCGTTGGCTTTTTCAATTATTTTTTTAGCTACCTCTCCCTTGCCCTTTCCTACAATCTTAGGGGCAACATACTCATCCACGTCATATCTTAGGGCAACTGCAGTCTCTTTTCCTTTTATTTTCCTTTTCATCATAATCACACCCAAGTTTCAAAAGATTTTGAGTCAATATTTTTATATACTATATCATCCAAAATTTGTAAGTTTTCAGTGTTTCGTATTTCAGTTGACAATACAGCATCTGTAAACCCTATCTCGTTTAATCGCTCTCTTAACACAGGTATAGCATTTTTGAATTTTTCTTCCACCTCTTTGCTTTCTGTAGATATATTGACAGATATATTTTTGACATCTTTGTAATTAAGCATAGCTCTAACATTTCCAAGCCTATGCGTTTCAATTGAAAATGCTACCGTTATACCCTCTTCTCTTGTCTTGCTCCTTTTGTTTTTCTTCATATAATACTGAGCTATATTCTCATATTTATCAATTTGAAAAGGAAGTACCTGATAAAATATATTTTTTGATAAGTCTTTTAGTAACTCAAGCTTTGGCATAATTTCTTTTTCAAGTCTCGTAGCCTCTTTTGAATTCGGATCTAATGAAGCTAACACTTTTTCAAGTTCAGTTTCTATCTTCCCTAAATCCAATTTTATATCTTCTTCTCCCAGCTTAGTTTTTAAATTTAGCTTTTTCACCACCATATCCACCAAAGATGACAACTGAGGCAATCTATTTCTATCCGAGTCTACCTCTGATAATTTATTTGAAGTTTCACTTTTCCCTGAAATATCATTCTTAGTTTTAAAAACTAATTCTTCAAACAAATCTTGCGTTTTATGAGAAGCCATATTTGCAGTTTCTAAAGATTTTCCATCATCGAGTTTTACACCTGCATTTGTCTGTATATTTTTATTTTCTGCTATTAAAGAATTTATATCTAGGATATCTATGTCTTTATTGCTTATTTTTTGTTCTATGTTAGCCATCGCCTTTAAATTCTTAGGGCTAACCTCTAAATTCAGATTTTTTAAGATAATTATATCTTTTAACCCTAATTCTTTTGGCAAAGTGATAGTTTCTCTAGCCATATTACTCGCACCTGCAGTAGTTTCCTTAGATATGCCTGTTGTAGCTTCCTTTGTGTCCTGAAACAATCTAACTATCTTATCCAGCGGCATTTCATCTTGCTCTGTGGTTATTCCTGTAGCTTGGTTTTGAAACATTTTAAGGGATAAAGACAAATCCTTAACTTCTTTAAAACTCTCTGCCGTAACAGGCATTCCCGACTTAATCATCTGTCTTACTATCTCTTTATTTTCGGCATTGACTTGTTTTCCGAGTTTCGCAAGCAAATCTTCGACTTTTAAATCCTTGACAAGATTTTGTTTCTTTTCATCCAGTTGAGGCTTTAAAAAAACTTGTCCTTCTTCATTAAAAAGCACAGCAAAGGACATTTCCTCTCCAATGAAATTTTCCATTGGAATAGTGGTATTTGCCACAAATTCTCTGCCTGTAGAACTTTGAATAAGCACCATATTTTGATTGACATCTATTACCCTACCTCTTACATTTTCTCCTCTGCTATTGAGCTCAAAAGAGTCTATGTTTGTCTTATTGAGTATCAGCTCCGGACGTATACTATTAGAACCTATGTCTATTCTCAAAATACATCACCTTTTTCTTAATAAATATTCTTTAAAAAACTCATCCTGTGAATCGGTGTAGTTCCATACTTATTTATAGCCTCTATATGTTCTTTCGTTCCATAACCTTTGTGTTTATCAAATCCATACTGAGGATATATTTGCGCATACTCTCTCATAATCCTGTCCCTGGTTACTTTAGCCAAAATACTTGCACAGGCTATACTTATGGATTTAGAATCTCCTTGCACTATACATCTTTGCGGATAGTTTATATCTCTTATCTTCTGATTTCCATCTACTATGACAAAATCAGGTTTTTCGCTTGCCATCGCAATAGCACGTTTCATAGAAATAAAAGTTGCATTTAAAATGTTGTATTCATCTATCTCACTGCTGTCTGAAATCCCAATTCCATATATTATACCTGAACTGACTATTTCCCCAAAGATCTTATCTCTGTTTTTTTCGCTGATTTTCTTTGAATCATCAATTCCCTCTATCATAGGATTTTTATCTAAAACGACACAAGCCGATACCACAGGTCCTGCAAGCGGTCCTCGTCCCGCTTCATCTAATGCGCCGACTTTTTTATATTCTTCAGCAAATAAAGCCTCTTCTATTATGAACATACCTTTAAGACGCTCTTCTTCTTTTCTGACTTTATCCAATTTTTTCGATAGAGAGATTGCAATTTTCTTTACAGATTCCCTGCTATCTTTAGACAAAATATTTATATAGCTCAGATATTCATCACAGCTTATATTTTCTATTATTTCTTTAATTTCCCTTACACTTAACTTTTCCATAATATACCTCAGTTTTAAATTCTATAACAATATTATCAATAAAAACCAATAAAAAAAAGCCTTAGTTTCGCTAAAGGCTTTTTTTATACAAAATATTAAATTGACATAGGGTTTTCAAGCGTTATCGTTCCTAATTTCCCTGATCTGAACTCCATAAGCAATGAAGATGATAATCTAAAATAGTCTACCTGATTTGCACAAAGAATATATCCTCTCTTAAAAGCAATTTCATCTGCTATTTCTATAGCTTGCATCTCAGCTATATCTTTATCTATATAAAATCTTTCAGCAAAAATCTGAGGTTTTATTTCTTTTAAATACTTAATTAGCTCTATAGCTATTTCTTCTATTTCCGTAACTTGATCTTTTATAGAGCCTAAAAAAGCTAATTTCATAGCTACACTTTCTTCTTCTATTTTAGGCCACAATACTCCCGGTGTATCCAAAAGTTCTAAATCCCCTCTTAGCTTAACCCATTGCTTTCCTTTAGTAACTCCCGGTCTGTCTCCTGTTCTGGCACTTTTCTTTCCTACTATTCTGTTTATAATGGAAGACTTCCCTACATTTGGAATTCCTACCACCATCACCCTCAAGGCTCTTTTTCTTCTGCCCTTGCTTTCAAGTTTTGCGTATAAGTCCTTAGCTTTATTGTTTAAAGATGTAAGCAGTTCATTAAGTCCTTTTCCCGTCAACGAATTTATCATGGCGGACTCATGACCTTTTTGCTTATAATACTCGACCCATTGCTTAGTTTTATTCGCATCAGCTAAGTCCTCCTTATTTAACACTACAACCTTTGGTAAATTCTTTACCATATCGTCTATATCAGGATTGCTGGTGCTATATGGTGCTCTGGCATCTACTATCTCCAAAACTACATCTACCAGCTTGATATTTTCTAATATCTGCTCCTTAGTCTTTTTCATATGACCAGGATACCAATTTATATTTAGCCCTGAATTCGTAATTTCTTCTCCATTTGTTCTAAGATTTAAATCTTTTGTACTTATTTTATTCCTGTTAGTTTTGTTATTCGTTAATTTATTGTTGTTGTTTTTACCATTTTTATTTGTTTTCATAATATCCCTCGTTTTAAAACTCATCAGTCATATATAAAAAATATACTTGCCCTAAACTCATCTTATCAAAAATTTTCATACTTAAAAAATGCTTTCCTTAATAACGTCACTAATTTCAAAATATTTAGCACAATTAAAAGTATTTTTAATTATTATTTTTGTATCTGAAAATAAAAAGGACTGAATATACAGTCCCTTTATCAAAACTACTATTTAGCTTCTTTGACTTTAGCAGCCTTACCTACCCTATTTCTTAAGTAGTTAAGTTTAGCTCTTCTTACTTTACCTTTTCTGGTAACTTCAATTTTTTCAATGCTAGGAGAATGAACAGGGAAAATCTTCTCTACTCCGACACCGAAAGAAATCTTTCTTACAGTAAAAGTCTCTCTTACTCCACCATTTTGTCTTTTAAGAACAACACCTTCAAAAACCTGAATTCTTTCTCTTTTTCCCTCTCTTACTCTGATATGAACTTTAACAGTATCTCCGGCAGAGAACTCAGGTAGGTCGGTTTTTAATTGCTCTTGCTCGATTGCTCTAATAATTTCCATTTATTTTTCCTCCTCATAAAACGTTCTTAATGCAACTCACCAGAGGAACGCTCGTATTTATAACCTATAAGATTATAGCTTAGTGTCATATATTTGTCAATAATTTTATGTTTTTTAGAAATTTAAATTTGGAACCAATTTCACTATTCCATAGCTATAAGTTCCACTCTTACCACTGCATTTACTTTTTTTAGTGTTGTCAAAAATGTATCCATGTCCGTTTCCATCTCCGACATATCAAAAGTAATAGATAAATTTGCTATTTTGTTTATAGGAATGTCCTGACTTATAGTCAAAACATTCGCTTTGTTTTTTGCTAATATTTTTAATATAGAGGATAATACGCCTGGCTCGTGTTTTAATAAAAATGACAAAGTCGCTTTATTTCCTATCATACCTTCAGACATATTAAACACACAGTCTTTATATTTATAAAAACTACTTCTGCTGATGCCAAGTTTCTTTACCGCATCCGTTATTCCTTTTGCGTTCCCAGTTCTTAGCATTTCTTTAGCTTCTACCACCTTCTCATAAACCGGAGGCAGAATTGCACTGTCTATGATAAGAAATTTTTTCATTGTATTAACCCCCCTGCAAATACTTACTTCACTACTTCAAGAGCCTTTTCAACTACATTATCCACAGTAAATCCAAAGTGCTCCATCAATTTTTCTATAGGAGCAGATGATCCAAAGGTATCTATTCCTATCGCAATTCCTTTGCTTCCCAAATATTTATACCAAGGCATAGTAACACCTGCCTCTACAGATACTCTAGATTCAACGCATCTTGGAAGTACTTCTTCCTTATATTCATCAGACTGATTTTCAAACACATTCATATTAGGCATAGACACTACTCTTGCGTCTACATCTTTTTCTTTTAATTTCGCTTTAGCTTCTACCAGCAACGAAACTTCTGACCCTGAACCTACAAGTATCACATCAGGTGTTTCTTTGTCTTCTTTTGCTAAGATATATCCACCTTTTTTAGCATTTTCATTTACTCCGTCAATTTTTGGAAGATTTTGTCTTGTAAAAATCATTACACTCGGTCCGTCAGTCTTTTCGAATGCCGCTACGTATGCGTATCCCGTTTCCTTGTAGTCTGCAGGTCTCCATACGCTAACTCCCGGCATCATTCTTAGGCTTGAAACATGTTCTATAGGCTGATGTGTAGGGCCATCTTCTCCCACCCCTATTGAATCGTGAGTAAAAATAAACATAGCGGGGATATTCATAAGTGACGCAAGCCTGATAGGAGTCCTCATATAATCAGAAAATACCAGAAAAGTCGAACCGTACGCTCTTAGTCCTCCGTGAAGAACTATTCCGTTTACTATAGCCCCCATAGCGTGCTCTCTGATACCGAAAAATATATTTGCTCCCTTATTATCCACCAAAAAATCGCCTTTCTCTTTAAGGTAAGTTTTAGTAGATTCGTTCAGATCGGCAGAACCTCCTATGACATTTGGTATATAGTTTGCGATCTTATTTAATATTTCTCCACCTGATGCTCTGGTAGCCATACTGCCGGCGGAAGTTTCAAATATAGAATTGTCTTCGTACAATTCTTCAGAAATTGTATTGTTGTGATATTGCTTCCATTCTTTGTAAAGTTCAGGATTCTCCTTAGCATAATCCACTAACTTTGACTGCCAATTTCTAAAATCTTTTTCTTTTTTCTTGCAAAGTTTCTCGAAATGTTTTTTTACATCTTCCGGAACTTCAAACTCCTCATATTCACTCCAGAAGAGAGCTTCTCTGGTAAGCATAGCCTCTTCTTTTCCAAGTGGAGAGCCATGAACTTTGGAAGTACCTGCCTTGTTCGGACTTCCACAGCCTATTACAGTTTTAATCATAACAAGCGTGGGTTTGCCCTTTGACTTATGGCCCTTAATTATTGCTTTTCTTATCGCACCTACATCGTTGCCGTCTTTGACCGTTATCACATTCCAATGCATTGCCTCAAATCTCTTTTTAACATCTTCTTTAAACGCAATGTCTGTGCTTCCGTCTATAGTTATTTTATTATCATCGTAAAGAACCACTAGTTTATCAAGTTTTAGAGTTCCGGCTAAAGAAGCAGCTTCGTAAGTAATCCCCTCCATCATATCTCCGTCGCCTGCAAGCACATAAGTATAATGGTCTACTATATTAAACTTGGATGTGTTAAACTTTCCTGCTAAATGTCTTTCTGCAACGGCCATACCTACAGCATTCGCAAACCCCTGACCCAGAGGTCCCGTAGTAGTTTCAACTCCTACTGTATGCCCATACTCAGGGTGTCCGGGAGTTTTACTGTTAAATTGCCTAAAGTTTTTAAGTTCTTCTAAAGACAGTCCATAGTCAAACAAATGGAGCAATGAGTATAAAAGCATCGAACCATGTCCTGCTGATAACACAAATCTGTCTCTATTTTCCCATTTAGGATTTTTAGGAGAAATTCTCAAAAATTTGCTCCACAGTGTATATGCCATAGGTGCCGCACCCATCGGTAGTCCGGGATGACCCGAGTTAGCTTTATTGATAGCATCGATAGATAAAAATTTTATAGAGTTTATAGCTCTTTCATCGATTTTCTTCACTTTAAAACCTCCAGTTAAAATTCATTTTATTCAACATTATCATTTTACCATAAGAAATGAATTTTTGATAAAAAATTGCTTCAAAATAAAATACAACGAGAAAGTATCTCATTGTATTTTATTATTATTTTT
>JBHASY010000006.1:0-38205 GCA_041831635.1 Acetoanaerobium sp. | reverse complement strand
TTTTGATAAGTACACAAAAAACATATACACATATAAATTATTTTATCATTATAGTGATAGTTTTACCCTATTTTTTACAATAATATCTTAAAGTTTTAAATTTGTATATTGTGAGCAAAAAAAGTATAATAATATTTATTGACTTAAGGAGTAGTGTAATGAAAAATTTGCCTCAAAAATTTTTGGACAAAATGAAGTTGTTATTTGAAAACGACTATAATAAATTTGTAGATACATATAGTAAGCCGAGTTTTTGCGGTCTTAGAGCGAACGCTTTGAAAATATCTAAAGAAGAACTTAAGAGTATAGCTGATTTTCTCGGGGATGAAATTTCATGGAGTCAAGACGGCTTTTATTATGAATCAACTCAAAGACCTGCAAAGTCGCCGCTATATCATGCAGGACTGTACTATATCCAAGAACCGTCTGCTATGGCTGTAGTAAATAATATAGATATACAGCCTAAAATGAGAGTGCTGGATATATGTGCGGCGCCGGGAGGAAAGACTGTAAATATTGCTTCAAAGTTGAGAGGAGAGGGGCTTCTTGTAAGTAACGATATAAATCACCAAAGGACGAAGGCTATACTTAAAAATGTCGAGCTTTACGGAATTACAAATGCGCTTATTACAAATGAAGATCACCGCACACTTGAGAAAATGTTTCCGAATTTTTTTGACAGAATTATACTGGATGCTCCGTGTTCGGGAGAGGGGATGTTTAGAAAAGACGAGAGCCTGATAAAAAGCTGGGAAAGGTCAGTAAGCGAAACTATACCTGTGCAAAGAGAACTCCTTGATGCCTGTGCTACTATGTTAAAATCCGGCGGACTTATGATTTACTCCACCTGTACATTTAATGAAGATGAAAATGAAAAGCAGATACTTGATTTTCTGGATAGACATAGAGAGTTTAAGTGTTTAGATATTCCGAAAGAAAATGGCTTGACTTCGAGAGATATCTTGCCTCAGTCAGCTAGGTTATTGCCTCATAAGTTAGATGGAGAGGGACATTTTCTGTGTATGCTTAAAAAAAATTCAAGTGATATATCAAAATCTTTGACGAAAAATATTTTTGCAAACAAAACTCATTTTAACCGAGATAAGCTCCCACATCAGTATCTTGATTTTGAAAAAGAAAACTTAAATATAAAACTCGGCGAGAGTTTTCCCTGTAAAACTGCCTCTGATATAGATGGGAGTTTTGCTTGTAAAACAACCTCTGATATAGATAGAAGTTTTGCTTGTAAAACTACCGCTGGCACAGATGGAAGTTTTGCCTGTAAAACTACCTCTGATATAGATAGAAGTTTTGCTGTATCTGATGGAAAGCTGTATATGGAAGCATATACGGACGAGATAGTAAAGGGATTTAAAATAGTTCGCAACGGATTGTTCGTGGGAGAAATTAAGAAAGAGCAATTTATACCGTCACAAGCTTTTATTATGACTTTGTCGAAAGATGATTTTAAAAGGTATATAGATTTCGACCAAAATGACCTGCAGATCGTAAAATATCTGAAAGGGGAAACTATATTTGTGGATGGCAGGGAGGACGGATTTTATGGAATTGGAGTAAACGGATATCCTCTAGGCTGCGGGAGATTACAAAACGGAAAACTGAAAAACGGCTATAATAAAAACTGGAGGATGAGCTGATGAAAGCTGATACTGAAAGAATGAGACTTGATAAATATCTTGCGAATATGGGAATAGGAAGTCGCAGTGAGATAAAAAAATATATAAAAAACAGGCGTGTAAAAGTGAATGGAGTATACATATCGGATAGTGGGGATATTGTAAGTACAGATGATGATATAAGGTTTGATGAGGAAAGAATATTTTACAAGAAATTTATCTATATTATGATGAATAAACCTCAAGGAGTGATATCTGCTACCGAAGATAGATATCAAAACACTGTGCTGGATTTACTGGACTCTTCGTATCTTAATTTTGATTTATTTCCTGTCGGAAGATTGGACAAAGACACAGAGGGTTTACTGCTTCTTACAAATGACGGAAAGCTTGCTCATAATATGCTTTCTCCGAAAAAACACGTCGATAAAAAATATTATGTTGAGGTTTCAGGAAATTTGACAAATGAAGATATAAAGGCTTTTTCAGGAAATATAACCTTAGATGATGGATACGAGTGTATGCCTGCAAAGCTTGAAATTTTAAATTCTGATAATATTTCTAAAGCTTATGTGACAATAAAAGAAGGGAAATTTCATCAAATAAAAAGAATGTTTGAGTCTATAGGTAAAGAAGTTATATATTTAAAGAGACTCACTATGGGATCGCTTGAATTAGATGAAAATTTGGAGCCTGGAGAATATAGAGAATTAACCGAGCAAGAAATGAATATGCTAAATGATTATATGTAAAGAGGTGCTAAATTGAAAAAAAGAGATATATTGGAAATTTATGTTGAAAATATGGAGTTTGGAGGGACAGGAACTACTATAGTAGATGGAATAAAACTAAGCTATAAAGGTGGAATTATAGGTCAAAAAATAAAGGTACTTGTCAAAAAAGTGAGAAAAACTAAAGCTGAAGGGAAAATTCTTTCAGTAATAGAGCAGTCAAAAATAGAAACAGCACCTGTATGTCGCCACTACGGAATATGTGGCGGTTGCAATATGCTTTCCATACCTTATGACAAGCAGATAAATATCAAGAAAAATCAGCTACTTGAATTGTTTAAAGAGTCAGGACATACAGAAGTAACTGAGGTAGAGGTTTTGAAAAGTCCAAACAAATACGAATATAAAAATAAAATGGAATTTACATTTGGAGATAAAGAAAAAGGTGGAGAGTTAATGCTGGGAATGCACGTAAAAAATTCTCCGATATCGATTGAATACGTTAATTCTTGTATGATTATAGACGAGGATTACAGGAAAATACTCGTTGCTACAACAGAATTTTTCAGAAATACAAATCTTCCTCATTACAGGGTACTCGCTCATGAAGGATATCTAAGACATCTGGTTTTAAGGAAAGGCAAAAATACAGGAGATATTCAAGTGAATATAGTGACGACTTCACAGTGCGAATTTGATATGAACATTTATGCTGATATGCTCATTAAGTTAACTCTCGATGGAAATATAAAAGGGATACTTCATACTCTTAACGATTCTCTTTCTGATGCGGTTATTCCTGAAAAAATCAGTATTTTATATGGAAGTAAAGACTTCGAAGATATATTGCTGGATAATAGATTTAACATATCACCTTTTTCTTTCTTTCAGACGAATACACACGCAGCGGAAGTTCTTTACTCTGCTGTAAAGACTATGATAGGAGAGAAAAAAGATATAATATTTGATTTATACAGTGGAACAGGAACTATAGGAATAACAGTATCAGATAAAGCAAGTAAAATAATAGGGATAGAAATAATAGAAGAAGCGGTAGAAGCTGCAAAGGAAAATGTTAAAAAAAACAATATAACGAACTGCGAATTCATAGCCGGAGATGTGACTACTGAAGTATCTAAAATATCAGAAAATCCTGAACTAATATTGCTAGATCCTCCAAGAGCGGGAATACATCCAAAAGCGATGGGAGATATAATATCGTTTAATGCAAAAGAAATCCTTTACATCTCGTGTAACCCTAAAGCTTTAATGAATGATTTGAAAGTATTAAAAGGTGCAGGGTATGAGATAAGGAAAGTGGCGGGGGTGGATATGTTTCCGAATACTACTCATTGTGAAATTATCTGTCTACTATCTCGTTAAATCAAGGGTTTTAAAGGATTGATATGTGTTTTTTGTTTGATTTGCCTACTATTTGCCAACGGTAAAATTGCTACGTTGGCAAATGGTAAGGTCATTTTGTAAGTGAATTGGTATTGACTGCGTTTTCAAATATATCTACTGACTGATCCGCCATTTTTTCTGTGGCGTGGGTGTAGGTGTCAAGTGTGGTTTTGATGTTGGAGTGTCCAAGTCTTGTTTGAACGTCTTTTATGTTTGCTCCGTTTTCTATAAGGGTTGTTGCGTGTGTGTGTCTTAGGCAGTGGAAGTTAAATATAATACCTAAGCTGTAGTGTATGACTCTGGATGCGTATTTAAATGTTTCGGGAGTTATCATTTCGCCGCTTTCTTTGGTGCATACCATTGAAAGTTCTTGCATTGCTGAGTTTATCGAAGCAGGAAGAGAGTATATTTTTCTTATTTTTTCGTTATTGTCTGTTTCTTGGGCTTCGTATTGTATTATGCAGTGCTGACCGTATTTTAGTTTGTTTTCTATTTGCCATTTTCGATGTTGCTTTAGGGCGTTTATGAGTGTTTTTCCTATTTTTATTTTTCTTACGGATGTTTTTGTTTTGGTGGAGCCAAAATACCAGTTTGTTTTTCTTTTGTAGATTATTTTGTCGATGTTTATGACTCCTTTTTCAAGGTCTATGTCTTGCCAGGTTAAACCCATAACTTCGCCTATTCTGCACCCTGTATGGTATCCAATCATAAGGGGGATGTAAAAAGATGTTCCCGGTGGAAATCTTTCTATTATTTTTTCAAATTCGTTATGTGTGATTGTTTTAGGACTTATCTGAGTTTTGCAGTGTTCATATTTTGGGTGCACTGTGTATTGCATAGGAGTGTCTTTGATGAATTTGCAAGGGTGCACTGCATATTTTAAGGCTCCGCTAATTACTGTTGTTATGTTTGTGAGGTGGTTTTTGCTAAGCCCTGAGAGGTATTTGCGGTTTATGAATTCTTGCAGGATTGCAGGGGTTAATGATTTTAGTTTGTATGTTCCAAGTTCGGGTTTTATGTGGTTTTTTATTATCATTTCATAGGCTGTTTGTGTGTTGTATTTGCAGTTTATTTTTACGTAGTTTTTGTGCCAGTAGTCCATATAGTCGGATAGTGAAATTTCAGCAGGTTCAAAGTGTAATCCTGCGTTTTCGTATTCTTCGAGTGCTTTTCTAAGTGCGGTTTCTGCTTCTTTTTTGGTTTTTCCTCCTACTCTTTCGATTCTTTTTCTTTTTCCATTGACGCTTGATGCTTCAAAGGAATAGTACCATTTGTTTCCTCTTTTTCTTACGTGTCCTTGCATAGTTTTCATCTCCTTTTTGACGAATGTATGTTCTAAAACGGTTAAAAAGAAAAGCCAAAAGGTTGTTGATTAGTTTTTTTGGCTGAAAAAGTTATATAGCTACTCTTATGCTCTTTTTAGGGAACACGCTGTTTCGCCCATCTCCCATAGTTCGTATTCCGTAACATCTATTTCATCATTCCAAGATACCGCACAGCCTCCACAATCAATATGTGCCTGATTAAATAGATATGGATTGTATTCAAATTCTTTAAATGGCTCGTAGTATTTCATAGCTTTTTTTACATCGTAGATTTTGCAAACTCCACTTGTAAAAAGAACTTCCAGCTTTAGGTCTTCAAGTGGTTTTATTTCTTTTATTTTGATATCCATAGTTATGCCTCCTTTATTCAAGTGGTGGTAATTTTTGTAACTGTTTTTTGTTCCACATTTGCATAAGTTCTTTTTGATACTGACTAGCCCACTCTATTATTAGGCTTTGTGCTTTACGAGGCAAATCACCCTCTAGCATTTTTAAGGTTTCAATTTCAAATATTCCGTTATATTCTCCATATACTGCGTGAAAGTGTGGAGGGTTATGTTCTCTTAGAAAAAATATTTTTATGATTATCCCATAAAATCTAGTTATTTCAGGCATATTATAATCTCTCCTTTTTATTCTATTATCTCGTCATCACATATAATTTGTTTTCCTGTAATGTTTTCAATGATAGCAACGACAAAATAAAAGATGAGTAGTCCTGTTTTAAAGGTTATTTTAATGGAAATCCATAACAAATAAAAGGATAATTGAATAATAAAAGTCATCATATTCCAAAAAAGATTAAGTATTAGAACAGGAAAGGTCAATAAAGAAAAGGCTGATATTGTAGTTTTTCGGTAAATTTTATTATATACTGCCTTCTTCGGGTTGTTTATCCAACCCATGCCCTTTTTTCCGTAAAGCGGATTGATGGTTCTTTTTATTGTTCGTTTGACCCTGCCAGTGGTTCTTGCCTTAAAAGATGTTTTAAGGTTTGGTTTTCTAACTCCAAATTTCATAAATGATACCTCCTTTTTTATAAAATTCGGTGTATGTAGCCGGTTGGGTAGTTAGTGATTTTAGAGATGGTGTCATATGAAAATTCTCTAATATCCTCGTGTTCATATTCAGATAGCATTAAGTGTATTGCGAATAAATCCGCTTCTTTTTCGTATTTACTTGCTGTAAAGAATGCCTTTTTGCACAGGAATGAGTAGTTTATTCCTTTATGCATTACTGCGTGTCCAAGTTCATGAGAGCATACACGTTTTTGTTCTAAGTCGCTTAGACTATAGTTTATTCCTATGATGTGATTGCGTTTGTAGTAGAAGTAGTATCCGTTTGTTTCGCCTAAGTCTTCTTTTAATATGATGATGTTCATATTTTTTGCTATGTGAAAAGGGTCAAAAAATCCATCAGAGTATCTATGCAGGGTATCTTGAACTATTTGTTTTATGTTCATACGTAACCCTACTTTCTATATTTTTTTGGTGTGTATTTTTCTTTGTTGCGTTTTTTTGCTATTTCCACACCTACTCTCATCGAATCAAGTACCAGTTGTATAGATTCTTTGTCAAAAGGTTCTCCGTCAAACATCATAGCTTCGTTAGTTAAATCTTTTTCTACCTTTTCCATGTATTTGTCTATTTCTTTGATGTCTTTTTTATTTAATTCTGTTGAAGCGGGTTTGTACGGATTTCTTATGTCGGAGTTTCCTAAGAGGTAATCTAATGATACATTGAAATATGAAGCAATTTTCAAAAGTAATTCGTTATTCGGTTCTATTATATCGTTCTCGTATTTTGAAACATTTGATTTTGATATCTGAAAAATTTCTGAAAATTTATCTTGGGTTATGTCTTTTTCGAGTCGAAGTGATTTAATTCGTTCTCCTAGTTTCATTTTTTGAAATTCTCCTTTTTTACTTATTTTATATCTTCAAAAAATGAAAATCAATAGAGTTTCAAAAAAAGAAAAAAATTTTGAAAAATCTCTTGACTATTTCAAAAAATGAAACTATAATGGGTGTAGAAAGGGGGGTGGCAAAATGGAAAATATAATAAAAGTTAAAAGGGAAGAAAAAGGAATTTTGCAAGAGCATTTAGCTGACTTGCTTGGTATTTCCGTGCCGAACTATTCTAAAAAAGAAGCTGGTATTGTAAAATTTTCGTTGGAAGAAGCTAAAAAATTATCTGATTATTTTAGTGTTTCAATTGACGAACTTTTTTTTAAACAAAATGTTTCTTAAAATGAAATATTTTGTTTAAAAAGTCATAAAAAGTTCTTTATAAGAAATAAAAAAATGAAAGGAGGTAGAAAATGCAAGCAGATACAAAACAAACAACGCTTCGTTTGCCTGATGGGCTGTACGAAGCGTTGAGAGGAATATCAGAGACAAGAGGTCGCAGTATCAATCAAGTAGTAATTCAAGCTCTATGGGCATATACTAAAGTTTTTCTTCAAAATTGATATCGCCGTGTTCTTTTTCAAATTCTGCAATGTGTTTTTTGATAAGCAATTCAATTTCTTTATTGGCACTTCTGCCGTTATATTGTGCGATGTGGGATAGTTTGTTTAACAGTTCACGAGATGTGCGGATTGCAAAGTGATGTTTTGTTTTATCCATTAGAAATTACCTCCTGTTGTTATTTTGGCAACATAATAACATAAAAATATTGTCAAAAAAGATATTGACAACATAATGGCAACAATATATAATTATGGCAACAATATGACAACATAAAAGGAGGAAGATTATGAAAAGAACGGGCGTAAGATTGCCAATTCCACTATATGAGCAAATTAGAGAAATTGCAAAGATAAGCGGATACACGATGAACGGGTTAATCGTTCAAATTCTGTGGGATTTTGTAGAAGAAGTAAACAAAAAATGAAATAGGAGGAATGTAAATGATGATTGATATTTTAGGAATACCTTATGAAGTGAAAGAAGTAAATCCGGTAAGTGATTATGAGAATTTGATGGGAAGAATTGATTACTTGATGCAGGAGATTTTAATTAAGGAAAATCTGCCAATTGAAAGAAAACAAGAGGTACTGCTTCATGAAGTTTTGCACGGCATAGCAGAAGCAACGGGGTATGGCGAGGAGTTTAATGAAAAAACTGTACAAACTTTTGCGAGAAGTCTGTACAGTATCTTCAAAGCAAATCCGACTATTTTTTCTTTGACGGTCTTTGAGAAAGAGCAGAACCCGCAGCAGTTTTAGAGGCTTTGCCGGTTCTGCCGTCACGGAGAACTTTGGAAGCGGCACTCGCTGCTTTGGCAGATGTGACTTTTCCTTTTGCCATAGTGTATACCTCCTTTCTAAGAGGAGGATATCAGAAATAAACAAAAAATGAAAGGAGGGGAGAGGATGAAAGTAAAAGGTGGAGTTGAAAAAGTAAGAGTAATTGAGGTGATAGAAACGAAAGCTTTAAGAGGAATAGGGACAAAAGAAAACCCCGTACGAATCGTAACTCAATACTGGGACTTTGATGGCAATTTATTAGCAGAAAGAGATTATGAGGAAGAGTCTTCCGGTGGAGATGATTTTCGTTGATTTTGTTTATCGGCATTTATTGTACAGATATTTTGTAGAAGCAAATTCCGTTCATGTGGAACAATATACCAGTCTTTTATTAAGATTTCAATAAGTTTTACAAGTTTTTCAGCTTCGTCCGAATCAATGTTAATAATTAAATTGACATTTTTTTCCATATGAGCGCCGATGTTGCCTAACTGTCGTAGACTATCAAGAGTTTGCCATAGAGTAGGGTCGATTTTGGGTTTGAGTTGACCAATTTCATTGTAAAGAGTATCGGGTGTAACTTTCCAAACATCACGAACGATACCTTGCAAACAACGGCGTGAAAGAGTAGCGGATGCTTTTGGACTTAAATGGAGGATTTTGAATGCTTCTTCATAATCTTCACGGATTTGTTGGGGAACATAATCAGGAAATTGTTTTGCACTGGATTGTGGAAAAAACCAATATGTACGGTTATCAGGATACTGCGGTCCTTTGCCTATCAATTTTACAGAAATTTTTTTACAACTTGGGCATTTCAAAAAGTAAATAGATAAAAAAGAGGAATCTGTGTTTACTCTTAAAGGGTGTATATCAACACCGTCAAAAGAAATGTTTGTTGAATAAAGTGTATCTGAATTTAAGAAAAACGAAGAAGCGCAAAATAGGCATTCAAAAGATTGTTCGTTATTCATAAAAAGACCTCCGTTTTTTATTTAAGTATATCAAAAAAGAGTGAGCGGAGTAAATAAAAGCGAGAAAGGAGGAGAGAGGATGAAAAAAGAAAACAAATTGGAAGCCGAAAAAGCGGCAAAGGAGAGCAAGCGTGAACGGAGTGCGTAAGGGGCTATCCACCACGAAGTTGGAATACCCCCAAAATTAGAGAGGAGCATAGCATGGAAAATGATAAAAGAACTTCTGCAAATTTTTTAAAAATTATACTCTCACTCTTAAATATTATTGAGGGTATCGGATTTGATTTCCTAATAGATGATGATATGAAAATTCATCTTATAAGAGGAGAAGAAGATTTTATTCTTCAAGATTTAAGCAAAGGGAATATTAGATTTTATAAAAAATCAAATCAGCAGGGAGCTGATTTTGAAATTATTGAAGAGATTTAGCATTATCTAATTTTTTATGAATAAATGAAATCATTGTAAGTATATCAACTGCATCCTCGAAATTTATCTCCCAATATAATTTAGGAGCATGAGAGGTAGTATTACGAAACATCGAACTCACTCCTTTAATTAAATTTGAGAAACCTATTTGCTCATTGATTTCATTTTTATTGGAAAGATTATTTATTGCAAGCAAAGGTTTTTTTGTTGAGAAAGCTATTTCAACTAACTGAGAAGCATCTTCTTGGCAACCGGTCATTTTTCTTATTTTATCGTAAATACTTTTGCAAGCTTCTAAAACAGCATGGAAATAATTTTCTTGAAGAAATTCTTCCTTACAGAACATTATTACTTGGGGATGTATGTTTCTATCTTCTAAAGTAGCTTTTAACTTATTTGCACGTTGTTTAGCTTCTGATACTGATGAAGTAGGTTTAATGATAGTTATCTTTTTCTTTCCATCTATATATTTAAGTTGAATTCCTTCATATGACAAGATTATATTTATTTTTTCTAAGAAATGTTGGTGTTCTTCTTGTGTATCAAAATTACGAGCGTGACATGCATCAAATAAAAGATTGAAAAATTTAGTTAAATTATGGCTTTGGTTTATGTTGTCGGCTAATGAATTGTACAAATGAGTTTTACAATTTAAATGCGAATATTGTTCATCAGATATTTTATGAAGATTTAACAATCTAGAAATTTCACTATGTTTCCAGTATTTAGAGGTTAATGTTTCGCATATTTTATCTAGAGTTTGAGACTTTATTGTAATTAATTTACTCAATACCATTCACTCCTCTCAATTAGGAGTTTAGCACATAATATTTTTATAAGAAAGGAGAAAGAAATGAATAATTTAATAAAAGTAAACACAAATGAAAATGGTGAAGTAATAGTGAGTGGTAGAGAATTGCATGAATTTTTGGAAAGTAAAGAGCCATACACACAGTGGTTTGATAGGATGATTGATTATGGATTCGTTGAAAATGTTGATTATCAGAGTTTTTCAGAAAAAACTGAAAAACCTCAAGGTGGTAGACCGTCAATAAATCACGCTATTAAATTAGATATGGCAAAAGAACTTGCAATGATACAAAGAACAGACAAAGGAAAACAAGCAAGACAATATTTTATAACTATTGAAAAAGAATATAACAGTCCTGAAAAGATAATGGCAAGAGCTTTAAGGATAGCAGAAGATACTATAAGCAATTTAACATTTAAGCTAAATATGCAAAATCAAGAAATAGCTGAGTTGAAACCAAAGGCTACGTATTATGATTTAATTTTACAAAATAACAATTTATTAAGCTCTACAGAAATATCAAAAGATTATGGAATGAGTGCTAAAAGTTTTAATAAAAAGCTTAATGAATTTGGAATAATTTTTAAGCAAAATGGGGTTTGGTTTTTATATTCTAAATATCAAGCTTATGGATATATGCAGACTAAGACTCAAAACTATAATAAACCTGATGGAACACAAGGGTGTAGACCACATAATTATTGGACACAAAAAGGAAGATTATTCTTGTATGATTTTCTAAAAGATAATGGAGTGTTGCCGTTAATTGAAAAATAAGAAAGGAGCAAGTAAGATGAATCAAATTTTACCGGTAAGTAATCAGTTTCAGGTAAAAGAGGATATTCTTTACACGGTTAAGGATGTTGCAAAGCTTACGGGGTGTAATCAGAATTATGTTTATTCTTTGATTAGATCCGGGCTGCTACCTGCTTTGAAGTTAGGGAGTATGAAGGTAAGAAAGGTTGCGCTGCTTGAGTTTTTGGAAAAGTACGAGGGCAAGGATCTTACTGATATTGATAATATTACGGATTTACCTATTTTAAGGAGGGAGTAAGGAGGGAGAAAATGTATGAAAATGTCATAGACTGGGTGGCTCTTGCAGAGGTTATAGGAGTTATCCCGTCGGCAATTTTAAAGATGGCTTTTATCTGGGGAGTTCCGGTAGTGATTTTTCTCGGGTTATATGGAATTTGGCAGTTTTTCGCAGCTAAAAGAAAAAGCCCCTAAGGAGCGGCAACTCACTTAAGGGGCATAAGAAAATATTCTAAAAATATTATACCATAGGAGGTCCAAAATGATAATAGGTATTGAGAAGTTATCTGAAGAGCAAAAGAAATTGATGCATAGAGTAAACAAGAAACACACCGATTGTGTAGGAAGCGAATATAAGGCTGGAATGAAAATCACTAAAGTTTGGATAGATGAAAATAATACAGTATGTGTAAGGCTAAGAAATGGGGAATGGTACCACTACTATGAAAACGGTACTTGGGCCTAAACATTAATTATAAATACAGGAGGAATATAAAATGAACCAAAATCTTGATGAAATGTATAACCAATATTGCTTAGATAATTACAAGAAAATAAATGGATACGATTACTTTGATGATTCATATGAAGATGATACAGAAGATGAAGGAGATGATGAATAGTGATAGCTAAGGTACTAATTCAAACTCTAGATTTAAATTATGAGCAGTGGCTTGAATATAGAAAAAAGGGAATAGGCGGTAGTGATGCTGCAGCTATAGCAGGACTTAGTCCTTTTAAAAGTGCTATTTCAGTCTTTATTGATAAGACTGAGCCTAAGAGCGAACCTATAGACTCAGAAAGAATGAGAATAGGAAGGGATTTAGAGGACTATGTAGCTAAAAGATTTGAAGAAATGCTAGGTAAGAAAGTAAGAAAAAGAAATGCTATACTTCAGCATCCGGAACATGAATGGATGCTTGCAAATGTAGATAGATTAGTAGTAGGTGAAAGTGCTGGACTTGAGTGCAAAGTTACTAATTCATATGCTAAAAAGCAGTGGGAAGAAAGTATTCCACCAATGTATGAATTGCAATGCCATCATTATATGGCTGTTACTGGACTAGATAAATGGTATATTGCAGCACTGATTGGAAATGAAGCAGTTTCTATACATGAAATTAAAAGAGATGAAGAGATTATAAATTATCTCATAAATATAGAAAAAGATTTCTATGAGAATCATATATTGAAAAATGAGATGCCAGCTCCTGATGGATCAAGTGATGCTTCTGATTTAATAAAGATGATGTATCCAGATAGTGATGCAAGTGAGACTGTTGTGATAGATAAGAATGAATATGTAGAGATGGTTAACAGATATGACCAAATAAATGAGCTTATTAAGACTTTAGAGAAAGAACAGGAGCTTATTAAACAAGATATTCAAATGCAAATGAAAGAAGCAGAAAAAGCAATTATATCTGATAGGACAGTAATTTGGAAAACAGTTGAATCAAATAGATTAGATTCTAAGAAGTTAAAAGCTGAATTACCTAACATATATGAAAAATACACTAATAAATCTTCAAGTAGAAGATTTCAAATTAAATAAATGGAGGATGATAATATGTCAAATTTAAAAAATGAACTTGCAAAGAAAGCTAATACTAGCGTGACTGATAGTAATAAAGAGCCTCAGACAATTAAGGACTGGATTAAAGTTATGGAGCCAGCTATTAAAAAGGCTCTTCCAAGTGTAATTACTCCAGAAAGATTTACAAGAATGGCCCTAACTGCAATATCAGTTAACCCAAAACTAGCTGAGTGCACTCCTAAAAGTTTTATGGGTTCTCTTATGAATGCTGCTCAGCTAGGACTTGAACCAAATACACCACTTGGACAAGCATATTTAATTCCCTATAAGAATAAAGGAAATATGGAAGTACAGTTTCAGATAGGTTACAAAGGCCTTATAGAGCTTGCATATAGAAGTGGTGAGTTTGCAAATATTTATGCTAAGGAAGTATTTGAAAATGATGAGTTTGAATATGAATTTGGTCTTGAGCCAGTTCTTAAGCATAAGCCTGCTAGTGGTAATAGAGGAGAAGTAATAGCTTATTACGCAGTATTTAAGCTTACAAATGGAGGTTTTGGATTTGAGGTTATGTCTAAAGAGGATATAACAAATCATGCTAAAACATACTCTCAGGCATATAGTTCATCTTACAGTCCTTGGAGCAAGAATTTTGATGAAATGGCCAAGAAAACTGTCCTTAAGAAAGTTTTAAAGTATGCACCTATAAAGGTTGAGTTCGTGAAACAAATAGTTCAAGATAGCACAATTAAGACTGAAATCAATTCAGATATGACTGAAGTAGAGAGCCAAAATGTGTTTGAAGCTGAAGAAACTGATTATGAAGTTATAGATCAAGAAGAAACTAAATAAACTGACAGGGAGGGTTTATCCTCCCTTAAAAGGAGGTGAATACCCTGGAAGGATGGATTAGTTTACACAGAAGTATACAAGAACATTGGTTGTATCAAGAACGAAGAGTCTTTAGTAAATATGAAGCATGGATTGACATGATAATGATGGCCAGCCATAAAGATAATAGGTTTCTACTTGGCAAGGAATTGGTTGAAGTTAAAAGAGGCAGTTTTATTACATCTGAATGGAAACTCATGGATAGATGGAGATGGTCAAAAGCTAAAGTTAGAAACTTTTTAAATTTATTGGAAGAAGACAAAATGATTTTGAAAAAAAGTGACAAAAAAAAGACCACCTTAACAATAGTAAACTACAACGATTACCAAGATAGAGAAACCACACAGAGACCACAAAAAGACCATACGGAGACCACAAAAAGACCACAAAAAGACCCAATCAATAATGTAAATAATGATAATAATGTAAATAATAAAGATATAGAGTACTCTATGCAAAATATTATCGATGCATGGAATAATTTAAAGCTAACTCAAATTAAATCAATTAAACCTAATACAAATAGATTTAAGTTACTAAATGTTAGGGTTAGAGAATATGGAGAATCCGAAGTTATTAAAGCAATAGAAACCATTAAACGTTGTCCATTCCTTTTAGGACAAAGCCAAAGTGGTTGGATAATTACTTTTGATTGGTTTATTAAGCCTAATAATTTCTTAAAAGTTCTTGAAGGAACTTATATGAATAATGGAACTTCAGATAAAGCAAAGAATAAAAATAATCAAAATTTGCAGGGAGCATATAAATCAGTTAGTAACGATGATTTAGAGAACCTGCTTTTAAATAAAAGAGATCGTTCAAAGAGTGAAGATTCTATTGGAATATAAAAGCACATTCAGAAAGGCTTAAGCAATACAGATTAAAATGTAAACATCCTCCATTTGCTATTTCAAAATATGGCCACTATCTTCCGGAAGAATGTGTTATGGAACCGGATGATTATTGTCTTTTATGTGGCGAAAAAATTACGCAATAGGTTGAGAAAGCGAGGGAGAAATGATAGTAAGTTGGTTTAGTGCTGGAGTTTCCAGTTTTATAGCAACATACATTGAAAGAGAAAATATAGACAAAATACTATACACGCATATAGAGGACCAACACGAGGACACAATGAGATTTCTTAAAGATTGTGAAAGGGCATTAGGGAAAGAAATCGAAATATTGCAATCTAAATACAAGAATGTAGAGAATGTAGTTAAGACATATAGATTTATTAACAGCCCATATGGAGCAAAGTGTACACAGATTTTAAAAAAGAGAGTCCGTAAGGAATGGGAGCATGACAAGAAAGGCTTAACTTACATTTGGGGATATGACCTAAGCGAAAAGCACAGAGTAGAGAGATTGCTTGAATCAATGCCAGAGTTCAATCATAGATTCCCACTAATAGAACGAGGATTCAGTAAAGAAGATTGTCATGGAATATTAAGAGAGCTAGGGATTAAAAGACCTTTAATGTATGAAATAGGCTACAGAAATAACAACTGTATAGGTTGTGTTAAAGGTGGTATGGGTTACTGGAATAGGATAAGAAAAGATTTTCCAGAAGTATTTGAAGCTAGAGCAAAGCTAGAAAGAGAAATAGGAGCTAGTTGCATTAAGGGAGTATTCCTAGATGAATTAGACCCAAGCAGAGGCAAATTAGAAGAAGAAATAATGGAAGATTGCAACATTATTTGTCAAATCAATTCTAGTGATTTGATATAACGCAATATAACCAGATTGTGAAATTGTTTTGATTAACAAAAATTAACATTGAGGAGGTTTCTATGCATACTAAAAATGAAATAGGAGATAGCTTGAAGAAACAGATGCCTTATTGCACAAATCATAAATGCATAAATTACTTTGAGGATTCCTGTATGTACTTATTCGAAGATGCACCATTGAAAATAAATCCTATGGAATATTCTGATGAAACATGTGAAGCTTTCATTTCTGGAAAACATCCTTTGTATTTAGAAGAAATACTTGAAATTACTGAAAGGTATCAAGCATTGGTAGAAGCAGTGAGAGAGACTATGAGCATGAATAAAGCTGAAGATGATACCTTTGGAGCGTATGAAAGAGGATGGCAGGCTTCAGCTAATAGAATAAATCAAGCAATAGACTGTTATATACCAAAAGATACAGATGAATCAAAGGAAATTATAGATAGAATAACAGCAGCTACAGAATTTCTTAATGAACTTAATAAAGACGAACAACCATGGATTAGCATTACAGAAATAGAATGGGAAAGAGGAAATAGATATATTGATGATATCAATTTATATACCTGGTATGTCAGCGACAGCGAAAATATTTTAATTAGAGAAAGTGAATATCAGGAAGAACTTGAAAGTTATTATCTCACTAGAGAAATTGCAATTATGAAATTTAAAAAAGTTTTAGAAAGTGAAGAAAACTAACTAGACTATGAATTAAATAGGAGGGTTTAATAATGGAAGTAGAACTTTTAATAGTAAATGGTGATATATAGAAGTAGATATGTGGGGTATGGGTTTTGACAATTTAACGGTAAGTGAAACAGAAGAATTTAATGAATTAAACAAAAATTAAAAGAATATAGGAGGACAAAATGTATAAATTGAAAAGTAACAAAGGTTATGTAAACGCTGCAACGAGATTGGGAAACGATTTTGTGGAAATCTCCGTTTCAATTGAAGTTGCACAATCTCTTTTGAACAGTGGAAAGATGGTTGAATCAGATCGACCTAATTACCCTATTTGCATAAATTACGAGTGGTACTTTGAAGGAGAGGAAATTAAAAAAGCAAGCAAAAAGGAGAAGTAAAATGGCAAGAGCGTATTATACAGACTATGTCCAACATTGTACGAGATATTGTACAAGACATTCCTCTCCAAATATACGAAAATCATGAACTTTTAGGGGGCAGTCAAGATGATTAGTGTTAAAACTAGAAGCTTTGAATATAGAATAGGCAAATTTGAAATATCAGAAGATGGCAAACTTACTTGTAATGCCCAAAGAAGACACGCAGGATTATGGGAAGATGTAAAAGAAGTAAGACTCAAAAGGTTACTTGCTGAATTTGCACTTAAGCAAAATAAAGGGGTGAGAAATATTGGCACTAAGAATAACGAAACAAGAATATAAAAGTTTACTAAAAGAAAATAAAGTACCTAATAACTGTGATAATGTACATTTACCTATAGTGTCATTTGTGGTTAAAGGTGAACCTGTAGCTAAAAGTAGACCCAGACTTAGCAGGTATGGGACTTACACACCGAAAAAGACTGTGAATTATGAAAATTGGATTAAGGAATGCTTCCTGCTTAGTTATGGCAATGATTTTACTTTACTTTTAGGAGAACTTAAAGTTCATATTACAGCTTATTTTTCTATCCCTAGCAGTAAAAGTCAAAAGGCTAAGCTAATGATGATTCAAGGAGATATAAGACCTACTAAAAGACCTGACATCGACAATGTTGTCAAATGCGTTACGGACGCTCTTAACGGTATTGTTTACAAAGATGATAGTCAGATAGTTGAGGTTATAGCTAGAAAGTTTTATAGCGAAGAGCCAAGAGTCGAAGTAACTATTAAGGAGATAATTAAACATGAAAAAAGTTATAGTAACATATTGTCAGGAAATTAGTTTATCAGATAATGAAATAGAAATTATACAAAATAGAATGAATGAAAATTTAATAGAGCAAATCAAAGAAGAATTTGACGAAATTTTAAAAGAGGACAAAAGATATGAAAGTACTTTAAAAATTGAAATAAAGGATTAACAAAGGTGTGGTTAAATGAGCATAAAAGAACAGCTTAAAGAATATGGAGTTGATGAAGTCCTAAAGGCTATAGGGCTTATTAAGTCATCGAATTTTCTCAAAGGCGGTAATGCTAGAGGCTGGATTATTACTTTCGATTGGTTTTTAAAACCCTCAAATTTCGTTAAGGTTTTAGAGGGCAACTATTCGGATAAGGCTGATTATAAATCTAAACTTACGAATAAACAAAATTTACAAGGTGTGTACAAGTCTGTGGATAATAAAGATCTGGAGGCTATGCTCGAAAATAAGAGAAAAAACAAGGAGGTATGAAATGAGAAAGACTTTGATAAGCCATCGCAAGCAACTCAAAATGACTCAACAACAGATGGCATATTAAAACAACAGCTATAGATGAAACTATAAAAATATTAAAAAATATAAAGAAGAAGAAGGAATAAAAATGAATAAAAGAATATTAGATGTTTGTTGTGGAAGTAAAATGTTTTGGTTTGATAAAGAAAATCAAGATACTGTATACATGGATAATAGAAAATTTGAAGATGTGTTATGCGATGGCCGAACTTTAAAAATGAATCCTGATATTGTGGCCGACTTTAGAGATATACCATTTCCAGATGAAAGTTTTTATCTAGTCATATTTGATCCGCCACATTTAATAAGAGCAGGAGAAAATTCGTGGTTGGCCAAAAAGTATGGGAAGTTAAATCAGGACACTTGGAAAAAGGATTTAAGGCAGGGATTTAATGAGTGTATGAGAGTTTTAAAAACAAACGGAACATTGATTTTTAAATGGAACGAAGAGCAGATAAAATTAAATGAAATTTTGGCCCCAATAGAATATAAACCGCTGTTTGGGAATAAAAGGGCAAAAACGCATTGGCTTGTATTTATTAAATAAAATAATATAAAAATACAAATTAAAAAAGGAAACTATAAAAATTGAAATAAAGCATTAACAAAGGTGTGGTTAAATGAGCATAAAAGAGCAATTAAAAGGTTTAAGAGCAATATCAAAAACAATAGATTCTAAACACAGACAGCTTATGCAGCTTAAAAGATATTATACAAATGTCAAAGCTTTTTCTTACAGCAAAGACAAAATAAAGGGCGGGGTAAAAAAAGACTTCACGGATACGGTATGTAAAATTGTTGATTTAGAAAATGAGATAACAAAAGACATAGACGCTTTATGCGACAAGAAAAATGAACTGGATAAATTTGTTAAGTCAATATTATCGGGGGTGGAATATGCGGTTATTCAAATGAGGTATTTTGAGGGATTGCAGTGGGAAGAAATCTGTTTAAAAATCAATGCGAGTTGGAGAAAAACACATTATATTCATAGTAACGCACTGAGAAATTTAGAAAATAATAAAAGTGTGCACACTTTTGCACATTGATATGTGATATTATGATATTGTGGAAATTTGCATAAAAAAGCAAAGCAAGATATTAAAACCGTTATGTAATCGCATAGCGGTTTTTTACTGAAAAAAATTTACGAGGATGTAGAAAATATGGCAAAAATACGTGCAGATAAACAAAGCGGTCACAGGTCAGTATATGAAAGTAATAGGCGTAAGATACTAAAAACACAAAATACCTGTAGTATTTGCGGAAAAGTTATAGACATGTCATTAAAAGCACCAAATCCATTATCTCCTGTAATAGACCACATCATTCCAGTATCTAAAGGTGGACATCCAAGTGACATTAACAACCTGCAACTATCACACTGGCAATGCAACAGACAGAAAAGCGATAAGTTGTTTAAAAATATAGAGCAAAAAGAAAAAATACAAATCGGAAATAGAAACCTGCCTCAAAGTATCGATTGGATGCGTTATAAGACTTAAAAACAGGGGGTAAAAACAAAAAAAGTTAAAAGATGATGATACTTTAAAAAAAAGGGGGGATACCACCCCCTCTATGAGGTTTAAAGACTTTCACGCTGTCACTGTACATTTTTTCTCACGCCAAATTGCGGAAACAAAGGAGTAAATATATGCAAGAATACAAAGGGATAGAATATCTCAGAAATAAATTAAAATTAGTTGGCAAAAGGGTTTCAATGAGATATGAGCACTACAACATGAAGCATAAGGACGATCAAAGAGGAATTACTATTCCGCCACAAATTCGTCAAAAATATATAGCTACTTTGGGTTGGTGTGCGAAGTCAGTGGACTCTCTTGCAGATCGATTGAGCTTTAAGCGATTTGATAACGACAGCTTTGAAATCAATGAGATATTCGAGATGAACAATCCGGATGTCTTTTTTGATTCGGCGATTTTGTCAGCCCTTATTGGGTCTTGTTGTTTTGTTTACATTTCGCAAGGGGATGAAGATATTCCGAGATTACAAGTTATCGAGGGGGATAATGCAACAGGGATTATCGAGCCGATTACCAATCTACTTACAGAAGGGTATGCGATTCTTGATCGTGATGAAAGAGGGAATCCGATATTGGAAGCATATTTTGTTTCCGGTCGTACAGATTATTATGTTGACGGTGAGATTAGTAATTCCTATGAGAATAAAGCTCCTTATGCGTTATTGGTGCCGATTATTCATCGTCCGGATGCAAAAAGACCGTTTGGGCATAGCAGAATCTCAAGGTCGTGCATCTATTATCAGCAGTATGCGAAAAGGACGTTGGAGCGGGCAGATATTACGGCGGAGTTTTATTCTTTTCCGCAAAAATATGTTGTCGGCACTCATCCGGATTCAGAACCGATGGATACATGGAGAGCGACAATTACATCGATGCTTGAATTCACAAAGGACGGGGACGGAGATAGTCCAAAGCTTGGACAATTTACTACGCCGTCGATGTCTCCTTTTACGGAGCAGCTTCGGACGGCGGCGGCAGGATTCGCCGGAGAAACCGGTTTGACGTTGGACGATTTGGGATTTGTAAGTGATAATCCATCCAGCAGTGAGGCGATCAAGGCGAGCCATGAAACGCTAAGACTTTATGCTCGAAAGGCGCAAAAGACTTTCGGAAGCGGTTTTTTGAATGTAGGATATTTAGCATGTTGCTTGAGGGATGATTATTCATATCGTAGAAATCAATTTTACAAACTTGTACCAAAATGGCAACCGGTATTTGAGCCGGATGCGGCGACACTTTCATCGATTGGTGATGGGGCGATAAAAATCAATCAGGCGATTCCGAATTTCTTTGATAAGAAAGCCTTATCCGATTTGACAGGAATTGAGGGGGGGGAAGTGATTTCAGTCCCTCAAATCTTAAATGAAGTAAAAATAGACAAAAACCCGGAAGCACAATCTAAAAATGAAAATAAGTCACTAAACGGAGCGCAAACACAGAGTTTGATAGCAATAATGACGCAGTTTGCCAACGGACTAATCAGTGAAGGGCAGGCAGTAAATCTTATTTCGACATCAATCGGAATGAGCAAAACAGATGCGAGAAAGATATTGATAGGAGATATTAGTGAATAATGGCAAAGGATATTGTACCGGAACTATTAAAAGACATACTGACAGATTTTGAAAAAAATCTGTCCGAGAATGACGAGATAAGAAAAGCGGTAGAGATTTTGGAATCTAAAAAAGCCAATTACAAGAATGCCAATGAATTTTCGATCGAGGTCGGGAATGTACTGGCAAATGTTCTGCAAGGCAAAATTAAAGCGGAGAGTTTGCCCGATCGCAGGATGTATTACAATATTGCCGAGAGGATATTAAATCCGACGATGGGACAAGCACATGATGTTATTGCAGATTATTCAAAGGATGTTCAAACGGTATTAAATCATGAGGCAAAAATAAAGATAAAGGGGATCAAAGCGGATCTTAATCAAGATCGGATTGACGGGATTATCAACAAAATCTCCACAGCAGAATCCTACGAGGAAGTCGCTTGGCTGATGGGTGAGCCGATCAAGAATTTTTGCCAAGCGATCGTTGATGATACGGTAAAAAAGAATGCGGATTATCATCATAAATTAGGGATGGAGCCTGTTATTAAAAGAGTATCGACAGGCAGTTGCTGTGATTGGTGCGATGAGATCGACGGCACCTACAAATATCCCGATGTGCCACAAGATGTATACCGAAGACATCGGTATTGTCGCTGCACGGTAGAATATTATCCGGGAGACGGAAGGGCGAAAAATGTGCATACAAAGAAATGGACGGATCCAAAGCGCAGTGATAAAATAGAGCAGAGAAAAGAGAAGTCACAAGAAGGAAAAGGGGATAATATCCGATTGAAGAATATCGCTCATGCAAAAGCAAAGGAACTGGGCTATGATCCATTGCCTCAAGATAAGGTAGTTGATATTTTGCGAGAAGAGTCGCAAGAATGGATAGAAAATCTTTCGGCAGATGAAAAACGGGCGATTGAAAAATACACCTATAACGGGAAAGACGCAGATGGTCTTAAGTTATTTGAAAAAATAAATAGGTATCTTGAGGGCGATTATAATCCGGATGAAGATGAAGAGGAGCTACTGCTTGATTTTATAGATAGGATAGAGTATGCAATATTGCAAAACCAACTTAAGCATGATATTATAGTGTATAGATATGACTTGACTCCGGAAACGCTGGAAGGTGGAAGAAATAAATTCTTAAGTACTTCTGTAACTCAAAAAGGAACTATTGGTGGAAAACCAAATACGGCGATTATCGTTCCGAAGGGATCTAATGGGGCATATATTGAAAATTTAGGTCATAAAGATTTCAAGGAACAAAGAGAATTTCTTGTAAATAGGGGCACAAAATTAGAATTTATTGAGCAACATGGGGATGCGTATTTTTATCTGATAAAAGGAGAAGAGAAATGAAGCGATTAAGCAAAAAAGAAGTAGAATTAAATTATCGCTTAAGAATTGATTCAGAGTCATCTCACCCAATGTCTGAAGAAAATAAAAAGGTGGCAGAAGAGAGGCACCAAAAAGTATTGGCGCATCGTAAGGCAAGATTGGCGAAAATGGAGAGGTCCAATATCTAATAAGAGTGATTGAAACGGGTCAAAGAGCGTGCAATTGTATTAAAAAAGAAGGTGCCGAATTGATTGGGCGCATAAATAGAAAAATGGCAATGAAAGCATCGTAGGTTAAACTATGGTGCTTTTTTAGTGCTCAAAAGGAGGTAGTATGGCGAAGAAGAGAATCGGAAGTCAGGTTCCTACACAATCGCTGTTTCTATCCACTGCAAGGAGTGAGTATAAGAGAGCCGTTGAACTGTATGAGAAATCGGGTCGTAAAGCTCAAAAATGGCAAGTCAATCTATTAAAACCGATTTTATCGAAAAATAAAAAGGGACTATGGACTCATACAAAGTTTGGGTATGCGATTCCGAGAAGAAACGGAAAGAATGAGATTGTCGCTATTCGAGAGTTATATGCACTGGAAGAGGGTAAACAGGCGTTACATACGGCGCATCGAACGACAACATCGCATACGGCGTGGGAAAGGTTAAAGCGAATCGTTGAAAAGGCCGGTTATGTTGAGGGCGAAGATTATATGACGCTTCGAGCGACCGGTCGGGAACGGATCGAATTTCTTAAAACAGGTGGACGGGTGGAATTTCGTACAAGAACATCTACCGGAGGACTTGGCGAGGGGTTTGATTTACTGGTAATTGACGAAGCGCAGGAATATACGACAGATCAGGAATCGGCGCTTAAATATGTAGTCACGGACTCGCAAAATCCTCAGACGATATTTTGCGGTACACCACCGACACCGATTTCAAGCGGTACCGTATTTACGGATCTTCGAAAAAAGGCTTTAAACGGAGAAAGTAAAAATACCGGATGGGCGGAGTGGTCAGTGGATGAGCAAACGGACCCACACGATAAAGACGCCTGGTATCTGACAAATCCGTCGCTGGGAATCATCTTTACCGAAAGAAGTGTAGAGGATGAGGTCGGAGAAGATGAGATTGATTTTAATATTCAGCGATTGGGTTTTTGGATTCGTTACAATCAAAAATCAGCAATTAGTCAGCGAGATTGGGAAGCCTTGATCGTGGGCAAAGTGCCGCAGCTTAAAGGTAAATTATTCGTTGGCATTAAGTACGGGAAAGACGGGACGCATGTGGCGCTAAGCATTGCCGTCAAGACACAAGAGGATCGAATCTTTGTCGAATGTATCGATTGCCAATCGGTCCGCAATGGAAACGGATGGATACTCAAATTTTTGCTAAATGCCGACATTGAAACGGTGGTCGTAGATGGTCAATCCGGACAAAAAATATTGGAAGAGAAGATGAAAGAGTATAAATTAAGAACGCCTATCCTGCCGACGGTAAAGGAAGTGATTGTGGCAAATTCCATGTGGGAGCAGGGAATATTCCAAAGACAGGTCTGCCACAGCAATCAACCATCGTTGACACAGGTGGTAACAAACTGTGAGAAGCGACTGATCGGCTCGGGCGGCGGCTTTGGATATAAATCACAATATGAAGATTATGACATTGCGCTGATGGACAGTGTATTGCTTGCTTTTTGGGCTTGTAGTATCTCAAAACCGAAAAAGCAACAGCAAATAAGGTATTAAAGAAAGAGCACAAACGCTCTTTTTTTATATAAATTTTACGGAAACAAACCGGTTAAATAGGAGGTAAAAATGAGTGAGTTCAAACCAATTACAACTCAGGAAGAGCTTGATTTCGTCATCGGGGAAAGGCTTAAAAGACAGGAAGAGTCTATTGCAAAAAAGTACGCTGATTATGACATGATCAAGGAAGAAAAAGCGAGTCTTGAAAAGGAGCTTGCCGAGCTGCGTACGGCTATGGAACAATCAAGTACCAATAACGGCGCACTTGAAAAAACGATTGAGGAGTTGACAGGAAAGGTCAAAAACTATGAATTGTCATCACTGCGCACGAGATATGCAATGGAAAATGGTATCCCGTACAATCTTGCCGGCAGAATCGCAGGGGATGATGAGGAATCAATCAAAAAGGATGCACAAAGTTTGGCAGAGTTTTTCAAATCGCAAAATCCGCCTCCTCCGCTCAAGAATAATGAGCCGAAGGGGGATGTTAAGGATGCAAGTTATAAAAAATTAGTTGAAGAATTGAGAGGGGAATAAAATGGCTACAGAATTATCAAGAGGAACATTATTTGATCCTGAATTAGTAGGAGATTTGATTAACAAGGTTAAAGGTAAATCAAGTTTAGCGATATTATCATCAAGTGAACCTATACCTTTTAATGGACTTAAAGAGTTTACTTTTACTTTAGACAATGAAATAGATATAGTTGCAGAAAATGGCAAAAAATCTCATGGTGGAATGACAATAGAACCACAGACTATGATACCTCTTAAAGTTGAATATGGGGCGAGAGTATCAGATGAGTTTATGTATTCTGCCGAAGATGTAAAAATAAATATAATAAAGGCTTTTAATGACGGATTTGCTAAAAAGGTTGCAAAAGGTTTTGACCTTATGGCATTTCACGGAATAAATCCTCGTACAGGGCAAGCGTCATCAGTAATAGGGACAAATCATTTTGATTCAAAAGTTAGTCAAGTAGTATCATACACTGAATCAGACCCGGATCAAAATATTGAATCTGCAATTGCTATGGTAAGAGGAGCGGAAGGAGATATAACAGGACTTGCTCTATCGCCTATATTTGCGTCTGCACTTGCCAAAATGAAAGTAAATGGAGTTAGATTATTTCCGGAACTTGCTTGGGGTGCAAATCCGGGCACATTAAATGGGCTTAAAACCGATATCAATAGGACTGTTGAAAATGTGACAGTCAAAGATAGAGCTATAGTTGGAGATTTTGCTAATATGTTCAGATGGGGATATGCTAAAGAAGTACCGTTTGAAGTAATTAAATACGGAGATCCTGACAACTCAGGTAAAGATCTTAAAGGGTATAATCAAGTGTATTTAAGAGCAGAGCTTTATATAGGTTGGGGAATAATGGATGTAGGCTCATTTGCAAGAATAGTGGAGGCTTAATATGAGATATATAAATACAAGAACAGGGGCTGTCATTGACAGTCCTGATGTTTTATTCGGAGATGAGTGGATAAAAGAGGAAATTCAAAAGGATATTATGCAACAGAAAGACATTAAAGATATCCAGGAATCAGAGAAACAGGATGAGTCTGACGTTGTAGACGATATTACTAAGAACGATATAATGCAAGAGCTTGATGCTATGGGTATTAAGTATAATCCTAGATCTAATAAGTCTGAGTTATATGATCTTATGATGAGAGGTAAATAATATGACAGGGTTTGCCACTGTAGATGACTTAATCGCTTTATGGCGACCTTTAAGACCTGATGAATTAGAAAGGGCTGAAAATCTGCTTATAATCGTTTCTGACAGTCTTAGAATAGAGGCTGAAAAGGTAGGCAAGGATTTAGACAAACTTGTCAAAGAAAGTTTAAGCTTTGCTAATGTCGTAAAGTCGGTTACGATTGATATCGTAGCAAGGACTCTCATGACATCGACCGATCAAGAGCCGATGATACAAAGTAATGAGTCGGCACTGGGGTATTCTTTTCAGGGTACTTATTTAGTGCCAGGAGGGGGACTTTTTATTAAAAATAGTGAGTTATCTCGACTGGGCTTGAAAAGACAAAGATACGGGGTGGTGGATTTTTATGGGCAGGATTAGGGGTATAAGTGTTATTTTGATAAATCATGTGAAAGTAGGAGAGGATTCTTTTGGAATTGATGTATTTGAGGATCGGCAAATCGAGGTGGATAATGTCCTGGTAGGGTTTCCTGATACTGATGATATAACAAATTCTTTGAATCTTTATGGTAAAAAAGCTGTATATACTCTTGCTATACCTAAAACGGATACTAATTCTTGGGAAGATAGCGAAGTGGTGTTTTTTGGCAAGAGATGGAGAGTATTTGGAAATGTACTTCAAGGTATAGAAAGTCTTATACCTCTTGATTGGAACAAAAAGGTAATGGTGGAAAGATATGAGTAGGGTAAAGTTTAAGTTAAATAGGTTAGGAGTAGCTCAGCTTATGAAGTCTAATGAAATGCAAGGTGTTTTATCAAAGTATGCGACAAGGATACGAAATTCATGCGGAGATGGCTTCGAACAGGATATGAAAGTGGGCAAGAATAGGGCAAGGGCAAAGGTAAGCGCAATGACTATCATAGCTAAGAGAAGAAATGCAAAATATAATCTTTTGTTAAAGGCGATGCGGTAATGATAGAAATTATCATAAAGAAACATCTTGAAAAGAAGTTAAATGTCGATGTACTTTTGCAAAGACCTACTCCTGATACTAAATCTGCGTATGTGGTATTTGAAAAGACAGGGTCTTCTAAAAGAAATCATTTGCTTAGTTCTACTTTTGCGTTTCAAAGCTATGCAAATAGTTTATATGCAGCTTCTTGCTTAAATGAAAACGTGAAAGAGGCTGTGGAGAGTTTAATAGAATTGAATGAGATACGAAGTGTAAGGCTTAACAGTGATTATAATTTTACTGATGTAGAAACTAAGATGTTTAGATATCAGGCTGTTTTTGATATTAACTATTATTGATAAGGAGGAAAACGCATGAGTAATATTGCTAATGTGTCAACAGCTAAACCTAAAGTAGGAGGAGCAATTTATTCCGCACCGCTCGGAACTGATCTCCCTACAAGTGCTATAGCACAGCTTGATGAGGATTTTAAGAGTTTAGGGTATATTTCTGATGACGGACTGACAAATGAGAATTCTCCTGAGTCTGATCCGATAAAAGCTTGGGGTGGGGATACAGTTGCAGTTGTGATTACAAGTAAGGATGATACTTTTAATTATACTTTGCTTGAATCAACTAATATTGAAGTGCTAAAAGAGGTTTACGGGGCTTCTAATGTAGCGGGAACGTTAGAGTCGGGAATCACTATTAAGGCAAATGCTAAGGATTTAGCAGAGCATGTAATAGTGATTGATATGATTTTAAAAGGCGGAGTTCTTAAGAGGATAGTAATTCCAAATGCGAAAGTGGCTGAGGTAGGAGAAATTACTTATAAAGATGATGAGGCTATAGGGTATGAAACTACTTTGAGAGCTTTACCTGATAAGTTTGAAAATACTCATTATGAATACATTCAAAAAATGGTGTAGGGGGGTAGAATTAAGTGGAAGGAACTACAAAATCCGGCTTTAAATACCAGTTGTCTGCGGAGCGTTTGGAAAACTATGAACTTATAGAGGCTTTAGCTGAGCTTGAGGAAAGTCCGATTGCTCTGACTAAGGTTGTGAATTTGCTACTGTCAAAAGAGCAGGTTAGTAAATTAAAAGAACATTTGAGAGATGAAAACGGACTTGTATCAACTCAAAAGATGAGTGATGAAGTTATGGAAATTTTTCAAGGTACTAAAGAATTAAAAAACTCTTAATCCTCTCCAGGATGATTGCACTCGATGAGGACTCTTTGATTTGCGATCTTGCACAGACATATCAGATATATGATTATAAACAGCTACCTGTATCTAAGGTGGCTGTTTTTAGTTTAGGGCTAAAGCAAGATTCAAGAATCAAGATGAAACTTTCAGGCGAAAGCGTTCCACTTGAAACGATTTTACTTGCAGGAATGCTCGACAGACTTAGTTTGTTGTTATGGTCTAAAACTAAAGATGCAAGTAAGGGAGTAAATAGACCTGCTATGATTATAAGTAAGCTTTGTAAGACTGATGAACCTATGCAGGCTTTTTCTTCTGGAGAGGAGTTTGAAAGGGTAAGAGGTGAACTGATAGGGGGTGGAGATTGATGGCTACTGAGCTGGGAAAAGCATATGTGCAGATTATGCCGTCTGCAAAAGGGATAAGCGATTCTATAAAAAAAGAACTGGATCCTGGTGTAAAAGATAGCGGTGTATATGCAGGTGGTAAACTTGTTGCTGCTTTAAAAGGTGTAATAGCTACCGCTGCAATAGGGAAATTTTTGGCGGCTGCTTTAACTGAAGGCGGACAGTTACAACAATCAATCGGCGGGGTTGAGACTCTTTTTAAAGATCACGCAGATAAAGTCAAAGAGTATGCTAAGGAAGCATATATGACTGTTGGAGTGTCTGCAAATGAATATATGAGCAGTGTTACAAGTTTTTCAGCCAGTATGCTTCAAAGTCTATCTGGAGATACAAAAAAGGCTGCTGATTATGCTAATGTGGCGATGGTAGATATGGCGGACAATGCAAACAAAATGGGGACACCTCTGGGGAGTATTCAGGACGCATATCAGGGATTTGCAAAGCAGAATTTTACGATGTTAGACAATCTTAAGCTTGGATTTGGCGGCACAAAGACAGAGATGGAAAGATTGCTTGTAGAGGCTGAAAAAATAAGCGGCATAAAATATGATATTTCTTCTTTTGCGGATATTACACAAGCAATTCATGTGATTCAAAATGAATTAGGTATTACAGGAACTACGGCAGAAGAAGCATCAAAGACACTACAAGGTTCTTTTATGTCTATGAAAGCATCTTTTAATAACGTGCTAGGCTCTTTGTCAGTAGGAGAAGATGTCAAGTCACATCTTAGTGCACTAGCTAAAACCACTGCAACTTTTGTTTTTAATAATTTAATCCCTATGGTGGGAAACATTGTTAAAGGAGTACCGTCTGCATTAGTTATTTTTGTGCAAGAGTCTATCCCGTATGTTTTGCAGGCGGGGAAAGATTTTATATCAAATTTATCTTCAGGAATAACGGCTGGTTTGCCTGAACTTTTAAGCACAGGAGAAAAAGGATTTTCGGATTTATTAGATAAGATTAGTGAAAACCTGCCCCAGTTTTTAGAGAAAGGTAGTCAACTATTAAAAAATATTGTAGACGGCGTTGTAACGGCATTGCCGCTTTTAATTGAAAGTGCAGGAAATATAACAACAAAATTTGTAATTTTCATATTGAAAAATTTACCTGTTGTTTTAGATGCAGGGGCTAAGCTGATTTTATCGCTGGTAGATGGTTTTATAAAAAATCTTCCGACTATTTCAGACAGCGTTATAAAGGTTATCGGTAAATTTATAGATACAGTGCTTGAAAATCTTCCTGAGATTATAAAAACCGGAAATGAACTTACAGTAAAACTTGTGTTTGGTATTCTTTTGGGTATAGTATCATTAAAAAAAGCAGCAGATAAGATGCTCATTGATTTTATAGTGATGATTATCTCTAAATTTCCGGATATAGTTAAAACAGGTGCAAAGATTTTGATGAGTATAGTCTTAGGTATATTGTCAGCATCGCCACAGCTATATGCCGAAATTACGGGGATATCTACAAATTTAATCAATAGGATAGATGAGTTTAAAAGTAAATTCTTTGAGACCGGGAAAAATATAGTACAGGGTGTTTGGAATGGTATAGAGTCGATGAAAAACACTATTACTAAAAATATTAACAAATTTTTTAGTGGAATTTTGGACAGTGCAAAAAGTGTTCTTGGTATTCACAGTCCATCAAGAGAATTTCAAGAGCAGGTAGGTAAAAATATTGTGCTGGGAACTGTAGAGGGTATTAAGGAGAATGAAAATAAGGCAGTAAAGGCGGCAAGTGAATTATCACAAAATATATTAACTAAGGCGAAGAGTTGGGTAGACGATAAGAAGTTTTTCGATGAGATGACTCTTAAGGACGAATTGGAGTTTTGGCAAGATTTAAAAACTATGAAAGCTTTACAAGCTGAACAAGTTCACGAGATAGATAAGTCTATTTATTCTTTGAAGAAAACTCTTCAAGAACAGGAAAATGAAGAAACTAAGAAATTGCTCGAAGAGCAAAAGAAAGCGTTTGAGGAGTATACTAACAATATACACAGCAGAGCAAAGGCTTTAGAAAGTTTTGCGGGGTTATTTGATTTAATAGAGGAGAAAAACGAAATTACAGGAGAACAGCTTCTTGCTAATCTAAAAAGTCAAGTAGACGCTTTTAAGCAATGGCAAAGCAATTTGGAGTCTTTGTCTAATCGAGGAATTTCTGATGCTTTATTGGAAGAATTCAGACAGTTAGGACCTAAATCTGCACAAGAAATTAACGCTCTTACAACTTTGTCTGATAATGCGCTATCTAAATATGTTGAGCTGTTTACAGAAAAGACAAAACTGGCAAGAGAACAGGCACAAAAAGAACTTGGGGAGTTTTCTTTTCAATCAGATACCGTTTTTGTTAATGGGGAAAATGAGGATGTGTTAAAGTCGGTATCTGCTAAGGTGGTAGATGTGCTTAAAGAGGGACTGACTTCAAATATGCCTAAGGTGACTGAGGTAGGAGAAGAGACGGTAATAAATTATATTACTGCGATTGAAAATAAAATTCAAGCTGTTAGAAATGTGGGACGTATGCTTACTGATGGTTTATGGCAGGGAATTGAAAGCGGCAGAAGCGGTCTGATTGCAAATGTACAGGCAATGCTTGATGAGATGGTGGCAAGAGCAAGAGCTGCAATGCAAATTCACAGTCCATCGAGGATATGGGCTGAGATTGGGCAGTTTATGGCGCAAGGATTAGAAACGGGGTTTGTTTGCGAAATGGACAGGATTTCAAGGCAAATAAATAGAAGTTTACCTGATGGAAAATCAATTACTACGGATGTGGCATATACGTTAAATAAAATGCCAAATGAGTTTGCAGATTTTCAAAATGATTCTATCCTAAAAGAGCGTATTATGATAATACAAAATATTTATGCTAAAACAGAAGACGAAAGAGCACAGCAGAAAGAGGCTATACGAAATCTAAGGAATTTACTGCCACAGGTTTAAAGGGGAGAGAAGTATGGAAAGAGTAATTTATAGAAATGGGTTAAGTCATGAAGTGGAGTTTTCGGCTTTTTCCCCCTATATCCTTGTTGATTTTGAGGATACTCTTGATAATAATATCGTTTCTACTAAAAGGATATCGGCAGACGGGTATGTTTATTCCGGTTGCAGCTTAGATGCTAGGGATTTATCTTTGAAAATTTCAATTTTAAAAAGAGACGGATGGAGAGCATTGCTTGCAAGATTGCAGCAGGTTCTTAATCCTAAACTTTCAGCTAAGCTGATATATTCTAATGAAGTCTACTCTAAAGAGATAGATGTAGTACTCGATGAGATTCCAAAGATAACAATGAGGGGAAAGGGCGTAGTGGATATTTATGTCAAGTGTATAGCTAATGATTCTTATTGGACACAATCTGAGAAAAGCGAATATCTTGCATTTCTCACTTCTAAATTTAAATTTCCAGTTATCATAACAAAGGTTCAGGGGATGGTTTTTGGAATTAGAAAATCTATATTGGAAACTGAGGTTAATAATGTAGGGGATGTAGCTACCGGCTTTAGAGTGATTTTCAAGGCAAAAGGACAGGTTCGTAATGTTGAGGTAAGTAATAAGTTAACTGGAGAAAAACTTAAGGTAATAGTTAGTATGCAAAAAGGGGATTTGGTAGAAATCGTTAATATGCCTGGTAATAAGATGATTAAAATTAACGGTGTTAAATCTTTTAAAAGTCTTGATGTAGAGGTTTCAAAGTTTTTTGACCTTGAAGTTGGGAAAAATCTAATAGGCTATAATGCTGATCTAAATGCTGTGAATTTAGATGTGATTTTATATTATAAGCCACTTTTTTTGGGGAGATAAAACATGGATATCAAGATATACAAAAATTTAGAGTTTACGGATATGATTTTTGATTTTGATAGGCTTGAAACCTCTGTTAAATTTTGCGATTACGGATCATTTAGGCTTTTGATGAAAGAGTATTTAGATTTAAATATCGACGATATTTTGATTATTAACGGCAGGTCGTATTTCGTGGAAGATATCTATAAATACAAAAATCTTTCTAATGTTACTAAGTATGAGATAGTGGGCAGATGTGTAAACAGTTTGCTTGAAAGAAGAGTGCTGCCTAATGAACTTGTAATATCTGCGGAAAGAAATATAGAATCAGAAATACGTAGCTTGATAACTAGTGCTTTTATCTCTTCAGGGGATAGAAAAGTTTTGGAGTTTGAATTAGCTGCTGTTATAGGGGCTTTAGAAACTTTTTCACATGAGGTTAAATTTAGTAATAAAAGTATAGGAAGAGTTATTTCGGAAATGCTTTCTAAAACTAAATTAGGATATCGTATTGATTTTGATGCTACTCGAAAGAAGTTTGTTTTTAGGCTTATTGACGGGACGGACAGGGCTAATGAGGTGTTTTTTAGCGAAGAGTATGATAATCTTTCTGATTCTGAACTTTCAATAGTTTCTAGGGACTTAGTTAATGTAGCTTATAAGGATGGGGTATCTACAGGCTCTTCATCAGGTCTGTCACGACGTGAGGGGTACGAGATAAAAGATGTTAAAAGAAAGATAGAGGCTAGAATGATTCCAACGCCGCAGTATACATACAAAGAGGATTGGAATTTAGGAGATATCGTTTTTATTTCAGATATTCACGTTGGGTTTAAGGAAAAGAGGCAAATAACTGAAGTTAAAGAATTTTTTTCAAACGGGTATGATATGGAAGTGGTGTTTGGAGGTGAATAGATGGAAAAATTTTTCCCTTTCGACGCAGTCGACATAAATGGAGAGCCTGATAGGGTTTATCATTCAATAGATTTTGCAGATTATTTTAATAAGTTCATAAGTAACGGCATATATCCTAATCCGTCAACGGGATTGCAAGTGCTTAGTCTTAACAATAATATGATTTTGACAGTGAAGACAGGTTCTGCTTTTATAAACGGTCATGCGTATTTTAATACTGAAGATTTAGAAGTGTTAGTCGAAACGGCTAACACAAGTTATAATCGCAAAGATAATATAGTAGTGCAACTTGATTATGTAGATAGAGAAATTAGAGTCAAGTATAAAAAGGGAGTTGCATCAGCAAATCCGCAAGCACCGGATCTGGTTAGAACTTCTGATGTGCACGAGTTAAAGATTGCAGAAATTTTTGTCAGAAACGGTGCACAGTCTATAACTCAATCTGATATTACAGATACAAGACTAAATTCTGCTGTTTGCGGAGTAGTAACTTCTTTGTTACAGCAGGTAGACACAACAACGATTTTTAATCAATATATGGATTATTGGAATAATCAAAGAGTATCTAACGAAAACGCTTGGCAAGCTCAGATGAACTCTCAGGAGCAAAGATTTTTACAGCAGAAAAATACTATTGATGCGTGGTACGCTTCAGTGATTGCGGATATCGCTCTTTTAAAAACTTTTGATTTTGACAATATATCGGAGCTTATAGGATCTAAACGAAACACGGTTTTTAATAGCGATGGGAGTATTACAGAGGTTATTTTAATTACAGCAAGTAGTAAAAAGGTTGCCGACAGAAACACGGTTTTTAATAGCGATGGGAGTATTACTGTAAATATTAAAGTGTATGCGGACGATGGGGCTAGTATCTTGAAGCAAAGCACGACAACAACTACATTTAACGCAGATGGCTCAATAACGGAGGTGGTTAGCTAATGTGGGATAAAATTAAAAAAATAAACAGTAATACTGCAAAACCTCTTGACGTGCTCATAGAAGAGGTAAAAAGCGTGGCTAATTCGGCGAGCAACTTGGCTAATTCGGCTAACAACTATGCATATAACAGTGCTGTTGTGGCAGGGCAAATAAAAGCTAAAATTGATATTAGTCCTGCTATAAATAATTTTACAAGAGTGTTTGAAGTACAACTAACATCTAGCGTAAACACTGCGTTTTCGGTCTCCGGGACATCAGGAATTATTCGAGGTCTTATGTTTAAGTTTGACTCTTCCACAAATGCTGATGTTGTATTAAGTCATGTTAGAATTGTAGTAGATAACAACCCTGTTACATTTCTTTATGAAAAAACAGATGTGTGGTACAAGATGGTTGGAGTTTTGGAGTTTAGAAATAGCTTAATTATACAAGGAAATATATCTAGCGGCGATAGCACGGTACTTAGATGTAAAGGGATAGTTCAAACTGCAAGCTAGAGGAGGGGATAAAATGAAGGTAGCAATTCTTGATGGGACTCTTTGCACAGGTGTAACTGAGCTTATATCTGTAGAGGGGATGGAAAATGTCGTAGTACTGGATAGTGATTCGGAGGATTTTAATTTTTTATATAGAAAATATGAAAATGGTAAATGGAGCGAAGAAAAATTCATACCTGAATTACAAGAACCTAAATCGGAAGCTGAGAAAATACAAGACAGTATTTTAGCTTTTCAGGAGGCTTTTGCTACAAAGTATGAAGAAGATATAGAAACAAACATAAAGCGAGATGAGGTTCTTGCAACAATTTATGAGACTGTACTGGAGGGAAATGAGTAATGGCTGAAATGTATTTTAATTTAGTAGTAAACAAAAAAAGAACGTGTAATACTCAAACTCAGGGGGTTAAATTAGTACCGCAATCTTACAGACAAGAAGTAATAGATCTGTTAAACGAAAGAGGTTATGACCTTGACGGCAATCTACTTTAGAAAAAAGATATCTCAATTAAGAGATATTTTTTTATATATAAAATCATATTTGAAAGGAGAAATTGGTATGGTAGATATGTATGTTGCACTGGTAATTGCAGGCAGAAGAACCTGCGACACTTCTAACACAAAAGTTAGATTAGTGCCGTCAGTTTGGAGAACGCAAGTTCTTGCTGACCTTGACGCACTGGGTTTAGACGCAAACGGTCAGGAAAAAAGCTAAAAGGCAAGCAGGGCAATAGACAGGGCTTAGGCTCTTTTTTATTGCCCTTTAAATCTTCAAGAAAGGTGTGGAAATAATTGACAATAGAAATTGCAATGCTAATTTCAGGAATTTCTCTTGCTTTTGGTTTATACTCAGGAATTATAAACCTTAAAAGAAATGAAAAAAATGACACAAAGAGTGATACTGCACAGCTCACAACCGTCATAGTGAAACTGGAAACGATTATGGTTGGTGTATCTGAAATCAAAAACGAAATGAGTAATGTAAAAAACGACATCAAAGAAAATAGAGAGAGACTTGTAAAAGTCGAAGAAGCTGTAAAATCAGCACACAAAAGGATTGACACTTGCGAAAAACGTTACAAAGCGTTTGATGTAAATGAGTAGAGTAAGAAGAAAAATAAAGAGTAAATTTTCAAAAATTATAGTTGCGACAGTAGTAATGTTAAATGTAATTTTCACTGTTGCTGTTTTGTATGTATTTCTAAAGGTAGGAAGTGAGCCTGTTACACTGATTACATGCTATTTTACATTTACTACAGGTGAATTATGGATGCTTTCAAGTATTAAGAAATCAAAAGTAAAAAATGACGGGGAGGAATAGACTATGGGGATTTATATAATAAGTTTGATTTTATTGATAATATGTGTGATTTCTTATTATCTGGTACCTTTTCTGATTGCTAATACGTCAGTAAAACAAAGACAGGAAGCTTTATTTTGGGTAAATATAGCAATAAAAATTGCTGAGCAGACATTTAAAAATAAAGGAAAAGGGCAACTAAAAAAAACTTATGTCGTTAAATGGCTAAAAGATAATAATATTAAGGTTTCTGAAAAGCAGCTTAATGCAATTATCGATACTGTAGTTGAATTTTACAATAAAAATGGATGGGATAAACTTTTACTGGAGGGTAAACAATGAATCAACAAGCCTTCATTATAAAGCTTTCAGATATTCTAAGAGTTGAAAATAAGGGAATAAAGGTAATATATGTATGATGGAGGTGAGAGTATGACTCAGATGGGTACAGTACCAGTACAAATAAGAGACTTGAACAAATTACATCCAAAGGTTAAAATAATGGCACAAATGCTTATAAGTGAAGCTAAAAAAGCTAATATCCCTATTATAATAACTGAAACACTAAGAACTAAAGAAACTCAGCAGGAGTATTACAGCTGGGGCAGAAGTAAGATAAATCCTCACACTAAAAAAATGACTGTTGTAACAAGTCTTGATGGAGTTAAGAAGATATCAAGACATCAGTCAGGTCTTGCCTTTGATATATGCATAAAAGGCAAAGGGTATGATGCTTCTCTTCTTAAAAAAGTAGGAGATATAGGAATGAAATTAGGGCTGACGTGGGGTGGAAGTTGGAAAAGCTTCCCTGATATGCCTCATTTTGAAATTCCACCAAATCAAATTGATTCTTTTATTATTCCAAAGAAGGAGGATGATGAATTGGTCGAAAAAATAACTATGAAGATAAATGGGAAAGAAGTACAGGTTGAAAGAATTTTTAAAGATAACAGGAATTATGTAAAGCTGGATGATTTAAAAGCTTATGGTTTAGATGTTACGTGGGACTCAGTGAAGAAAATTCCTGTAATAAATATAAAATAAGTTATAGACCCTTGCAAATGCAGGGGTTTATTTTTTTTCGTGAAAAATATTTTTGAAAAGATATTGACTTATGGGTAGCCATAATATATAATATAATTACAGCAGGGGGGCATAACCCCTAGCGAGTAGGCTGGCAAGTAGCGGAAAGGAGAGTAAAATGGAAGAAATGGGAATGACAGATAAACAATTTAACGCTTTTTTAAGAATACTATTAGAAAACTTGAAAGAAGCAAAAGAAGAAATTGAAACATCTAACAAAGTAGATAAGCTAGATAAGACGATAGAAAACATACAAAAGACACTCGAAAGTTAAAAAGCCCTCATACAGAGGGCAAACACAAAAGATACTCGGTGGTACTTGCCACCACCTTGTATCTAAATCATACCACAAAAGGCAAGAGAAAGATAGAAAAATGGAAACAAAAAACAAAAAAATAGGAAGACCAACGGACAACCCAAGAGATAAGAGGTTATCGTTAAGGATTTCAGAAAGCGAAATGGAAGAAATAGAATATTGTGCAAGAAAAATTTCAGCTACAAAAATTGAAACGGTACTAAAAGGAATAGAATTATTAAGAAAAGAAATAGATAGTAACTAAAAAGAAACAGCCTGCTACCCGCTAAAGTAAGTCAGACTGTTTCTCCAGAAAGAAGTTTCTTTCTAAATACAAGTATAACATAGAATCAAGCTTCTTTCAAACAGAAAGGAGATAACAAAATGAATCAATTGATGATATATGAAGACCTTAAGGTCTTTTTTTATTTAGAAAAATTGAAAAATATTTTTGAAATCCTTATTGATTTCGTACGAAATATAAATTATAATAAATTCGTACGAAAGGAGTTGTTAGGGTGAAAAAAGAAGAAATCAGACGAATTAGTTTTAACAAAAGTGGAACTAATGGAGTTACACCAAAGATGACATTGCCTAGAAAATGGCTAGAAAAAATGCAAATAAACGAAACAGAGAGAGAGGTGATTATAAGGTACAACGATAAAGAAAAACAAATTGTTATTACAAAAAATAGATAGAAAAAACCCCAACAGCTCACCGTACAAAGTAAACCTATTGGGGTTGTAGCATAAGCTACCGTGCAAGTATATTATAGCACAACCCCTATTGATATCACA
>JBHASY010000005.1:0-16856 GCA_041831635.1 Acetoanaerobium sp. | reverse complement strand
CTTTCAGATAGTTGCCCATCATCTCCCGAAGGGCTGCCTTTTGAGGGGAATCCTTTTTCCTTGCCATAAAATAAACCTCCAAACTGGTAAGTTCATCTTACATCAGTTTGAAGGTTTACACAATCTTTGGGATACTCCCTTTGTCTTTTTGTATTTACTCTTTCGTTTATAGTGAGATGATTTAAGTATTCTTTCCACATTTGTCGGTAGCTGTTTTCATAGCTTGAAAGTAAGTTCAGGTTTAGTTTTTTTAATTTATGATATACTGTTTCTGTTTGATTATAAAATGCCGCATAACCTCTTGATGTATCGTGAATTATTAAATTTTGATTTGGAAATCTTCTGATAAAGTGTGGGATAATCAAATTTGTTATATCAAACTTAGGTTCATAATATGCATAAAAAGTATTTTCATCTATTTCTTGAAATCTCAAAAAACCATACCAGCGTTCAATATCTTTTGAAACGGAGTGTATTCTCTTATCTAAAACTGTAAGTTCTATGTGAGATAAGGTTTCTAAAGGGCTAGAGTTTTCTTTAGTAAGTAAGTATAAGTACTTAAATATCAAGGTTTCAGTTTCAGGATATATATAGGCTTTATAGATGTTTTCTATAGTTAAGTTTCCCCAACGATTTATTATTCTATTGTAGATTTTTTGTGAAAGAACAGGGTTAGTTCCTATAGCTATCATCTCGTCGATAAGTGAAATCTGGCTTAGAGATTTATCGTTTATAGTTACATTATCATAATCGTAGTGGAATGCCTTAGCTATAGCACACAGCAGCCCGTCAAATGTGGAATCGTATAATAAAATAGGCATAATGAAAATCTCCTTATCACATCAATATTCGCCTGTCACACTGCTCATAAGGTCATAGTTTGGCAAGTCGAATATACTTAGCTGAACACCCTCAGATACTTTGTTTTTTATTTTCTCGTCCACGATGATATAATCTTTTATGTTTTCTTCTCTAAATTTTAACCCCATAAAATATTTTCCATTACAAACAATAAAATATTTTGCTCTTTTCATAACGACACCTATTTTTACCAAATCTTCAAATCTGAGGTTAGTAAATCTTCTGGCGTCTACTATTTTTTTTGCACTTCTTATTCCTATGCCGGGAACTCTAAGTAGTAGCTTATAATCGGCTGTCTGAACGTTTACAGGAAATAAATTCATATTGTTAAGAGCGTAGTTGGTTTTAGGGTCGAGTGATAAGTTGAAATTTTGATTTACGGATAGCAACTCACTTGCCTTGAAACCGTAAAATCTAAGTAGCCAATCAGCTTGATAGAGTCTGTGTTCTCTTAAAAATGCAGGTTCTTTTACAGCAGGGAGTAAATTATCTTCATTAACCGGAATATATGAAGAGTAGTAGACTCTTTTTAAAGAAAATCTATTGTAAAGTTCTTCTGAAAGTCTGATTATGTGTCCATCAGGCTCAGGCGATGCTCCTACTATCAGTTGAGTGCTTTGGCCGGCAGGAACAAAAAGCTTTTTACATTTTATTTTATCGGGCTCTAAAAGTTTTTGATTTATTGTATGCATAGGAGTAAGTATATCCTTATATGTTTTTTGAGGAGCTAAAATTTTTAATGAATCCTTGCTGGGAAGTTCTATATTCGCACTGAGTCTATCTACATAAAAACCTGCCTGAGTTATAAGTGCTTGACTGGCACCGGGGATTGCTTTTAGATGGATATAACCTCTAAAATGATACTCAGTTCTAAGCATAGTTACAGTTTTTACGAGAAGTTCCATAGTGTAATTAGGATCTTTTACGATAGCGGAACTTAGAAACAGACCTTCTATGTAGTTTCTCTTGTAAAAACCTATAGTCAGTTCGCATAATTCTTTTGGAGTGAAAGTTGCTCTTTTTATATCATTAGTAACCTTGTTAATACAGTATTTACAATCGTAAATACAAGCATTGGAAAGCAAAATTTTAAACAAAGAAACACATCTGCCATCGGCTGTAAAACTGTGACAGATACCGCTTTGATGAATGTTGCCGATGCTTTTACTGTTGGACTTTCTTTCACTGCCGCCGCTAGAGGAACAAGAAACATCATATTTAGCTGAATCGGCAAGAATTTTTAATTTATCTTGAGTTTCCATAGGATTGACCTCGCTATATAATTACTGATGAGAGATTAACTATGGTTATATTATACAGTTAAATAACAAAAAAAAGAACATATGTTTGCAAAAAAAAAAAGAAAAATTATTCTTTAATTGTTAAAACTCAAATTTTGCATTTGACTTTTTTAATTTTTTAGCGTATTATTTACAGTAATACAAACAGTACAAATAATACAAACTGACAAACTTACTCAGGAGGTGAATGAATTGTTCAAAATTGATATGAGAAGTCGTACTCCCATATATGAGCAGATAATCGGTTCTATAAAGGAGCTGGTAGTAAAGGGAGTTTTGCTTCCGGGAGAAAAGCTTCCGTCCGTTAGAGAGATGTCTAAGGAAATGACACTTAATCCCAACACTGTGCAAAAAGCGTATCAGGAACTTGAAAGGCAAGGGATAATAAGCACACTCAGAGGGAAAGGAACATTTATTTCCGAAGATATAAAAGCTAATGATAAACTTTTAAAAAGGAGCAGGCTTATGGAAGAATTAAAAAAAATGGTCGTGGAGGCTATATATTTGGATCTTTCAAAGGATGAACTGGTTGAATATATAAAGGAAATTTATGACGACATTGTTGTAAAGGGGTGAAGAAAATGATAATAGGTAATAATATTTGTAAAAAATATTCAAATGACCCTGTAATAAAGGGTGTTAATATAAATTTAAAGTCGGGTTCTATCTACGGGTTAATAGGGCCTAACGGTGCGGGAAAAACTACTCTTATAAAGTTGCTTGCAGGAATATATATGCCTGATGAGGGAAGTGTTACTCTTGACGGGCAGGATATTGCAACTTCGCACGAAATCCGTTCGTGCATAGGGTATGTTCCCGATAATTTAAATTTTTATCCCACGTTTACAGTAAAAGAGATGAAAGAATTTTACAAAGGTATGTGTAAAGGCTGGAACGAGGATAGATATCAGACGCTTAGAGAAATTTTTACTTTCTCGGAAAAAAAGAGAATAAAGCACCTTTCTAAGGGTATGAAAACTCAGCTTGCTTTACTTATGAATTTAAGCTGTATGCCAAAGGCAATATTGATGGACGAGCCGACATCGGGACTTGATCCTTTTATCAGAAGAGAGGTGCTTAACCTCATCGTACAAGATGTATCAAGCAGAGATACCTGCGTTCTTATTTCGACGCACAATATTTCAGAACTGGAGCAGGTTTCGGACAGAATAGGCTTTATGGATAAAGGCAAAATGGTTCTTCAGGAGGATATGGAGGACTTGAAATATAAGTATAAAAAAATCCAAATTGCTTTTGAGCAGGATATGCCTAAAGAGTTCGAGGAGGAATTTAATTTCATTTCCAAGAAACACTACGGAAAGGTGTATGAGATAGTAATAGATGAGCATTATGAACTGTTTAAAAGCAAGGCGATGAAGTACAAACCTATCATAATGGAAAAGCTCGATATGACACTTGAGGAGATATTTATACACAGAATGGGAGGGGAAGGATATGCTGTCAAAAGTGTTACCATTTAACAAAACTCTTTTAAAAAAAGACTGGCTTATGACAGGATGGGCTTTTTATATTTATCTGTTTGTAATTATTATGTCTGTGCCATACAATTTAGCAAGGAATTTGGACAAATTAAATTCGGAAAATTACGCCGAAGGGAGTAGCGTTCTTTATACTATAAAAAGAGTTTTAAGTTTAGAAAACGAAATTGTTACCACTCTGGCTTTAATAGTTCCCGTGTTTATTGCGATAATTCTTATAGGTGAAGAGAAGCGAAAGAAAACCATTGAGATAATGGTTTCGGGACCGTTTAGCAGGATTGAAATATTTTTTAATAAAGTTATGCTTGGGATATTTATTTTAGTTGTTCCCTTTGTAGCTGCGGGAAGCACACTTCTGGTTATGAGATTTACAAGTGAATATGTAGGAGATTTGCTTACTGTAAGTCAAATTGTCATATGGATGCTCAGCTACTCGGCATTTTCGATTGCTATGTTTTCATTCAGCTGCATCGTTGGTATGATTTTCGGCTCGTCGATAGGGCAGTTTTTTTGCACTTACATTTTCGGGGTCTTTCCTATGGTGTTTTTCGAGATGATTTACTTTAGCAGTGAGAAATTTTACAACTTTGCAAGAGGCTCAAATATGTTTTATGATAATACGCTTCGATCTTTTTCAGTATATTTTGAAATGATATCTCCTATAAGATTTTTCTTTAGAATATTTGAGTATTCCGATTCTATGCAGATGATATTTTCATTCAGACTGCTGATTATATCTGTTGCAATGCTCCTGCTGGCTCTGGTTTTATTTGAGGTTTCTAAAATGGAAAAGAACGCTGAGGTTTTGACATTCGAGTCTTTGGAAAAATTCTTCAGATTCGGAGTATTTATCTCAAGTATACTGGCAGGAGGTATAATATTCAGCGGAATGATGGCTCTCGGTATGCCGGGTTTAATCATAGGATATGCGGTGGGAGGATTTGCAGGATATAAAATTCCTATTTATCTCATACAGAAAAGCAGAGTGTCTTAGGAGGGAAAGCAAATGAAGTTAACAGTTAATCATAAAAAAATTCTGTCGTTATCTCTCGTATTTTTGTTCACAGGAATATTTATGGGAGCTATAGATGTAAAAGACTACAGATCAATAAGCTTGGAAACCGAAACGGAAATAGATTTGCTTACGTTAAGAAAGAATATGGTTTCTGATAGACAATATTATGAGGAGAATTTAGAAAATCCGGATGAAGAGTATGTATACATGGACAGCGGAGAATTGTATATCAGTATAGGAAATGAGTTTAGCAGCTATGGAGATGATAAAGGCAGCGATAAAATTTATGTGAGCAATACAGCCGATGTCGAAAGGGTAATGAAAGAAAGCGGAGTTGAAAATTTAGATGTTTTAAAAATCGACAAAGATTATAAAACAAGACTTCCTATAGAAAATCCAAATGTGCTGGGAAAAGAAAATTTCTTGGAAGAAAAGGCTGATACTGTGATTGTATTTGTCAGAAAAAATGAAATAGTAAAGTATATCCACATAGACTCCAGGATAGTAGATTTCAGTAAACTCGAAAGAGATAAAGCCTACATAGGTTATGGCGGGTTTAGGATTAAACTGGACGATAATTACAGGCTTTACGCAGACAAGTTTGGAGTGTAAAAAATGTAATTGACAAAATACTTTTATAGGTGTTAATATAATCAAACAGAGCATATTTCGTGTGTGAGATTTTGCTTGATAATGAAAACGGATTATGCCGGTGATTTTTGACCGAAAACAAAATATATTTCCTATAGGGGGAGTAACTGCCCGCCCAAAGCGGGATTCAAAGTCGCCATTTCGGATTCGTCCCGGCTTTGCAGACAGTATTGTTTTGTGAGACTCTATAGCTAGTTTGTTCTAGCTGCAGAGTCTTTTTTATTTACAAAATGAGGAGGAGATTTGCAAGTGGAATTTTACAAAAAAAGCAGTGAAGAAGTAATGAAAATGCTGGAGGTGGATGCCTGTGGACTTAGTGAGGAAAAAGTGCAAAAGCGAAGGTCGGAATATGGTTATAACAAGCTCAATGAGGTCGTAAGAGATACTCCTTTAAAGGTTTTTCTCAGCCAGTTCAAGGATTTTCTCGTAATAATGCTTATTATTGCTTCTATAATCTCAGCCCTCTTAGGAAAGTATGAAAGCACTATAGTCGTTATTTTTGTTGTTATTTTAAATGCGGTTTTAGGCACGGTGCAGCATATCAAGGCTAACAACTCCATAAATTCATTAAAGGCACTTTCTTCTCCGGTATCCAAGGTGATGAGAGATAAGGTAAAAAAAGAAATACCTTCAAGCGAGGTTATGGTAGGAGATATTATATATTTTGACGCAGGAGATTATATAAGTGCTGATGCGAGGATAATAGAGGTTCATAGTTTTCAGGTAAACGAAAGCTCGCTTACAGGAGAATCGGAAAGCATTACGAAAGAGGTCGAAGCTATTGACAAAGACGATATCACAATCGGAGATATGAAAAATATGGTGTTTTCCGGAAGCTATGCTACTTACGGAAGGGCTGTAGCTGTGGTTACCGATATCGGAATGAAAACTGAGATAGGGAAAATTGCATCTATGCTTGAAAGTGCAAAAGCCGGAAAGACTCCTCTTCAAGAAACTTTGGACAACTTCGGCAAAAATCTTTCTATACTTATCTTAATTATATCTGCAATCGTATTTATAGTGGATATAGCAAGAGATAAGGCGATCGTGGATTCGTTTATGTTTGCCGTTTCTTTGGCTGTAGCGGCTATACCTGAGGCGTTAAGCTCTATAGTTACTATAGTGCTTGCATTTGGAACACAGAAGATGTCAAAATCAAATGCGATAGTAAAAAAATTAAATGCTGTTGAGAGTTTGGGAAGCATATCTGTAATATGTTCCGATAAAACAGGTACTCTCACTCAAAATAAAATGAAAGTTCAAAAATTATGGACAGATGAAAAAATAACTGACAGTAATGAGACTACTGATAATAAACTGATAGACAGACTTATAAAATTTTCCGTACTGTGTAATGATGCATCTGTTTCTGAAAACTCAAGCATAGGTGATCCTACAGAGATAGCACTTGTAAATCTGGGAAATGAGCACGGTATCTACGAAAAAGATGTGAGAACGGCTAACCCTAGAATATTTGAGCTTCCGTTTGATTCGGACAGAAAGATGATGAGCACTGTAAATGCTTTTGAAAACAATAATCTTATGATTACGAAAGGCGCTGTAGATACGATAATTGAAAGATCAAATAAAATTTTGACTTCAAACGGATTAGAGGATTTAACCGAAGAGATAAAAAACAAAATAAAGTACGACAACAACAGCTTAGCTGAAAACGGACTTAGGGTTTTGGGCTTTGCATGTAAGGAATACGAAAATGATTATGAGCCTAAATTAGACGATGAAGATGAATTGATTTTTATAGGGATGATAGCTATGATGGATCCGCCAAGACCTGAGTCTAAGCAGGCCGTATCAGACTGTATTTATGCGGGAATAAAACCTGTTATGATTACAGGAGATCATAAGACTACAGCTATTGCAATTGCAAAGCATATAGGAATAATTAAAGAAGAGACCGAAGCTTTAGAGGGCTACGAGATAGAAACTATGACAGATGATGAACTTTACAATATGGTTGAAAATGTAAGTGTATATGCAAGAGTGTCGCCTGAGCATAAAATAAGAATAGTAAGAGCTTGGCAAAAAAAATCTATGGTAGTAGCTATGACCGGCGACGGAGTAAACGACGCTCCTGCTCTGAAACAGGCTGATGTAGGAGTAGCAATGGGAATAACTGGAACTGAAGTGTCAAAAGAAGCAGCCACTATGGTTTTAACGGACGATAACTTTGCAACCATAGTCAAAGCGATATCTGCAGGACGCTCTATATATGCCAATATAAAAAATTCTATTAAATTCTTATTATCAGGAAATGCGGCCGGTATATTTTCTGTGATTTTCGCATCTGCGGCAGGACTTGCGGCGCCGTTTGCTCCTGTGCATCTTTTGTTTATAAATTTACTCACAGACAGTCTTCCTGCCATAGCGATAGGTCTTGAGCCTTATGATGAAAGCATTATGAGAGAAAGACCGAGAAAGAGAACAGAGTCTATTATAAATAAAGAATTTATAAAACAGATATCGGTTCAAGGGGCTTTAATAGCGGTAGTCACTATGACGGCATATTTTATAGGATTTTCAGGAAGAGACCATCTGGTAGGAAGTACTATGGCATTTGCGACCTTGTGTCTTTCGAGATTATTTCACAGTTTTAACTGTCGCTCGAAATTTTCGATTTTCAAAATTGGAATTCTCAGCAATATCTATGTCATTTTATCCATTATAGCAGGAGGTATTATGCTTTTAATTGTGATGAATTATCCTCCTCTTATGAAAATGTTCGAGGTAAGCAAACTTACTATGACACAGCACCTGTCAATTTTGGGACTGTCTTTAATACCGCTAATTGTAATTCAGGTTTATAAACTTATAAAGGATACATTCGCTTTAAGCAAGAAATTAAATGAAAACGAGACTTTATCAAATGCGGCATAGTTATACTATTAAGATAAAATACGAAATGTTTTTCATAAGATATTATTAAATAAAAGGCTCTTTAAAGAACGAACAGCGTGTCTTTAAAGAGCCTTTTTAAAATAAGTATTTATCTGAAATAAGGGTATATAGTTTATATTACAATAATTTTAACTTCATTTTAGTTTTTAAAGTTAAGATACTTTAAAGATGCAAATAAATTTTAATCGTGGGGTGATAATGATGAAGATATTGCTGGCAGAAGACGAAAAAGAACTTTCAAATGCTCTGGTTATGCTGCTGGAACACAACAACTATATCGTTGATGCTGTATATGACGGAGAAGACGCATTTTCTTATGCACAAGAAGTGGATTACGACATTATCATACTGGATGTAATGATGCCGAAGCTGAACGGATATCAGGTCTTAAGCAAACTAAGAGAAAAAAATTGCAAAGCCCCGATACTTATGCTAACTGCAAAAAGTCATGTAGACGATAAAGTTACGGGACTTGAGCTGGGAGCCGACGATTACCTTACAAAGCCGTTTGAGATGAAAGAACTGCTTGCGAGGATAAAGGCTTTGCTAAGAAGACCGGCAGAGTTTAACTCGGACATACTTGAATTCGGAGATATTTTTTTAGACAGAAACACGTATAAGCTTGTATGTAAAAAGCAAGAAGCGGTTTTGAACAAAAAAGAATTTCAAACTATGGAACTGCTCATTTTAAACTCAAAACAAATTTTATCTAAAGACTTAATAATGGATAAAATTTGGGGGTACGAGTCAGATGCTGAAATAAATGTAGTATGGGTAAATATAAGTTCTCTGAGAAAGAAACTTTTAAAGTTAAATTCAAAGGTAAACATAGCTTCCATTAGAGGATTAGGCTATAGGATAGAGGTGGATTGTGACTGATAAACTCAGATGGAGATTTGTTTTAGTCGCTATGGTTGCGATTGCTACGGTTATGGTCATAGTACTGACTTCTATTAACTTAGCGAACATATATAAAATGAATAAAAACAGTGATGAATTACTCTCGATAATCAGTGATAATGATGGACAAATGCCTTTTAATGAACACAAAGGCTCAGATGACAGACTTTTTAAAAGAGCTGAACTTGGACCTGAGGGAAGATATCTTAATAGATACTTCACTGTAAGGGTGTCTGATACAGAGACGATTGTTTCTATTGACAATATTAACATAGCGGCAGATGTTTCAGATGATGCTATTAAATATGTAAGTGAAATATTGGAAGGTAAACAATCAAAGGGAACTGTAGATGATTATAGATATTTAGTTAGTGAAAAAGACGCAACTTCATTGATAGTATTTTTGAATATAAGCAAGGAGCAGGATATAAACAAAAACTTTCTCACTGTTTCTTTAGTAGTTTTGCTTATATCTTTGTTTATAGTGTTTTTGCTACTCGTTTTTTTATCAAAAAAAGCAGTACGACCTTTTGTAGATAATTTAAACAGTCAAAAAGAATTTATAAATAATGCCAGTCACGAAATTAAAACGCCGCTTGCAATCCTGTCGGCAAACAATGAAGTTCTGGAAATGGTTTCAGGCGAAAATCAATGGACTATAAGCAATAAAAATCAAATTAGAAGACTTAAATACTTAATTGAGCAGATGCTTATGATCTCAACTTTTGAGGAAAATGCAGGTAACTTTGTATTTCAGGAATTTGATTTTAGTAAAGCGTTAAAAGATGCTGTGTCGGAATTTTCTGCTATGAACACGAATATGGATTTAAAAACAAATATTCAGGATGACGTATACATTCGAGCCGACAAAGGAAGTATAGCTCAGCTTATAAATATATTGCTGGAGAATGCATTTAAATATGTAAATGATAAAGGAAATATTTTAATTGAGCTTTCTAAGAGCAAAGATGTCGTTTTTTCGGTTTCAAACAGCTGCGATTTGGAAAATTCTCAGGATTTGAGTAAAATATTCGACAGATTTTACAGACTGGACGAGGCAAGAACCAGAGAAAAGGGCGGAAACGGAATGGGTCTTTCTATAGCTAAAGTGATAACTGAAAAGCATAATGCAAAGATTTTGGCTGAGGTAGATGAAGAAAATAATTTTGTTATTAAAGTAAGGTTTTACAGCAAGAAATTATAAGATTTTTGGATTAAATTCATTTGGGAATAGCTTATTCCTCTTGTGAATCACATAAATACCTCTCTCGATAATTTAATTAGTAAATGTAACTTTCTTACCATATTAAATAGTTTTTAACCGGATATTTTTGGGTAATATATAATTGTGTTCGTTTAAAAACAGATGTTGTTAAATACAATTTTTAACTATATATTTTATGCGGTATTTAAAAAAATTATTAAGAGAGGACGATGTATATGCTAAATGAATTTAAAACCTTTATTATGCGTGGAAATGTTATGGATATGGCAGTGGGAGTTATTATAGGAGGAGCGTTTGGAAAGATAGTAACGTCTTTGGTAAACGACATTATTATGCCTGTATTGTCTATACTAACGGGTTCGGTTGATTTTAAGAATCTAAAGTATGTGATAAAACCTGCTGTAGGAGAAATTCCTGAACTTGCTATATCTTATGGTCAGTTTATCCAAAACTTATTTGATTTTATCATTATTGCTTTCTCCATTTTTATTATGGTTAAGATGATAAATAAACTAAAAGCAAAGCCTGAAGAGGAAGAAAAAGAAGAAGAACCGGCAGAACCAAGCGAAGAAATACTACTTCTAAGCGAAATCAGAGATGAATTAAAAAAGCTTAATCCGGAGTCTTTTTAATTCACTGATTTAGATTTGACTTAAGGCGGTAGTTTATTCGAAAGAGACAAAAGTAATGTCAGATCCGAACCGTTTTGCATATTATGAGTTATTTCGATGATTTCGAGACTGTTTCAAGTTTTGTGTGAACGTTAAAAACTGATATAAGATTTGTGAATGGTTACAAGTGGGCAGAGCCAATTTTCAGGTTCTGCCCTTACCTCATTATACAGGAGTTTTTTACACATCAATAAGACCTGCCATTCTTTTACGATTGGCAGTATCTTGCCTGTGATTCGGCTTATTATGCTATCAGGAGTGTCAATATCATACAGTTCCAGCGTATGAGATTCGATATCTGAGGTTGTCATTGCTTTGGCATACATAGAAAGTATTTTTTCTTCCATATCTTGGGTTACTGTATTCTGATACTTTTTAATCAGTTGAGGTTCATAATCGTCATTACTATCCCTCGGGATAGTTATATTCATATAGCAGTAACCGGTATGCATAGCTTTGCAGGAATGTTCATTTCGACTGTTGTCGGTTTCTTTGCTTCGATAGTCATACTTGGAATAACCCCTCATCCAGTTCCTCATCCAAAGCATCCTCCAGAAGAACAGACATCCTGTCACGCATGATACTGTTTACGTCGGTGCCGCCTTTGATGCTGATATCATTATTTTTTAGATAATTGCACATCATTTATCTCATTGCTACTTTTTGTGAGCTGTCTTTTCTTCTTGCTATAAAAATAGACTCCAAACTGAGTAATTTTATCTTACACCGGTTTGGATGTTTACACAAACTTTAGGATACTCCCATGATTTCTTAATTTACCGTCTCATTTGGGAAGATTTGTCAAGGACATAAACAAAAATAACAGCATTTTTCATTTATATTCCCTCTACAACTTCCAATTTATTCTTGTATCTCAATCAATCCTCCGTCTTAACTACTGTCCGTGCAATACCCGAAGCTACCGCAAAGAGTACGCCTGCAACAGACCAGATAATCCATGTGAAATCCCATCGCATGGTCCAGAAGCTCCAGCCAAGATAGATCGCGGTAGCCAGGCACCAGTACGCACCGGAGAAGGCTCCCAGCTTTCTCTGGATCTTTTTCTCCCCCAGGGTATATTCCCCCTCCTGAAGGAGCGTATCATAACTGCCTTTTACCATACTCACCCGGATGATCAGATCTACACCAGCTGCGACCAAAGCAAGCAGTACACCTACAAAGATCGCATAGATGTAATCCGGAACGCCCATTGCACTTACGATGATCACCGGTACCACAGCAATAATGCAAAGTACGACACCAACAGCGATGCCTCTGGTATACGTCCCCTCATAGGTACGATTTTTCTCTTTGACCATTCCGGTGACGCCGTATTCCGTCTCAAACCCATCTCTCTCCAGATGTTCACTGTGACTTGCCTTTATTCCGTAAGTTATGAACATAAACACCGCAGCTGCGATCATACCGAAGAGTGCAGTACCTCCAAGGCCTACTGCCAGTCCCTCTGATATGTGGAAGCGTGGCTCCTCAGATAAGGCTGCGAGAATGACTATCAGAACCGGACTCACTATGCAAAGTGCAGTCGCATTCGCTACGATCGGTGCTCCTTTCTCACGCAGTTTCAGGAATTCATTTGCCTCTTCCATGGATACCCTGTGAAGCGTCCTACCTTTCTCTGTCTCATCATAGACAGTCGGCACACTCGGTTTCGAAACCATGTCGTCTCTGAGCAGATAATCTGTACTCACGCCAAACAGTGTGGCTAGCTGGATCACCTTCTGTAGATCCGGGATCGAACCTGCGCTCTCCCATTTGGAAACAGCCTGCCTGGAAACACCGAGCTTTGTAGCAAGCTCTTCCTGGGACCATCCGTTCTTTTTTCTTTCCTCTGTAATCTTGTCAGCTAAAATCATATTGCTTCTCCCTTCGTTGATTTTTACTTAAAGGATAGCATATCCTGCAGTTGCGTACCACCATGCATGGCTGCCAATTTGTCAAATACGGGTTGCAACTGCAGTTTTCTTCTATAAAGTCCTATGCAGTTTCCGGAAATCAATGGTCTCCTACTTCTAAAACTGAATCTAAAAATTTTTTTCATATAATATCTAATCAGCAATAATTTTTCCATCTTTTTCTATATACTCATTTATCATTGGCACTGTCAGTTCCTTAATATCAGTATATTTCTCTATCATTTTTAGGAATTTATAGGTGTCAACTTTTCTCTGATGATAGCTTTCTATTTCTTCTTCAAAATACTGTATTTGTTTTTCTAAGTCTTGTTGCTCCGTATCATAGATATTGAAGTGTTTTACAGGAATTTTCCCAAGTGAGTGGTCTTCATACAGCTTTGTAATGAGGGTTGTTAGTTCTTCATTTCTTGATGACAACTTTTTTAATTTCTCTTTATCCTCCTCTTGATATTTTTCTTCTCTTTTTTCATCGGATAATTTATTCATCACTTTTAGAAACTCCTCTTTATCTTTTTTGGCAAAGTCTGTGATTTCTTTGATTGATTTTAAGAGAATTTTATTGACTGTTTTTACTTTGATATAGTGCGTACTGCAAGAACCTTTTGGGAAGATTTGTCAAGGACATAAACAAAATTTTTTTGATAAATTTATATCTTCTCTGTTTCTCTCTTGATTAGCTTTAGTATTTTATCTTTATATGTTTCCCCTGTTCCCTGCTTGAAATGTAGGTTTACAGTGTATTTTATCTTTCCAATATCCATAATTAACTGTTTATGTGGTGGTGCCTGTATTTCTTTTTTTTCTTCTTCCATGTGTCCTCCTTTCTGCTTTTAGACAAAGAAAAACAGCAAACCATTTTTGATTTACTGTTACTGTGTTAGTTTTTATTAAATTGTTTGTAATATAGAATTGATTATTTCAATCAAGTTCTTTTAAGATTTTTATTGTGTCAAAACGAGTTTTACAATCCATACAAATCCAATCCGAATTACTCTTTTTAGCTTTTTTATGAAAGTAATCTAACTTTCCACCACACAAAGGACAAGGCTTTGGATTTTCTTGCCACATACTTTTTAAGAATATAACTAATTCTTCTCTGCTCCTCATGTTTAATTTTTTTGTCATATCATCCATATTACCCAAAATATTATATCCATTCAAATTTATGTTTACCTATCTCTACAAGCCTAGATTTGTGTTCTAATTTTTTGACTTATCCCTATTTATCGATTCTGCTATCACGGAAATAACTATCATTGCAACGATAACATTCGTCCATATTATCCACATATTACTTGTTGCTCCGCCACCGACATCAACACCATATGTTTGAAATATATTTCCCAATACAAATCCGATTGGATATGAAACAGCAAATACAAATGGTATTATTTTCAATTTCGTGAAGCAAAAAATAATCATCGTTAAAAAAATGGGCAAAAACAATATAAGAGGAATTTGCTTCATCCCATGTATTTCAAATAATGCGTACCTGATAATGATAAACGAAATAAGCAATATAAATAATGACAACAAACCAATCCGGTTCATTCTTTTCATGCTACAACCTCCACAAATACTTATTTATTATTATAACACTTTTTCAAATAGTTTTATAGATCTAAATCGGTACTCTTTGCCTGTGTTAGTCCTCTGTTGTCTTGTTGTAATTTCTCTATACAGCTTCTAATGCTTTCAGCTTGTTCAACCTCTTCTCGTATATCTATGCTTTGAGAGTACAGACTATCTTTTTCTTTCTTCAAAGTTCCTATTTCTGATTTCCACTTAGATATATTTAAGGTCTTACTTTCTCCTAAATGTTCTTTGAGATACTTCCTTGCACTTTCAAATAAAATAATCTCTGCCGTATGTTCGTTGTAAAAATCTTCCTGTTTATTTTTCTTTAATTTATTATAGACTTTATAGACATCTTTATACTTCAAATATTTTTCTGACTGGTCTATGAGTTGTGTCCTGTCATCAATCTTCTTCTCAGTATCTTTCAAGGCTCTTGTGGTCTTGTAATTCTTATCTCGTAAAATAACTATATTTTCTTTAAGCTCGGATAAGGAAATGATATTTTTCTCTTTTAAGAATTGATAGCTTTCAATATTTTTTTCCAAGTCTGCATTATGGTTATCTGCATTTTTACGGATAATATTTTCAAAAATGTATAGTAGATTTTCTTTGGGTGGGAGGGTGGACTTTGTATTTTGATTTTCTGCTTTTTCTTCTTTTCCAATTCCTCTTATCCAATTTAGCAAGGCTTTTATTCTTCTTGCAATTTCTTTTAATATTTTGTTCTGATGTTTGATTTCTCGGTTGATATTTCCTCTGTCGGTGGCTATGCCTTTCTTCTCCATTTGGGTGACTGATACGCCTAAATGAATAGTCGGTATTTGTTCTATACCTTGTCTTTGATAGGAGCGATGGTCTACTTTTTCCTGTATGCTGTTTTCTTCAAGATATTTGTTTGTAATATCTGCCCATGCTTTTCGCCACTCTTCTGCTTTGTCTTGATCGTTCCAATCAACTGTATTGATTTTTTTGTTTTATAGTTCCCGTTTTTGAGTTTTATTTTCTCGCCATTTTCATCAAGGATATATTCCTTTTTTGATTTTGCTCCCCATGTTGTATCTTCGTTTAACGGTCGCATGGTTAATAGTATATGAGCGTGTGGGTTCCCGTCATTTTTATCATGTAAGGCAATATCGGCACACATACCGACTTTCACATATTCCCTTACAAGCTCAATCTGTTTTTCTCGATTTAATTCTTTTGGCAAGGCAATTTCTATTTCTCTTGCAAGCTGTGAGTTTTTACTTTTTTCGATTTTCTCTACACTGTTCCATAAGACAGAACGGTTTGAAAATTCTTTAGGTGCGTTTTGTGGTAATAGGATTTCTGTATGTGCTATTCCGCCTTTTCTTGTGAAGTCATGGACTATTCCGTCATATTCATTTTTTATCTTTTCACCACTACGATAAGCGGAAGCTGCTACTGCACTTTTGCCTTTACCTCTTGAAACAATCTTTATACTAAGATGATATATAGCCATAAGAAAAAACCTCCTCTCTTTTTTGATATGGGTATGGTGGCGATGATAAAGACTTCCTAAAAGAAATCGGATTTCTTTTTATCCGATTTCTTTTGGGAAGTACACAAGGAGTAGGAAATTTATTTCCGTAGGGGAGTGTAGCTCCCCTGTATCAGCGTTAGCTGATATGCCCTCTGCAAGAGCCTTCGGAGAACGCACCCACCCTTTAGGGTGTATAAGTGCGCACTTGTAAACAAGGGACTATTCCTCTGTGCACTTGTAAACAAGGGACTATTCCTCTGTGTCCATTTCTTCCTCTTGATTTTCTGTATTTTGATTTCCTCTTTCTTCTCGCTTCTCTATGATTTTTAGAATTTTTTGATTGACTGCTTCTTTGATATTTGGAAATGTGATGAGTTGATAAAATTCATCTTTAGTAAAGTCCTTGCTTTCGGTAAAAATACTTTCAAAGACTGCTCCTTTTTCATAAAGCCGTCTATCTCTCTTTTTTCTTTCTTCCTGTTTCTGCTGACTGATGAGCTTTTTTCTTTTGTTTTGTAACTGCTTAATTTCTTCTTCTGCCATTAAAATTTTTTCATCTATGTTTTTCATCCTTCTTATCCTTTCTTCTAAAATCTGAGTAATAAAAAAACAGTAAACCATTTTTTGATTTACTGTTTCGTAGCTTGCTATATCATTGCTTGTATTTAATTGTTTTACTTCGACAAACTGGGATTTATAAACACTTTTCTATGACTTGTGCAAGACCTTTAGGATTTTCCCAAGCCATTGAATGTCCGGCATTTGGAACAACTTCAATTTTCACACCATGCTCTTTTAGATTTT
>JBHASY010000004.1:0-20869 GCA_041831635.1 Acetoanaerobium sp. | reverse complement strand
TTTTTGTAAATATTGCAACTTCTTTAAATAAATATCCTGACATAAACTATGAAGAACTTAGAAATACCCTATCTGATATTTATAATGTGAAACCATCGAATATAATACCTGGAAACGGTGCAACAGAGTTGATATATTTGATGATGAAGTTGCCTGAGATTGAAAATATAGGAATCTTTCATCCTACGTTTTGTGAATACGAAAGAGCTGCAAAAATTTCAATTAAAACTCCTATAGATTTGAAATTTGAATTGTTAGAGAAAGAAAGTGAAAATTTGCTTAAAAATACTCTGGAGAATTTGGATATGGTAGTGATATGCAATCCTAATAACCCTACAGGGGAGATAAATGATATACATAATCTTATAGAGCTTGCAGACAAGACAGATACGCTTGTTTTTGTAGATGAAACATTTATAGATTTTACTGATAACAAGGATTATTCTGTTCTAGGGCAGATAGAAAAACACAAAAATTTAATCGTATTAAAAGCAATAACAAAATTCTATGCTATGCCGGGAGCAAGATTAGGATATATATTTACATCAAATGAGAGTCTGACAGATAAATTGTGGCAATATAAAGAACCTTGGACTGTAAATATATTTGCCCAGGAATTAGTAAAGCATTTACAGACGGAAGTTATAACAGGTAAGACACAAGAGTATTATAAAAACGAAATCAAGCGTTTGATTTGTATTTATGAAGATATGAATGTAAGAACAAGACCGTCGGTTACGAATTACTTACTTTTAAAGCTACCTACAGGATTTAGCGGTTCAAGTATAAAAGAAATTCTTTTGAAGAAATATAAATTGCTGATAAGAACATGTATGGATTTTAAGGGACTGGGTGACTCCTACATAAGAATTGCAATAAAAGATACAAAGTCTAATACTCTTCTGGCTGAGGCTATAAAAAAAATACTTTGTTTGGAGGTGGTTTGATGAACTATTACGGAATTTGCCCGGCCTCTTGTGGAGAACTTATTCAAGGGCAGATAGAGTCAGGAGAATATTTATCTTCTTATTGTGTTCCACTGTATTCTAAGGCTACGATAACAATACAGCCATCTTCAAATAGCGAATTGACTAGATATCCGAAGTCGATTATGGCTATGAAAAAAACTTTTGAATTTTTTAAAGAAGGAAAAGCTTTGCAAAACCTAAAGCTTGATATGGTTAGCAATATACCTAGAAGCAAAGGAATGGCGAGTTCTACAGCTGATATAGGGGCAGTTATAGGAGCATCCTGTGCTTATCTGGGAGTAGATATCAGCCCTGACGATGCATCGAAAATAGCTGCAGAAATAGAACCTACAGATTCAATATACTATAGAAATTTAGTGGTTATGAACCCTGTTAATGCTACTTTGATAAGTAATATAGGTAGTATAAAAGGCTTAAAAGCTCTTATCTTAGAACCTAAGCTTAAAGTAAGCACCAAAGATGTTAGAGAAAAATCCGATTATTTTGAATTTAAAAAATCTAATCTCTCAAAATATAAAAAAATCTTGAAAGACTTCGAAATTGCAATAGAATCAAATGACCTGAGAGAACTTGGAAAGGCAGTAAATAAAAGTTCACTTTTGAATGAAAACTTACTAGCCAAACCATATCTTAAAGAAGTGATGGACATAGCGATGAATTTAGGAGCATACGGAGTTAATATAGCACATAGCGGGAGTGTCGTAGGGATACTGCTTGACATAAGCGACAGTGCTGTTAATTATAAAAAAGAGTTTATAAATAATAACTTAGCAAAATATTTTGGACGAATGTACTGCCTTCCGATAATAGAGGGCGGTATAAATTATGGGAGGTCAAGTTAATGGAGTATATAAAAAATCCAATGAAAATCGAAGAAGAGAGTTTTAAAATAATTCAAAGGATAATTGACGAACAAAGGAAAGACTATAAGTTTAAAAATGAATTTGAAGAAGCAATAATAAAAAGGTGTATCCATACATCAGCAGATTTCGACTATCTAGATAATCTAAAGATAAGCGATGATTTTCAGACCACTATCATAAAAGCCTTTGAAAATAAAGCGGATATCTATACAGACACAAATATGGCACTGTCAGGAATCAATAAATCAGCTCTTTCAAAACTCGGCATTTCAGCAAAATGTTATGTATCAGAGTCTAAAACCGCTGAAATGGCTAAAGAAAAAGGGATAACAAGGTCTATGGCATCGGTACTTAGAATGATAGAAGATAAGAAAGATAAAATTTTAGTTGTGGGAAATGCACCGACATATTTGTTTCAGGCTATGGAAGAAATTCAAAAAGGAGATACCTCTATCAAGGCTATAATCGGAGTACCTGTAGGTTTTGTAGGGGCAGCTGAGTCTAAAGACAATCTCTCAAGATTTGGAATTCCTCATATAGCTGCATTGGGAAGAAAAGGTGGAAGTAATATAGCGGCTGCCATAGTAAATGCAATTTTATATCAGATGGTCGAAAGGGATTAAGATGGAGTTTTATGAGAAACAACTGGGAAGTGTAAGTGTAGACGGGAAGCTGTTAAGAAGAGGATTTACCACAGGCACGACAGCAGCAGCGGCAGCAAAGGGAGCATATATCTTGCTTTCCACAGGAGAGGTGCCGGATATAGTAGATGTGAAGCTGTTTTCGGGTAAGATTCTTAAAATAATGACAGATACTTGTAGCTACGACCCTGATAGCAAAACGGCTATTTGCTCAGTAAGAAAATATTCCGGCGATGATATAGATGTGACAAACCAGATTGAAATAGTGGCAAAAGTAAGCTATTCAAGTAAAGCTGGAATGAATCTTACCGCCGGAGAAGGCGTAGGGATAATAACCAGAAACGGATTACAGCTTGATATAAATGAACCTGCAATAAATCCAAAACCGAGAGAACTCATTTTAAGTCAATTTGAAAATAAGGGAGAAGATTTAAAACTTAATATAGAAATCAGCGTACCTAAAGGAAAAGAAGTGGCAGAAAAGACCTTTAATCCTAGACTTGGAATAGTAGGTGGGATATCTATACTTGGAACGACAGGCATAGTAGAACCTATGAGTGAAGATGCTTTTAAAAGATCTTTACTGGAAGAATTAAGGCAAAAGAAGTCACAAACTCTTTGTTTTACCTTTGGGAATATGGGCGAAAAAAATCTCATAGCAATGGGAATAACTGAGGATAAAATTTGTATATGCAGTAATTTTATTGGTTATATGCTAAGAGAGGCTACTGCACTAGGTGTAAAAAAAGTAATTTTGTCAGGGCATATAGGGAAGATGGTAAAACTGGCTGGAGGAATCTTTAATACTCACAGTCACGTAGCTGATGCAAAAAATGAAATTATCGCTGCAAATCTAGCCTTACTAGGTGCGCCTAAAGAACTTATAGAAAAAGTTATGAACTGCATTACTGCTGAGGAGAGTATATCGGCAATCAGAGATTATGGATATGAGGAAGTTTTTGATATATTAGCCCAGAAATCCGCCCTGAAATCTAAAGGGCATACTTATAATGAGATTTCAGTAGAAACGATGATGTTCGATTTAAAAGGAAACCTCATATGCAAAAGCAGTGGTGCGGATACTTTAATAAAGGAGCTGATAAAATGATAACGATAGTAGGACTTGGTCCGGGACAGTTCAAATACTTAACAAATGAGGCTATAGCTACAATTGAATCAGCTTCAGTAATATATGGTGCTAAAAGGCATATAGACATAATAAACGATATCAAGACAAAGGCATCAAAATACGACTATGTAAAGCTTGGAGAACTTTCGGATATGATTAACAAGAGCATAAGCTCAGGGCATAAAAACATTGTGGTTCTGGCATCTGGAGATCCATCGCTTTACGGAATAGCAAAATATCTTAGGGTTAAATTTGCGAGCGAAAACAAACAAGAAATAAGAAAAGTAGCCGGAATAAGTTCTATAACTTATTTATTTTCAAAGATAAATCAAACTATGAATGATATATATATTACATCTACTCACGGTAAGGATTTGAGTTTTGATACAGTTATGAATATGGGAAAGGTAGCATATTTCACAGATAACAACAGAGGGCCTTTACATATTGCTCAAAGATATCTTGATGCAGGTCTTGATCCTTACATTGTTGTAGGGGAGAATCTGTCTTATGAAAATGAGATAATTACTATTTCAAGAGCATCTGAACTTGATAAAACAAAACATTACGATATGAGTGTGGTGATAGTAATCAAGGAGGATGTATATGAAAGATAGTGTGTTTAAAAGAGAAGATAAAGTTCCTATGACAAAGGAAGAAATCAGGTATATATCGCTTGGATATTTAGAAATAAATAATGCAAGAAAAATGTTGGACATAGGTGCAGGAACAGGAAGTGTAAGTTTTGAGGCTTTGTTTTCAAATAAAAATCTTTTGCTTACTGCGATAGAAAAAAATAAAACAGCATATGATTTATTTTTAGGAAATATGAAAATCTTTGATGAGCAAGAGGGAAACATTTCAAACAGAGTAAGGCTCATAAATGATTCTGCTCCTACAGTTGCTATTGATGAAAAATTCGATAGAATTTTTGTTGGAGGAACAGGAAGTAACGTAAGAGAAATAATAGATTGGTCGTATGATTTACTGGAGAAAAACGGAATACTAGTTATGAACTTCATAACTATTGAAAACTTTTATGAGTCATTTTCATATATAAACGAGCACAAAGGGTTTATAAAAGCGGATGGCGGACTTTTCAGTGTAAACAAATTTGCCGATATAGGGCCTTATCAGTATATGAAACCGAATAACCCGACATTTATTTTAAAAACAATAAAATTATAAGAGGTGTAAAATGGCAGTATTTTATGGAATAGGAGTAGGAGTAGGAGATTCAAAAGCAGTTTCGATAAAAGCAAAGGAAACACTCGGAACTTTAGATATACTTTATGTTCCTACAGCAAAAAAAGAAGCGGCAAGTGTAGCATATAATATCGTAAACCCTTATCTTTCACAGTATTTGGAAATAAGGGAGAGGCATTTTCCTATGAATTATAATCAAGACGATTTAAACAATGCTTGGAATTCTATAGCAGGGGAGATAGAGGAGGAAGTAAAAAAAGGAAAAAATGTAGGATTTATAACTATAGGAGACCCTATGGTATATAGCACCTATATTTACTTGCTTAAAATCTTAAAATCTAAGATAGATATAGTGACTTTACCGGGGATTACTTCGTTTTTGGATATAGCCTCAAATGAAAACTTTCCTTTAGTGGAGGGAGAAAATCCTTTGGTAATCGTGCCGGCTACAATAGGAATTGAAAAATTGGAAAATTATATAAAAAATGAAAACTCTATAGTGATAATGAAAGTCTACAAGAATTTTATAGAGGTTGTAGATTTAATAAAAAAATATAAATTGGAGAAATGCTCTATAGTAGTAAGTAATTCGTCAAAAGAAAATAAAATTGTGTACAGGAGTTTTGAAAATATAAACCCTGAAGATATATCTTATTTTACAACTATACTTATAAATAAAGGATGGGAAAACTGATGAAAATTTGTTTTGTAGGGGCAGGCCCCGGAGATCCGGAACTTATAACTCTAAAAGGATATAATCGTTTATCAAATGCAGATATTGTGATATATGCAGGATCACTTGTCAATCCCAAGTTGCTTGATTATTGTAAGTCAGGTTGTGAAATTCACAACAGTGCCTATATGGATTTAGATGAAATTATAACTGTAATGCATAGAGGAGTTAAGGAAAATAAAAATGTAGTAAGACTTCAAACAGGGGATTTTTCAATCTACGGTTCGGTTAGAGAGCAAATCGAAGAACTTAACAAGTTAAACATTGAGTACGAACTGGTTCCTGGAGTAAGTTCGTTTTTAGGAGCAGCATCAGCTTTGGAAGTAGAGTACACAGTTCCTGAAATATCTCAAAGCGTAATCATAACCAGAATGGAAGGAAGAACTCCTGTACCGGAAAAAGAAAGTCTGAGGTCTTTCGCTTCTCATAATACATCTATGGCAATATTTCTTTCTGTACAGGCTATATCAGATGTAGTTTCTGAACTGACTCAGGGAGGATATCCTATTAACACTCCTTGCTGTGTGATATACAAAGCCACATGGCCTGACCAGCAGGTAGTAAGGGGTCATCTAAGTGATATAGCTGAAAAGGTAGAAAAAGCGGGAATAAAGAAAACAGCATTGATACTTGTTGGGAAATTCTTAGGAGATACCTATTATAATTCTAAGCTGTATGACAAGGAGTTTGCACATGAGTATAGGGATTCTAGTATTGACAAATAAGGCTCTTACAAGTGCAGATAAAATAGCAAGCAAGCTTGAAAATGTCATTATATATGCACCTTTAAAATTAAAGGCAGATATTGATATTGAGGTCAAAGCTGAGTTTTACGATGAAAAATTTTCACAGATAGTTGAAAAAGCATATAAAACTCACGATAAACTCATATTCATAATGGCTACAGGGATAGTGGTAAGAAGCATAGCACATATGATTAAGGACAAGACCCTAGATCCTGCAATAGTTGTGATGGATGAGGGTTTAAAGTTTTGTATCAGCTTGCTTGGAGGGCACGTAGCAGGAGCAAATCAACTTGCAAATACTATAGCTGACGTTGTAGGTTGTATTCCTGTAATTACAACAGCTACAGATGTTAATAACAAAGGTGCGCTCGATATCATAGCAAATGAACTGGGAGCATATAAAAATTCTCAAAGGGATATCTATAAAGCAATAAATTTTAGTCTTGCAAGTAGTAAAAAAGTTTATCTTATTTCAGATATTGACTTAAACTTATTGAATTTGGATACAAGAGGCTTTGAACTTATAAGCCTAAATGAGGCTTTGAACTTGAATACTGTTGCTGATGTAATTCATATCAGAGGAGCATTTGCAGGAGATAAAACTGTGCTGAAACAGGTTCAGGACAAAGTAAATTACTGTGAGATAAAACCTCAAAACTTTGTACTGGGAATAGGTTGCAAAAGAGGGACAAGTTATGAAAAGATAAAAGAAAGCTTAAAAATTTTGTGTGATAAATATTTGGTGCAAGAAAATCAAATTAAGGTAATAGCAAGCATAGAACTCAAAAAAGATGAAAACGGAATAATCGAATTAGCAAATGAATTTTCAGTGCCGTTCATAACCTTTAGTGCCGATATACTGGAAAAGGCAGTAAATAGTGATAACGACATAGAAACTTCAGCCTTTGTAAAAAGTATAACAGGAGTTTCGTCAGTAGCGCAGGCCAGTGCGTACACATTTTCTGAGGGAAGAGTGATTTTACCTAAGCAGGTTATAGACGGAGTTACATTTTCCTTGGGTTTGCTTACTAAGGATCATTCAGGTAACTAAGCTATGCGAGCTATATTTTGACATTTTTAGCAGCAATGCCGAAAGTATTGCTTTTTATATTAGGGTTATAATAATAAGAAAAATTTCTGGTTAATCAAGTTAATAATATAAGGAAAAGAGGAATGACTGTGATAAATGTAATCGGGATAGGTCCTGGGGATTTAAAGATGATGACTTTTGAGGCAAAAGAAGCAATTGAGAACTCTCAGGTCATAGTAGGATATAAAACCTATATTAACCTTATAAAGGATGTTTTATCGGATAAAGAAATAGTTTCAAACGGAATGAAACAGGAAGTAGAGCGCTGTAAAGAGGCTATAGAAATTGCAAGGACAGGAAAGAAGGTTGCTGTCATAAGTAGCGGAGATGCAGGAGTTTACGGAATGGCGGGGCTGATACTTGAATTATTGGAAGCTGAAAAATTGGATTTAGAAGTAAACATTATACCTGGAGTAACAGCAAGTACAGCGGCGGCGGCAGTTTTAGGATCTCCTTTGATGCATGACTACTGTCATATAAGCTTAAGTGATTTACTCACACCTATGGATTTAATAGAAAAAAGAGTAGAATTGGCTGCACAGGGAGATTTTGTTATTTGTTTTTATAATCCCAGAAGCAAAGGCAGAGAGCACCATTTGGAAAGAGCGTTTGAACTTATTAAAAAACATAAGCCTGCTGACACTGTAGTGGGTATAGTAAAAAATGCCGCTAGGAAGGACGAAGAAAAGATAGTTACTACATTGAAAGATATAGACTATACTTTTGTTGATATGACTTCTATAGTTATAGTCGGAAACAATTCTACCTATAGAGCAGATGACTTAATGATTACACCTAGAGGATACAAAATATGATACTGATACTTGGTGGGACTAAAGAAACTCACGATTTATGTAACTACCTTATATCTGAAAATATGGACTTTTACCTTTCTGTTGCTACAGATTATGCTATTGAGATATTTAAAGAATATGACAAGCAAATGATAGTCGGCAAATTAGACAAAAAAGAGATGGCGGATTTTTGCAAAAAGCACAAGATAGATTTAATAGCGGACATAACTCATCCGTACGCATTTATGGTATCACAAAATGCTATTGACGTTACTGAAGAATTGGGAATAAGATATCTGAGATATGAAAGGCAAAGAGCGTCATCTGATTATGATAAGAACATACATTATGTAGAAAACCATAAAGAAGCTATAGAACTTGCCATAACACTCTCAGATAAAATATTTCTAACTGTAGGTAGCAATAATGCAAATATCTATGCTCCTTATAACAAAGATGCAGATATTTTTATAAGGATACTGCCAAAAAGTGAACTCATAAAAAAATGTGAGGACTTGGGATTTAAAAATAGCAATATAATCGCTATGCAAGGTCCTTTTTCTAAAGACTTGAATAAGGCAATGCTAGCATCGACGGGTGCAAAGGTGCTTATTACCAAGGAAAGTGGAAATCTTGGAGGCTTTATAGATAAACTGGAGGCGTGCATAGAACTTAATTTAACTTTAATAGTAGTGCAAAGACCTGTCGTGAACTATCCTGTAATGTTTAATGATATAGAAATGTTAAAAAGTGCTATCAGAGAAAAATAGAGGTGAAATCAGTGAATGTTGCTGTTATAGGGTTGTCTCATCAAGAGGCACCGATAGAAATAAGAGAAATAGCTTCTTTTTCAGAGGCAAAAAAAATTGAGGCTACATCTATGCTACTTGATTTAGGAATAGAAGAGGTAGTTATTTTATCTACTTGCAATAGAAGTGAGATTTATATAGCCTCCAGCGATCTAGATGAGGACATAAAACTCGTTAAGAATTTTTATATTAGATATTTTAGAAACGATAAAATATCTGATTATATTTTTGTTAAGAAAAAAGATGAGGCTATAAATTATTTATATAGGGTCTGTAGCGGGCTTGATTCTATAGTTATCGGGGAAGACCAGATTTTAGGTCAGGTTAAAGATGCCCTTATGACAGCGATGGAATTAGATGCAAGTAAAAAGTTTATGAACAAGTTATTTAGAGAGGCGATAACTACAGCGAAGAACATAAAAAACACATATAAAATCTCTGAAAATCCACTTTCTATCAGCTATATAGGGGTAAAATTTCTAAAAGAAGAAATAGGAGATTTGTCAGATAAAAAGGCTTTCATTATCGGAGTAGGGAAAATGGGGAAACTTGCCCTTAAGCATCTTTTGGAAGAGGGAGTTACAAAAATATACTGTTGTAACAGAAATCCTAATAAAATAAAAGAACTGAAAGAAGTCTATCCGTCTATAATCCAAGTAGAATATGAAAACAGATACGACTATATTTTGCAAATGGATATATTGGTAAGTGCTACAGCTTCTACACATACAGTAGTTAAAAAGATAGACATGCCACTTATAACAAAGAAACTTTATGCACTTGACTTGGCACTTCCTAGAGATATAGATCCCGATATTGCACTTGATTCAAACATAGTGTTGTTTGACATAGACAGTCTTAAAAAAACCTCAGAAGAAAATGAAAAGCTGAGAAATGAGCTTTCTGAAAAGGCACGAGGCTTGATAGACGAAAGTATATCGGATTTTCATAAATGGAAAAAGACTATAAAGGTAGATAAAACGATAAAATCTTTAAATGAAAGATGTGAAGAAATACACAGAGATACCATTTCATATATTTACAGAAAAATGGACTTGCCGTGCAGAGAAAAGAGAATAGTGGAAAAGATGTTGGATTCGGCGCTTAAAAGGTTAATAAGAGAACCGATAATAGCTTTAAAACAAATTGACGAAGATAAAAAACAATCTGAATATATGAGAGTGATAGAGGAGCTGTTTGATCTTGGATAAAAAAAGTTATTATCCCGTAATGCTTAATCTGAATAATAAATCTGCTCTTATAGTAGGCTTGGGAAATGTCGGATTAAGAAAACTGAAGGGTTTGATAGATAAATCTTCAAATATATTTGTAATTTCAAAGGAAATTAAATCAGAGATCAAAGAGAGGATAAACAGTCTGAGCAGAGACTCTAAAACAAACATCACTGTAATAGAAGAAGAGATGGACTTGAATAGGCACTGCGAGTATCTCAGCAGTTCGGATATCATTTTTATTTGCACGGATGATATTTTATTAAATAGAGAAATTGAAACTTATGCTAAAAATAATAAGATATGGAGTTTACGTTGTGACGATGCGACTGATTCCGATTTTATAAATCCCGTAACTATACAAAAACAAGAATTATTGCTTGCGATATCGACATCGGGAGCAAGTCCTTTTTACTGCAAGTATTTAAAAAGCGAAATAGAAAAGGTATTAGAAACTTTTGATGTGGAAAAGCTCAAATTTTTAGAGCTTGCACGAAGAAAAGTAAAATCTCAAAATGACGGCGAAACTAAGATGAGACTTTTGGAAAAGCTTGTGTATATGAGTAAAGAAGAGTTAAAAGATATAATCGGCGAGGAGATAAAATGAAAATAATAGTCGGAAGCAGAGGAAGTAAACTGGCTTTGACCCAGACTAATCTCATAGTAGATAAACTTAGAAAATTAAATCCTAACATAAATTTTGAAATAGAAGTTATAAAAACCAAAGGCGATGAAATTCAGGATATACCTCTTGATAAAATGAATGACAAAGGAATATTTGTAAAAGAGATAGAGGATCAGCTTATATCAGGAGAAATAGATATGGCAGTTCATTCTATGAAAGATATGCCTGCAAAAATGGATGAAAGATTGACATTTCCCGTTATACCTAAAAGAGAAGATGCGAGAGATGCACTTATTTTGAGAGAAAATCTTAAATTTAAAGACTTAGGCACTTTAGAAGCTATGGTTATAGGAACAGGGAGCAAAAGAAGGGGGTATCAACTTAAAGACTTATACCCAAAATCAGAATTTGAACCTATAAGAGGAAATATAGATACCAGAATAAATAAACTTCGTACGCAAAATTTGGACGGAATTATTCTTGCAGCGTCGGGATTAAGGAGAATAGGAAGAGAAAATGAAATTTCTCATTATTTTGATTTAAAGACTATGATTCCGGCACCATGTCAGGGGATACTCGCTTTGCAAACGAGGGCAAACGATTATCAGGTAATTGCAGTCCTAAGAAAACTAGAAGATAAGGATTCACGTATTCAGTATATTGCAGAAAGAGCGTATTTGGAGGAAATCGAGGGAGGGTGCCATGCGCCTGTAGGAGCATATTGTGAAATAAACAATAATAGCATTACTATCTATGCAGTTTACGGGGATGAGCAGGGAAGAAACCTTATAAAAGACAGTATAACAGGAGCTGTAGGGAATGCAGATGAACTTGGAAGAAGCTTAGCAAAAAAAATGAAACTTGCATTGGAGGCTGGCGATGAAAAAAGGTAAAGTGTATCTTGTAGGAGCAGGTCCAGGAGATGCAGGACTGATAACGCTAAACGGAATAAACGCAATAAAAAAAGCAGATGTAATAGTTTATGACAGACTTGCCAATTCAAAGCTTCTAAAATATAATCAAAAATCCGCAAAACTGGTATATGTGGGAAAAGCATCTAAAGACCATACTATGAAACAGGAAGACATATCACAGCTTTTAGTAGATGAAGCTATATCTGGAAAAACAGTTGTCAGATTAAAAGGTGGAGATCCTTATGTTTTCGGAAGAGGGGGAGAAGAGGGACAACTTCTTCGTCAAAACGGCATAGATTTTGAAATAGTTCCTGGAATTACTTCAGGGATAGGTGGACTTGCTTATGCAGGGATTCCAATAACACACAGAGATCACGCATCATCGCTTCATCTTATTACAGGACATTTGAAATCAGAAGAAAATGAGTTAAACTACGACGCTCTGGCAAAACTTGACGGAACTTTAGTTTTTTATATGGGAGCAGATAACCTTAAAAATATTGCTAAAGGTTTATGTGATAATGGGAAAAAACCGGAAACACCTGTTGCGCTTGTATCTTGGGCTACTCATTCAAAGCAAAGGACAGTTACTGCTACCTTAGGGGAGATAATAAATGACAAATTTACCTATGAAGTTAAACCTCCTACCTTGATAGTTGTAGGAACTGTAGTAAATTTAAGAGCAGAGCTTGATTTTTTTGAAACTAAGCCTCTTCATTCTAGAAGAATTATAGTAACCAGAGCAAGAAATCAATCAAGTTCGCTGGTAGAAGCACTTGAAGATTTAGGAGCGACAGTTATAGAATGCCCGTCAATCAAAATCGTAGAGAAGAACAATAATGAGTTAAAGAAAGCTATAGACAGTTTAAATTCATACACTCATCTTGTATTTACAAGTCAAAACGGAGTGAGAATATTTATGAAAGAGCTTTTAAAAAACTCTGATGTGAGAAAGTTAAGCAATCTTAAAATAGCATCTATAGGAGAAGCTACTTCAAATGAACTTTTTCGCTACGGTATAAAATACGATATAATGCCTGAAAGATTTGTTGCGGAAGAACTTGCAGAAGTGTTGTCAAAAGATGTTGGTAAAGATAGTAAAATTCTACTTCCAAGAGCTGAGGGAGCAAGAGATGTTCTAATAAAAATGTTGGAAGACAAGTGCAAAGTAGACGAAGTAAAAATATATAAATCAGAGGTAGAAGAACTTGATGAAGAAACGAAAGGTGAACTTTTGCGAGGAGCGGATTATATTACATTTACCAGCTCTTCGACAGTAAGCAATTTTTATAATATGGTAGACGAAACTATACTCAGAGAACTTGAAGAAACTAAAATAATCTCTATAGGACCTATAACAAGCGAAACAGTAAGAGAGCATGGGAAAAAAGTTTATGCTCAGGCTAAGATTTACAGCATTGATGGAGTAGTTGAAACTATTTTGACGGAGGAAGGAAATAATGATTAAGCGACTTAGAAGACTTCGAGGGAATGAAGGTATAAGAGCATTGGTAAAAGAAACTCATCTAAATAAATCAGGGCTGGTATATCCTATATTTGTAGTAGAAGGAGAGGGAATAAAAACTGAAATACCATCAATGAAAAACTGTTATCATTACTCTGTGGATATGCTTGATGATGAAATAAAAGAATTGAAAAATTTAGGGATAAACGCTGTTATGCTCTTTGGAATACCTAAAGAGAAAGACGAAAAAGGTTCAGGTGCATATGATGAAAATGGAATAGTCCAAAGAGCCGTACGCAGAATAAAAAACTGTAATCCCGATTTTTATGTGATAACAGATGTATGTATGTGCCAATATACTTTACATGGACATTGCGGTATTATTTCTGATACCGGCGAAGTGATAAATGATGTGAGTATAGATTATATTGCGAAAACAGCTTTAAGTCATGCAAAAGCAGGCGCTGATATGGTAGCACCATCTGATATGATGGATGGGAGAATAGGAACTATAAGAAACTTACTTGATAAAAACGGTTTTTATTATATTCCAATTATGTCATACAGTGCAAAGTATGCCTCTGCGTATTATGGACCGTTTAGAGAGGCGGCGTCATCAGCACCGGGATTTGGAGACAGAAAAACTTATCAAATGGATTTTCATAACAGCGACGAAGCTTTAAGAGAAGTAGAACTTGACATAGAAGAGGGAGCAGATATAGTTATGGTAAAACCTGCTATGTCTTATATGGATGTCATCAGTAGAGTAAAGACCTCGTATAATATACCTGTAGCAGCATACAATGTAAGTGGAGAGTACGCTATGCTGAAAACGGCGGTAGAACAGGGAATAATGAACGAATCCGTGATTTATGAAACTATGGTAAGTATAAAAAGAGCAGGAGCGGACATAATAATAACTTACTTTGCTAAAGATATTGCAAAAATGCTTTAAAAATCATTTAAAGGAGATTTATTATGAATAGATATAAATCAAATGCTTTGTATGAAAAAGCTAAAAATTATATTCCCGGAGGAGTAAACAGTCCTGTAAGAGCGTTCGGTTCTGTTGATAAAGCACCGATTTTTGTGGAAAGAGCAGACGGAGCATATATTTACGATATAGACGGGAATAAATATCTGGACTATATTTCGTCGTGGGGGCCACTAATTTTCGGGCATAATGACCCTGAAATGATACAGATATTCAAATCGTCTATTGAAAAAGGAATCACATACGGAGTACCATCGTATATAGAGGTAGATATGGCTGAGGAAATAGTAAAGGCATATCCTGCTTGTGAGATGGTTAGAATGGTAAACTCAGGAACAGAGGCGACTATGAGTGCCATTCGCACAGCCAGAGGATATACAGGTAAGGACAAGTTAATTAAATTTGAAGGTTGCTATCATGGGCATTCCGACTGCCTGCTTGTAAAATCCGGTTCAGGAACACTTACTTTTAATTCTCCTACGAGTCTTGGTGTTCCTCAGGATGTAATAAAAGATACTATAGTGTGTACATTTAACGATATAGAGTCGGTAAAAACCGCAATAATAGAAAATAAAAATCAAATAGCCGCCGTAATAGTTGAGGGAGTGCCTGGAAATATGGGAGTAGTACCTCCAAAACCGGATTTTCTGAAACAGCTTAGAAAACTCACTGAAGATGAGGGAATACTTTTGATACTTGACGAAGTAATAACAGGATTTAGGATAGCTTATGGAGGAGTGAGCGAAGTATACAACATAAGTCCCGATATGGTTTGTTTTGGGAAGATAATCGGTGGTGGACTGCCTGTAGGTGCTTACGGGGGAAAAAGAGAAATAATGCAGGTAGTTTCTCCTTTAGGTGGAGTATATCAGGCAGGAACACTTTCCGGCAATCCCCTTGCTATGCATATGGGACTTAAAACTTTAAAAAGATTAAAAGAAAATTCCGGTATCTATACAGAGTTGGAAGCAAAGGCTGTAAAGCTTGAAGAAGGATTTAATAAAAATTTATTCGAACTTGGGCTTAAATATACAGTTACAAGAGTAAAATCTATGATTTCATTCTTCTTTGCAGAGGGAGAAATTACTAATTATCAAGATGTCCAAAAATCAGATACAAACAAATACGGTGAATTTTTTAGATTTATGCTGGGTAAAGGAATATTATTTCCACCTGCACAGTTTGAGGGCTTATTTGTAAATACGGCAATAACTGACGAAGAACTTGAGTATACTGTTACTTGTCATAAAGAAGCACTTAAAGCTATGCACAATATATAAAATTAAAATAAACTCTTGTATTATGATGTGTGAAGTTCAAAATACAGGAGTTTATTTTTTTGATTTCTTCTATAATTTTTCTTTTATGATTAGCTTGAAATCATTTATTTTTAGATGTATTTTATTTAAACTACTTTCAAGTATAGTGTATATATTGTTTGAATTATTTTTGATATTCTATACACCATTTAAGTGCATAGGATAATACTCCAAGTACAAGGTTTAAAACTATAAGTGCAATTCCTGCCGAATAGCTACTTATAAAGTTATTATTAGAAAATATGTGGGAGAAAGCTTGTATTCCCGATAGAACTGCCGCTGAGACAATCAGTCCTGTAATCATAACTTGGTAAGAAAATTTTGTAGACTCTGCAACAATGATCTTTTCTCTTTCATCGGAAAAGGTAAGTTCGCTAACGGAAAAATTTGATTTTTTCCCGTCATGCAATATAAAGAATCTAATGACAAGGAAGAGGATAAAATAACCAAAGAAGATCAGTGGAAAAATACTTAATGTAACTTCAAATCCGGAATCATCTGCTTTAAAAGAACTAAAAGGAAAAATGAGAAGTAGTCCCATCAAAATAAATAAAATGCTGTTTCCTATACATTCAAAAATAACTTTTTTCATTGTATTTCCTCCTTAAAAAATATTTCCTCTATAGGTGTAGATAGTACTTCAGATAATTTCATTGCAAGAAGAAGAGAAGGGATATAGCTTCCTTTTTCCAGTGATATGATAGTCTGTCTGGTAACGGATACTTTTTCAGCCAGCTCGCCTTGAGTCAATCCCTTGGTGTTTCGCAATTCTTTAACTTTATTTTTCAGTGTCTCCAAAAGATCACCTCCTTGTAATAAAAAGTATAGTTGATTTTATATGTAAAGTAAACTATACTTTTGTGAAATCAAAAAATTTTTGAATAAAATATAGAAATAAAGGATATATAAGGGAAATATGCTATATAGACTTTGTGAGATAGTAGATAGAAGATATAGTTAAGGTATATGAAGAGATATGTGATAGGAATAGGAGGAGTTTATGAAAAACCAAATAGAATATTTTAAAGTGGAAGAGGAACTTGGATGGAATCAGAATAGATTTAGAGATTGGATTATGTACTTGGGGGGTTGTGCAGCAGTAACTGCCTGTGATCTGAACATAAACTTGGCTCAAAAAACAGGGAAAAAGGAATTGTACCCATATGACATAGATAAAATAGACAGAAAAGATTACTTGAAGTTTTCAAAAATTATGAAACCTTATCTAAAACCCAGAATGAACGGTATTGACAGCTTACCACTTTATATTGACGGATTATCAACTTATTGGAGAGATGCCGGAGTTGATTTTTGCAAGATAGAGGGTTTGTCAGGAAATGCTCTTTTCGAAGATGCCAGAAAATTAGTCGTAGAGCAAATTGACTCAGGAATAATAGTTCCGTGTTTACTACTTCATCATAAGCAAAAAGAATTTTCGGATTTTGAATGGCACTGGTTTAATATTGCGGGCTATGAAGAGATCAACGGAGAATTTTATGTGTCTGTTGTTACCTATGGACATAAATATAATCTGAATTTTCGCCAACTTTGGGATACAGGTTATGATAAAAAAGGCGGTTTGATTCGTGTACTTCCATATGATGATTTTAGTGCTGTTTCATAACCAAAGAATTAAGGGGCAAGAAGTTCCAGTGTTGGAGAATAATAATAGAAAAATCCGTTTTGCGAACAATAGGAGGCAATTTTGCCTTCTATTTTTTTATCACGTCCGTATTCAGTAAGATAGACTTGAAGACCGTTTGATTTACACATTTTAAGATACCTCTGAAAATAGTTGGTTTCTTCAATTGTTTGTATTGCAAAGCTTCCGGTATTAAAGTCGATTGAGGTAAAAACCGTTTCCTGATTGACACCATAAAGTAGGTTATTATCTAAGTCTTTGCGTTCGATAGCAGAAGAAACAAAGAAATCTCCACCATTCATAATAAGTGGGAGAGAAAGTGTATCTAAGCGATGGAGAATATCTAGCAGACCTTGATAGATATTTTCTGATGGATATTGATAATAAACGTCGGCATTGTCTAGAAAGAAACCGTCTACTCCCTTGTATGAAAATTCTTTAGCTTTTTCATACAAATGTTCATTCCAAGAAGTTTGGGAGACATCTACCCAGCGTTCCTCCGGCCAATCTTCGTATACATCAAGCAAGATAGATTCAAATTCTTTATAGTAGGGACGAAAGTTTTCTATAGCACCGATATTCAGATAAGAGTAGATTTTATGATTACCTTGTTCGTGAAGGCGAGCAATAGCAGAGGAAGAAAATAAATCTGCATCGATTACAAGGACATCATAGTCGTACATTTTTTCTATATCTTCCTCTGTTGATCCAATAAAAACTCCATAATTTTTTTTTAAAGGCTCTGAAGAAGTACATGAAACACAAAATAATATGTAAGATAATAATAGTATGCTTAGAAAGAACTTTTTCATAGAGATTTTTTCCTCTTAAATTTAGTCATATTCGAAATTTTCAATTTTAATTATACATTATACAAATAAGCATAGTTCAAATTTTAGTCAAATTTTTTCTTTAGCCATTTGACGTAAATTCCATCAGAAGCGAATCCATATTTGAGATATAGGTTATAAGCAGGAGTGTTGTTATTTGCAACAATTAGTTTTAGATTTTTATATCCGATATTTTTCAGATAATTACTCAAATATTTTAGGATCAACATTCCATATCCTTGTGAGTGAAACTCAGGGTTTACAGCCAGAGCGTCAATAAAAATATCTGAGCCTTCTTTATCAAGAATGGATACCCCGATAGGCAGATTATTGTGATAGAAAAGCAAATTTACATTTTTAAAGTGATTAAAATGTGAATTTGCAGTCAAATATTCTTCATATGTATCTGCATTTAATCTTCCGCCATTTGGGATAGGAACAAAGGCTTTATCATGAATATCTCTAAATATTTTCCAGTTTTCAGATGACAGGCTCTCATGACAAACTAAGTTATTGCTGTTATGAAAATTGGGAACTTTTGATAAATCGTATTTCATTTTCAGCATATCAAAGTCATCAATGAAATTTGAATTTAAGCCCCAGTCATAGACGGAATTACTTTGTCCTCGTATACCAAGTTTAAGGGATACACTATTTAAAATATACGAACCTAATTTATTACGGATACTGTCGATTATGTGAGCGTAAATCAGTTCCCAATAAAAAATATTCTCTTTTGATGCAAATGCTTGAGTTATATATATCTCTTTTTTTTCTTCAGCCATTAAGTCCACATAACCCCCGGATGCTTTGATATCGTCATTTATCCATAAACTAAACTGGTTTTTACCTCTATTTAATGAGCTTGAAGAATAGTATTCTTTCATATCGTTCAAGTTTGAATAAAAATCATCCGGCTGATAAGAATGACAAAACTTATACAGTGTGTATATTTCCTCGTCAGTTAAATTTGAAAATGCTTTAATTTTATATTTTATATTCATAAAAATCTCCTAAAATACGACTTTTTTTATGGGTCACTACATTATTTACAAATTATCCTTATTATTACTTTAAAGATTCCGAATTTAAATTAGCGTAAAATATACTGTTTCGTTATCTGTTACATTATACTATGTAATCTTTGAAAAAAAAACCTGAACGAAAAATATTAAAAAGATAAGTAAAATCACTATTTAGATAAAAGTAAGTGGAAAACAATTAAAAATGCACCTTCGCACTATTCACAAATGTAGAAATATATAATAGACTATGGTGGTAGATAAGCTAGAGGTAAAGCAAAACAGTTTAAATACTCTTTTTACACAAACAGCAAGGGTACTTCCCGTTTTTTTAATATCAGTTTTTATGAAATAGTTGAAAGGTAGTAGAGAATTTGATTGTGAGAAATTGACTTAAAAAGGGTATAATTACAAACATAAAAGTAACTATGTGGTGACGGAATTGATGGAAAAAGAATTAAGGGAAAACGGATATGAAAAGATATGAGTTTCGGGCAGTGACAACAGGAAAACAAGAGGCAATTATAGGATTTGCCTTTGCTGCAATACTTATATTTCCTATTTTGACAATACAACTTGGTCTGTTTTATTCAGGACTTGATAAAATCTTAAAATCAAATCCATCTGCTTTGCTTAAGATTGGATTTGTATTTGTTGTTATGGCGATAATTTATGCGATATTTTATTTTATTAGGAAAGTGCAAGAGAGGTTGGTAAAAAATTATATTGTGGAGATTGATGTGACAAACATTAGAATTTTGGAAAATGGAAAGGAAATCATTGTAGGTTCGATTGCAGACTGCAAGATAATTAACAAGATAAAAGAAACTCCGTCAAACTGTTTAACTATCATAATATATACCGGTACAGATAAAATAACCTTCAAACTTCGAGGTAAAAAATGGGAAAATATTATGGGGAACTCTCAATCAAATCCTTTAGGAACAAGTGATATATATGATATAGAAACAGCATTGACTTTGGGTAAAGACATCAAATATATTCTTGAAAATCAGCATTTTCAGAATAATGTTTAAAAGTATTACATATACACCTGCAAAGAGCTAAGGAATGAAGAGCCATACTTGCCAGATATCTGATTGAACTTGATCCGAGAAAGCGACAGATTTTCTCTTTAGGTCTGAGATAGAAGAGCTTTTCCCTTAAAAATTCCCATAAGGGAAAAATCAAGGGAAAAGAACAAAGAAAAAGGCAAATTTGTCAATCCATCCGTTTCTCAAATCTAAACATTCCATCCGTAAATTGTTTATCTAACTCCTCGTGATGTAATGATTCCGGATTATTCTCACTCAAATGATATTCATTAAAAAACTCTACAATATGAAAGCCACATCTGTTTACATAAAAATGAATATTTCTTTTCTCAAAATATGGAGTTACCGTTTCCCAAACTTTTACATTAGGATACAGCTTTTCAACTTCGCACCATGCAGCATATCCAATGCCTTTACTATGCACATTAGGAGAAACAAACAACAATTCAAGTTCGCCATGTTTACCGTCAACTTTGACGACTATTCCGCCTACTTTTTCATTATTCTGAATTATTCTGTAGGCTTCGCCTTCATTTATTGATTTTTCTATGGTATTTCTGGAAATAATCTGTTCATCTTCTTCAAAATGATTATCTCTGAGTCCAAATTCTTCCAATGCACCATAATTAAATGCTTCTTGGTTATCCAAAATAAATTGTTCTCTGTCATCAGGTGCCAGCTGAACAAGAATAATATCATTCATATTCTCAACTCCGTGAATTTAAATTTATTAAAAACCAATAATGAAAATTTACAAGCAAATTATCATTT
>JBHASY010000003.1:0-2545 GCA_041831635.1 Acetoanaerobium sp. | reverse complement strand
CAGATTCATAAAAATCCCAATTTATTTCATCATCAAATATAGGTCCATCCAAAGCCCCAAATCCGCCAAAAGCGTCTTGAGAGAATAAAATCTTATGTTTTGACTCATAGCTTACCATAGACTCCGGCCAGTGAACCATAGGTGTCATATAGAAAGTAAGCTTTTTATCTCCTAAATCTAATGTGTCTCCCTCTTTTACTTCTACGAAGTTTCCACTTACTCCATAAAAAGCCTCTAAAAAGTCTTGAGTTTTTTTGTTTCCGACAACTTTTACATCAGGATACATATCTATTACGGATTTTATCGAACCTGAATGGTCGGGCTCCATATGATGAACCACTAGGTAATCAAGAGGTTTATCTTTTAGTATATTTTGAATTTTTACTAAAAAACTGTCTACCTTCGTAATCTTAACCGTATCTAAAAGTACATTTTTTTCTCCGGTCAAAAGATACGAGTTATAGCTTACTCCGTTATCAAGAGGCCACATATTCTCAAACAAATGTGTTTCTCTGTCATTTACTCCGATATAATGTACATCTTCATGAATTTTCACTGATAAAGTATTCATTTTTTCAAAACACTCCTCTAATTCAAATTTTTATTTTTAAATTTTAAATTTATGAAATAATTTCCAAAACTGCGAAACCACTTCATATCTATTTATATAAATAATATTATCATACTTTTCACAATTTTTTAACGAAAAAATTAAATTAAGCAAGGACAAAATTAACTTCCCTAAGCGAAATGTTTACACTGTCGACTTTTATCTTAACCTTATCGCCTATTTTAAATGTTTTTTTTGTATGTTCTCCCATTAGCAAATAATTTTCTTGGTCAAAAATATAATAATCGTCGGAAAGATTGTTAAGTCTGATAAGTCCCTCAACTGTATTATAAAGCTCTACAAACATACCAAAAGAAGTAACGGAAGAAATGATTCCCTCGTATTCTTCCCCTATATGATTTTTCATATACTCGGCTTTTCTAAGGTCTTGCACCTGCCTTTGAGCCTCATCAGCTTCTCTTTCTCTTACAGAAGATTGTTCCGATGCTTTTTCAACTATAGATTTAAGTCTGTCAAGACGTTTTTCACTTAAAGCATTTTCCATAGTTTCCTTGATTATCCTGTGTATTTGTAAGTCCGGATATCTTCTGATAGGAGAAGTAAAATGGGTGTAATACTTCGCAGCAAGTCCAAAATGCCCTGTACAAATCGGGGAATATCTAGCCTGCCTTAAAGATCTGAGCATAATAGTAGATATCACCAGTTCTTCTTTTGTGTTTTCTATCTCTGTCAGAAGTTTTTGAAGTTCTTTCGGATGAATTTCTTCCAAATCTCCCTTTAATGTATATCCGAAACCTGAAATGAACTTTGCAAAATCTCTTATTTTTTCAGGGTCGGGATTTTCGTGAACTCTGTAGACAAAAGGAGTCTGTGCCCAGAAAAACTGCTCTGCCACTGTTTCATTAGCTATCAGCATAAATTCCTCTATGATTCTGTTTGCTATTCTCCTGTCATATTTTCTTATGTCTGTAACCTTTCCCTCTTCGTCCATAATAATCTTGCTCTCAGGAAAGTCAAAGTCCATAGCTCCTCTTTGACTTCTCCTTGCAGCGAGTATCTTTGCCAATTCCTCTGAAAGTTTTAGTTTATCTAAGACATAATCATATTTTTTCTTTAATTCCTCATCGTCATTTTCTAAAATATCAGATACCTCTTCATAAACGAGTTTAGCTTTTGAATTTATTACCGTTTTTCTGATTTCGTGACTTGCGACCTTGCCTTTTTTATCTATTTCCATAATGCAAGACAGTGTAAGCCTGTCTACCTCAGGATGAAGTGAACACACTCCGTTTGAAAGTTTCGGCGGCAGCATAGGAATGACCGTATCAACAAGATAAACGGAAGTTCCCCTTTTTAATGCCTCATAATCAAGAGCAGATCCCTCTGTTACATAATAAGTGACATCAGCTATATGCACTCCCAGCTTGTAATTTCCGTTAGCAAGTTTATCAATAGAAATAGCGTCGTCTAAATCCTTAGCATCAAACCCGTCTATAGTATATATAAGCTCATCTCTTAGGTCTAACCTGTTTTCTATTTCTCTCGGATCTATATCTTCAGGTATTTCGTGAGCTTGCTTTAGAACCTTCTTAGGAAATTCCTCGGAAAGACCGTTTTGTTTTATAATAGAAAGAAGATCTACACCTTTTTCTCCTTGTTTACCTAAAATTTCTTTTACTTTCCCCTCAGGATTTCGTCCTTTTTGAGGGTATTTAGTTATCTTACATACTACTATATCTCCGGTTTTTGCTCCCATAGAGTCTCTCTTTGCAACAAAAACATCTGCTGTAAGTCTTTTATTATCCGAAATTACAAATCCGAAATTTTTAGACGCCTCGAACTTACCTACAATTTCGGTGTAGGCTCTTTCTATTATCTTGATTATCTCGCCCTCGGTTCGGCTTTGAGTAGTTTCGCTTTTTATCATTCTTGCGATTACTTTGTCCTGATGCATAGCACCGTTTAAAGCATTTG
>JBHASY010000002.1:0-15298 GCA_041831635.1 Acetoanaerobium sp. | reverse complement strand
TTTAATTTGGAACTGTAGAAAACAGTTCCTTTTTTTATAAATAATAAAAATTTTAAAATTATAGATTTTTATGCTTAATATCAATACCTGTAATATAGTGGATTTTGTAAAAGTAACTGGAGAATAATTTATAATTTATACATCAATTTAATGTATAATGGATATAGCAAAAATTCAACAAAATGCCTATATTTTATATAAAGGATTTCAGGAGGATATTATGATAAGTGCTATAGTAGCGGCTGCGGGGAAAGGAAGCAGAATGAATGCTGAAATTAACAAGCAATTTATAGATTTGCAGGGTAAGGCTATAGTTCTTAGGACTATAGAAAAACTTGCCGGTGATTATTTGATAGATGAAATAGTAGTAGTGATAGTAAAAGAAGAGGAAGATATCTATAATGAAAAGGTAAAACCCTATATAAAAACCGATAAGAAAATAAAACTTGCCTACGGTGGAAAAGAACGTATAGATTCAGTGAAAAACGGACTTGTTTTAGTAGATGAGAGTTCTGATATAGTGATAATTCACGATGGAGTAAGGCCGTTTTTTACTCACGAGGATATAAAAGCTGTGATAGAGGGAACGACTCAGTACGACGGTTGCATAACAGGGGTAAGGGTAAAGGACACTATAAAAACAGTAGATAAAGACGGATATGTGATAAATACACCTAGGAGAGAGGCTCTTTTTGCAGTACATACCCCACAGGCATTCAAGAAGAAAGCCCTCATAAATGCCTATGAAAATTATGAAAAAAATTTTTCGGATAACATTCCTACAGATGATGCCTCTTTGATAGAATACAATGGAGGTAGAGTTAAAACCGTGATAGGATCTTATGATAATATAAAGATTACGACACCACAAGATTTGATATTTGCAAATGCTATACTTGAAAAGTATGAGGAGGGAAGTAAATGAGAATAGGTATAGGTTATGATGTTCATAGATTGGCAGAAAATAGGAAACTGATTATAGGCGGTGTAACTATTCCTTATGAAAAGGGACTGGACGGACACTCCGATGCGGATGTGTTGGTTCATGCAATTATGGATAGTTTGTTAGGAGCACTTGCTATAGGAGATATAGGAAAGTTTTTTCCTGATACGGATATGAAGTATAAAGACGCAGACAGTATGCTTCTTCTAAAAGAGGTAGCGTCTTTCATAGATGAAAAGGGTTATGAAGTAGGAAATATCGACAGTGTTATAATAGCACAGCAGCCCAAGATGGCTCCTTTTATAGATAGCATGAGAGAAAAAATATCAAATGTGCTTAGATTAGATATTGAACAGGTGGGAGTAAAGGCTACAACTACCGAACATTTAGGTTTTGAGGGAAGAAAAGAGGGGATAAGCGCCTCAGCCGTTTCGATACTTTTGAAAAAATAAAAATTTTGTTTTATAATGTCTATTAGGCTTAAAGATTTCCTTAAATTAAAATATTTATGACAGCTTTAATATTATTCGTTTAGTGGAATTTTTGTGATATTTTAAATTAAGAAATGATGAGAATATTTTGTATAGAGGAGGAAGAATATGAGTGTTAGAGTGAGATTTGCGCCGTCACCTACAGGGTTTGTGCATATAGGAAGTCTTAGGACGGCTTTGTACAATTTTTTATATGCAAGAAAAATGCAAGGCAACTATGTACTTAGAGTAGAAGATACAGATAGGATAAGACTGGTTGAGGGAGCTGTAGAGGGAATGCTTTCGGCTATGAATTGGGCCGGAGTAAACCACGATGAAGGAGTTATGATTTCAGACGATGGGAAGGTAGTTCAAAACGGGGACTGCGGACCGTATATTCAGTCCGAGCGTATAAATATATATAAGGAACATATAAAGACCTTGCTGGATAAGGGAGATGCTTATTACTGTTTTTGTAGTAAGAGCAGGTTAGACCGTATAAGGGAGCAACAAAAAAATGATGGCTTAGATCCTAAATATGATGGGCATTGCAGAAATTTATCGGAGGAGGAAATCCAAGATAAACTGGATAAAGGAGAAGAATATGTAATCCGTATGAAACTTCCTGAAAACAAAGACATTACCTTTGATGACATAGTAAGAGGAAAGGTTTCTATTCATACATCGGATATGGACGACCAGGTGTTGATAAAGGCTGACGGCTTTCCTACTTACCATTTTGCAGTTGTAGTGGACGACCATATGATGGATATTACCCATGTTATAAGAGGAGAAGAATGGCTTACCTCTACACCGAAACACGTGCTTTTATATCAGATGTTCGGCTGGAAGGCACCGACCTTCGTACATCTTCCGAACATACTAAACGCAGATAGAAAAAAACTGTCAAAAAGACAAGGTGATGTAGCTGTAGAAGATTTTAAAAACAAAGGATATCTTCCGGAAGCTCTTGTAAATTATATAGCACTTGTAGGCTGGTCTCCTGAAGATAACAAAGAGATATTTACTATGCCTGAACTTATAGAGGCATTTTCACTGGAAAGAGTCTCTAAAAGCGGAGGGGTATTCGACACTGCAAAACTGAATTGGGTAAACAGCCATTATATTAAAGAGGCTGATACTCAAAGATTAGTAGATTTAGCCTCAAAATTTGTAGTAAAAGAAAAATTGATGACTGAGCAAGAAATCAAAGACAATAACGAGTGGCTTTTACTTGCTATGGATACGGTAAAAGACAGGATTGACTATCTGGCACAGTTTCCGAGCGAAATTAAAGGATTCTTAGACAATGCACTGCCTGAATTGGAAGAAGAGGCTAAAGAATTTATGAAGATGGAGCATATGAGTATGCTTGCTGATGAACTCGAAACTAAGATAAAAGCCGTAGATGCTGTAACCCCTGATTTTGTTTCGACTATGTTCAAAGAAATTCAAAAAGAAAAAGGGATAAAAGGGAAGAATTTATTTATGGGAACCAGGGTTGTAATTACAGGACAAAATCACGGACCTGATATTCCTATGGTAATCAGTCTTCTAGGCAAAGAAAAAGCACTTTCTCGTATAGAAGAAGCCAAAAATTACATCCGGGGGTTATAATGTTTGAACTTGGGAAAATACAGCTTATAAAAGCAGTAATCCACGTACTTGATGCGAATTTTGAAACTCCGATTTGTTCATCTTTTGAAATAGATGCAGACGACAGTACGACTATAACTTTTATAGAGCACGCACTTGAAAGCATACTTGACTCTAAAAATATGCAGTGGAGCAGTTTTTCAGAAGATAGCTCTTTAAAACGTATACTTGAGGCTCTTTCTGAAGATATGAGTTTATTTATACAAGTAAGCAAAGATTTATCCTATGAACTGTTTAGTCTTATCAAAGATAATCCGGACATACCGTCAGGAGATATGATATTTGCACTTTTTCAAATGGAAGAGGCATATTATCTGGCAGGAATGAAGTACAATTTCAAAACTATGTTAACCAGAAAAATAGAGCCTATACGAGATGGACAAAGCATAAGTATAATAAAAGATGCTTCACTTTTTGCAACTAACAGACATAAATCTGACGAAGGTTTTATAGTCCATCTGATGCATCTGGATATAGCACTTTTGGATAAAAAATACGAAATAAACGGAGAAAAAGAGTTTTATCTGAAAGAACATTTTTTAAAGTGTAGGAGCAAATTTTCTGAAAAGGAAAAACTGGATATCTTTAACAAGGTAACAAAGAATATAGAGCAAAAATATATCGGAGACGATTTGGAGAAGAAAGCCAAGATTAAAAAGGCTGTAGTAGATGCTGTAGTAGAAGACGGGATTTTAAGTGTAGAAAAAGCTTTAGAAACGGCTTTTGAAGAAACGGATGAAGTCAAAGCGATATATAAAGAAGCTCTTAGCAAAGCGGGAATAGAAAACGAAAAAATCGAAATTTCGGAAACTGCTCTAAAAAGAAAATTTGAAATCCAAAAAATAATAACCGAAAGCGGAATAGAAGTAAAAATTCCTGTTAATTACTACGGGGACGCATCAAAACTGGAATTTATAGCAAATACAGACGGCACAGTGTCTTTAGTGATTAAAAATATAGGAAACATACAAAGCTAGTAAATATTAGATTGACAAAATCATAGCAGATGATATATTATTAAATCCATAGTATTCCTACCGAATTACTATGGATTTGTTTTTATTTTGTAGAAAGTAAAAATATATAGTCATATGCAAATGCATAAGAAAAAGCCTGCATAGCTTTGTATAAAATATGAGATTATACAGAAATTTGTTTCGATTAAAATCCATATTTAAAAAGCTGTGTGCATTTTTTCTTTGAGTTTTATATGAGTATAAATAATTATGTATATATGATTTATTTTAATAAATATAAGGAGTGGAAATTATGATTTATGAAAATATAATGCAAACTATAGGAAAAACACCTATCATTAGACTTTCAAATTTAATAGACGAAACTATGGCACAGATATATGTAAAGTTGGAATTTTTTAATCCTGCCGGTTCGGTAAAAGACAGAGTTGCCCTAAATATGATAGAAAATATGGAAAAAGAGGGAAAACTAAAAAGCACGGATACTATAGTAGAACCTACCAGCGGAAACACAGGAATAGGGATAGCGATGGTGGGCTCGGCAAAAGGATACAAGGTAGTTTTGTGCATGCCTGAAACTATGAGTATAGAGCGAAGAAAAATTTTAAAAGCCTATGGCGCAGAAATTGTCTTAACTGAAGGTGCTAAAGGAATGAAAGGCGCCATAGAAAAAGCCGAAGAATTGGGTAAAAAAGACGGATTTGTGATATTAAGGCAGTTTGATAATAATTACAACTCAGAGGCACATTATAAAACGACGGCTAAAGAAATCATAAGCGATTTACCGGATTTAGACGCCTTTGTTTCAGGAGTAGGAACAGGCGGAACGCTAACAGGGGTTGCTAAAGCTCTAAAAGAAGAATCTGTAAATGCACAGATCATAGCTGTAGAGCCTGCGGATTCGGCGGTTCTGTCCGGAAATCCTCCTGCTCCTCACAAGCTTCAAGGAATAGGTGCGGGTTTTGTGCCCGGTATTTTAAATATAAATTATATAGATAAGATAGAACAGATAAAAACTGAGGAAGCATATAATGCCGCAAGACTTATAGCCGAAAAAGAGGGAATACTTCTTGGAATATCCGGAGGAGCGGCACTAGAGGCTGCGATAAGAACTGCGAAAAGTCTTGGAAAGGGTAAAAAAGTGTTATTCATTGCTCCGGATAATGGGGAAAGATATCTAAGCACACAGCTTTATGCCGACGAATAAATATCATATGCGAAGACAGAAAGGAAGAGCGTCAATGAGAGAAGTGTTGAATTTGAGAGAAAAACAGAATTTGACTCTTATGGAAAAGATAAGAGAAACTGTAGAAGTGGCAAGAGAAAAAGATCCTGCTGCAAAAGGTGCGATAAATATCTTGGTAAACACTCCTGGAATCCACGCTATGATTTTTCATAGATTGGCTCATAATTTATATAAGGGAAAGCATTTTTTTACAGCAAGACTTATATCTCAAATCAGTAGGTTTCTTACAGGAATAGAAATCCACCCCGGTGCAAAGATAGGAAGAAGATTTTTTATAGATCACGGTATGGGTATAGTAATAGGCGAAACTGCTGAGATAGGCGATGATGTAATGCTGTTTCATCAAGTAACACTGGGTGGAACAGGAAAAGATAAAGGAAAAAGGCACCCGACCGTAGAAAATAATGTTATAATATCAGCAGGAGCGAAGGTGCTGGGGCCTATAGTAATAGGCGAAAACTCAAAAATAGGAGCAAATGCGGTAGTACTAGAAGATGTACCTAAGAATGCTACAGTAGTTGGAATCCCTGCAAAGATAGTAAGACTAAACGGAAAAAAACTAGAATAATAAATTTTTATTTTGGGAGGGAGTATTTTGAAGATTTATAACACGCTCACAAGACAAAAGGAAACATTTATCCCGTTAGAAGAAAACAAGATAAAAATGTATGTATGTGGACCTACGGTTTACAACTTTTTTCATATAGGAAATGCAAGGCCGTTTATGATTTTTGATGTCTTTAGAAATTATATGGAATATAGGGGTTATGAAGTAACTTATGTGCAAAACTTCACTGATGTAGATGACAAAATTATAAATAGAGCTAATGAAGAAGGAATATCTCCGATAGAAGTGGCAGATAAATATATCGCAGAGTATTTTAAAGATGCAGATGCGCTGGGAATAAAAAGAGCAACTATACACCCGAGAGTTACTGAAAACATAGAAAATATCATAGCTTTTGTGGAGGATTTAATCTCTAAAGGATTTGCATATGAATTAAATGGAGATGTGTATTTTAACAGCCAAGCATATAAAGAATATGGAAAACTTTCCAAACAAAATCTGGAAGAACTTAATCTGGGTGCCAGAATAGATGTAAACGACGAAAAGAAGCACCCTATAGACTTTGCACTTTGGAAAGCCAAAAAAGAAGGAGAAATAGGCTGGCAATCCCCGTGGGGAGAAGGAAGACCAGGCTGGCATATAGAGTGTTCGGTGATGAGTGCGAGATATCTGGGAGATACCATAGATATTCATGCAGGCGGACAAGATCTTATTTTCCCGCATCACGAAAATGAAATAGCACAAAGTGAAGCAAGATCGGGGAAAATATTTGCAAGATACTGGATGCATAATGGATATATAAACGTAGATAATCAAAAAATGAGTAAATCACTTGGAAACTTCTTTACGGTAAGAGATATTCTTTCAGAATTTTCAGGACAGGTTATAAGATTTTTCTTGTTGTCGGCTCACTACAGAAATCCTGTAAACTTCAGCAAGGATCTAATACTTCAGGCTAAGGCGGGAATGGAAAGGCTTGCAAACTCAAAAGAAAGGCTTGTATTTACCATCTCACACGCAAATGGAGATATGAGTGAAACAGAACGTGAACTGCTTCCTGCATTGGAAAATCACAGAGAAAGGTTCATAGCAGCTATGGACGACGATGTAAATACGGCTGATGCTATAAGTGTAATATTTGAACTTGCGAGATTTTCAAATACAAATGTAACTGAAAATTCTTCTCTTGAATGGGCGAAGAAAAATCTTGATTTGTTCAATGAACTTACAGGGGTATTGAACATTATAAGAGATGTAGAAGTAGATTTAAATGACAACGGAAAAATTGAAAAACTAATCCAAGCCAGAGCTGAGGCAAAGAAAAATAAAGACTTTGTAAAAGCGGATGAGATAAGAGATGAACTAAAAACCATGGGCATAGAAATAGAAGATACAAGGCAGGGGACGAAGTGGAAGAAAGTAAATTAACGGATAAAGTAGGGATTTTATCTTTGGCTTTTATGGGAGATGCTATTTATGAGGAGAGGATAAGAAACCATATCATAATTGAGTGTCCTACTCTAAAGGTCAACGAACATCATAAAGAGGCAGTAAAGTATGTAAGAGCGTCAGCTCAAGCATATGCTGTTTTGGAACTGATAAAACAAGGGGAGCTAAGCGAAGAAGAGACCACAGTAGTAAAGAGAGGCAGAAACCACGCCGGAAATTCGCCGAAAAATGCAAATGTAGCTGAATACAGATATGCTACGGGATTTGAGGCACTGCTGGGATACCTGTATTTTTCGGGTGAAAAAGACAGAATGGAAGAGATAGTGAGGAAAAGTATAGAATTTTTAAATAAATTTCTTGACAAGTGAAGAATAAGTGTAATAAGATATAAAATAACTTTATACACGCTTTGATAGGAGCTAGTAAAAATTATGATGCTATGCAGAGAGTGAAGTCCACCGGCTGAAAGGCTTCTTAGCTATATTGATTTTGAACCTGACCTGGAGCATTTAGCAAAAATCTAAACGGTAGGAGCGTTATATCCTGTTGAGTGAATGTATATGTTCTTTTGTATACGTTAATTAGAGTGGTACCGCGAGCCATCGTCTCTATATATTGGAGATGATGGCTTTTTTATATCTTAAGGAGGAAGATTATAAATGGCAAAAAAAGAACAAGAATTTGTAAAAGATATTACTAATATGGACGAGGATTTTCCACAGTGGTATACAGATGTAATCACTAAAACAGATTTAGTAGATTATTCCCCCGTAAAAGGATTTATGGTAATTAAACCCTACGGGTATGCTATTTGGGAAAACATTCAGGCGTTTTTGGATAGAAGATTTAAAGAAACGGGACATAAGAACTGTTACTTTCCTCTTTTGATACCTGAAAGTCTGCTTAACAAAGAAAAGGATCACGTAGAGGGATTTGCACCTGAAGTTGCTTGGGTAACTCATGGCGGAAGTGAAAAGCTTGCAGAAAGACTTTGTGTAAGACCTACATCAGAGACTATCATCTGCTCTATGTATTCAAAATGGCTTACTTCATATAGAGAGCTTCCTTATCTTTACAACCAATGGTGTTCAGTGGTTAGATGGGAAAAGTCGACAAGACCGTTTTTAAGAACATCCGAGTTTTTATGGCAAGAGGGTCATACTCTACATGAAACAGCTCAGGAGGCTCAGGCTGAAACGCTTCAAATGCTCGGTATATACAAGGAAATGGCTGAGGATTTGCTTGCCATTCCTGTAGTTGACGGAAGAAAATCAGATAGAGAGAGATTTGCCGGAGCTGCGGCTACTTATACCATAGAGGCATTGATGCATGACGGAAAGGCGCTTCAATCAGGAACTTCACATAACCTTGCTCAGCACTTTACTAAGGCTTTTGACATTACTTTTCAAGGAAGAACCGGGGAATTAGAATATCCTCATCATACTTCTTGGGGAGTGTCTACCAGACTTATAGGGGGCTTAATAATGGTACACGGAGATAACAGAGGACTGGTGCTTCCTCCGAGAGTGGCACCTACTCAAGTTGTTATCATACCTATAGCTCAGAACAAGGCAGGGGTTTTGGACAAAGCTTATGAAATCAAAAAAGAACTTGAAGCCAAGGGTCTAAGAGTAGTATTGGACGATGATACAAATTACAGTCCCGGCTGGAAGTTTAACCAATATGAAATGAAAGGTGTTCCTCTAAGACTGGAAATAGGACCTAGAGACATAGAAAATAATGTTACTATGATAGCTAGAAGAGATACGCTTTCTAAGGATTCATACAGCCTGGATAATATAGGAGATACGGTAAAGAATCTTTTGGATACAGTGCATAACGATATGCTTGAAAAAGCCAGAGCGCACAGAGACAGTAAGACATTTACATTTAAAAACTACGAAGAGTTTAAGAAAAAAATGACAGAAACTCCGGGATTTGCAAAAGGAATGTGGTGTGCAGAAGAAGAGTGTGAGGCTAAGATCAAAGAAGACACAGGGGTAACTATTCGTTGCATTCCTTTTGAACAGGAAAATCTGGGAGATACCTGTCAATTCTGTGGAAAACCGGCTAAGCATATGGTGTATCTTGCAAAGGCTTATTAGTACATTGGATTTTAAGGGCACTAATTTGTTCATATTGAGCATATATTAGTGTCCTTTTGTTATATTTAATTATATAAAAGGTGGATGAAGTATAAAGGAGAAAAACTATGAAAACAAAACAAGAAGTGATTGAGAAATTAGATGAATTGAAAATCAACTACACTCTTATAGAGCACCACCCGGTATATACTATAGAAGAAATGGAAAAGATAGATATAAAGGATATTAAATACATAGTGAAAAATCTTTTTTTAAGAGATGCAAAAGGGAAAAAACATTATTTAGTAGTGGCAGACAAAGACCAAAAAATCGACTTAAAGACACTTCAAGAGAAGCTGGGTTCTACGAAGCTTAGCTTTGCCTCGGAGGATAGATTGAAAAAATACTTAAAACTTACTAAGGGTGCAGTATCTCCTCTTGGAGTTTTGAACGATGAAGAAAAGGAGGTTGAGGTTATATTTGATAAAAATCTCCTAGGTAGAAAAAACGTGGCAGTTCATCCGAACGATAACAGTGCTACGGTAGTGCTTTCATATGAAGACCTTGAAAAAATAGCGAAGCTAAATGGTAATGTGGTCAGAGCGATTGAATTATAGTTTGAAAAATAAGTGGGAGTATATCTAAAGGTCTATGTTTTAAGATATATAAATTGATTAAGGGAGGTTTTATTATGGTAACAGGGATACTAGGGGTATTAGCAGTAATGACGGTGTGGTTTTGTTTTGAACTTTTTAGAGATATATTGAAACATAAAGATAGTTTAGAACCGGAGACAAATCCTTTGATAGCAGGCAGCATAGGTTTTACCACTAACTTTTTTGATGCACTGGGGATAGGAAGCTTTGCACCTACAGCGGCTTTACTTAAAGCTTTTAAGCAGATAAATGACAGAATAATTCCTGGGACTTTGAATGTTTCTTGTGCATTGTCCTGTATTACACAAGCGTTTATTTTTATAAAAGCCATAGAATCTGAGCCTATAACACTTATTTCTATGCTGGCTGCTTCTACATTAGGAGCTTGGCTTGGAGCAGGATTTGTAGCAAAACTTCCCAAGAAAAAAATTCAGTTTGGAATGGCAATAGCACTTTTTGCCACAGCGTTTTTAATGCTTGCAGGACAAATGAAGTGGATGCCCGGTGGTGGAACTGCTATAGGTCTTACAGGGATAAAATTCATTATAGCTATAGTAGGGAATTTTGCACTCGGAGCACTTATGACACTCGGGATAGGGCTTTACGCTCCATGTATGGCACTGGTATATTTTCTGGGAATGAGTCCGGCAGTAGCTTTTCCTATAATGATGGGTTCATGTGCATTTTTGATGCCTGTTGCCTCTATTAAGTTCATAAAAGAGAATGCTTATAATAGAAAAGTCGCTTTTTCTATAGCTATTCCCGGAGCGATAGGAGTAATCATCGCAGCAAATATTGTGAAGTCATTGCCGCTTGATACTCTTAGATGGCTGGTAATAGTTGTAGTTTTCTATACCTCTGTAACTATGTTGCTAGCCTCAAGAAAGAAAGAAATATTGGAAGAAGTTTAACAATATATCAGGTTATATCTTAGTAAGGTTACTTTGCTTTGATATAGCCTTTCTATTTGAAAAAAATTTTGTTTTGGCAGATGTTTAGAACTGTATTTAATTGTGAATAAATGTTAAGTATGGTATATTAAGGCAGAGAATTTTATGACGAAAAGGAGAACTGAGTCTGAATGAAAAACAGTATTAGGGGAGAACTGTTAGTTTTTCTGGCAGCTATGGGATTTGCAACAATGGGAGTATTCGGGAAGATGGCTTATGCCTATGGTCTAAATACCACAACGCTTCTTTTTCTGAGGTTTTTAGTTGCTTCAGTTATCCTTTTTTTAGCTACTTATATTATAAATAAAACTATAAAGATAGAACCTAAGGATTGCCTTATAGCGTTCGGATTTGGATTTATAGGGTATACTTTAGTTTCATTTTGTTATTTTTATTCATTAAACTTTATATCTGCATCATTAACCGCAGTGATATTTTTTACTTATCCTATTTTTGTGACTATATTTTCATTTGTATTTCTAAAAGAGAAACTCACAAGGAACAAAATTACATCTTTGATACTGGGAACTTTAGGAATTTTACTTATAGTGTCTCCGGGAGAAACAAAAATGGATTATAGAGGGATATTAGCTTCTCTTGCAGGTGGGGTAATATATGCTTTCTATATATTAGGGTTATCTATACCCAGAGTGAAAAAAATAGATTCTCTTAAAATGAGTGCATATATGAATATGTTTGCCACTTTAGCTATGGGATTGGCAGCTGTAGTAAGCAGGACCTTCATATTTCCTGTAAATATTTATGCTTTTACCTATGCATCTCTTATAGGAATATTCGCCACTTCGGTTGCAATGCTTGCTCTTTTTGCAGGAGTAAAGAAGATAGGAGCTGTAAAAGGTTCTATAATTGCAAATATGGAAATGGTTATCACCTGTATTCTTGGAGCAATATTTTTAAGTGAAAAAATGGGTATATCCCAGTTTATTGGTGCTGGACTTATAATTACATCGGCAATTATTGTAAGCTTACCAAATAGAGGTTAAATTTTCTTGAATTGTGCATAAATGCTAAATATGGTATATTAAGGCAAAGAAGTTTAGAAAAAGGGGTGGTTATAATGAGAGCAAAACTGATAGCGCATACCGACAATCCTGACAAGGTAGTATCTATGGCAGCGAAACTTTGCTATTCTCCTGTGGGAGCAGAATCTATAGGAGACGGTTTATCACAGGAAGAAGTCGAAAAATTTCTGGGAATACTGGTATCTATGGGTCACGAAAGCCCGATAGAACACGTGAGTTTTACATTTTCTATAGAGGGGATATCCAGAGCCTGTTCTCATCAGATAGTAAGACATAGGATAGCCAGTTTCTCTCAGCAATCTCAAAGATATGTAAAGCTAAATCAATTTGAATACATAATTCCTCCTCAAATAGAGGAAAATGAAGAGGCTAAGGCTATATTTTTAAGAACTATGGAAGCAGACCAAAAAGCCTATGACGAGATAGTAGAAAAGCTATATGAAAAAAATTACACTGACTTTATAAATCAAGGGATGAGCGAAAAAAAAGCCGCCTCAGCTGCTGAAAAAGTATCTATAGAAGATGCAAGATATGTATTTCCTAATGCCTGTGAAACTAAAATGGTAGTGAGTATGAATGCACGTTCACTGATGAATTTCTTTACTCACAGATGTTGTGAAAGGGCACAGTGGGAAATCAGAGATTTAGCTTTTGAAATGCTAAAAGAGGTAAAAAGAGTTGCTCCTATTTTATTTAAAAATGCAGGACCTGATTGCTGTAAAGGAACTTGCAAGGAGGGAGCCATGTCGTGTAAGAGACCTGATATTCCTAAGAAGAAAATAGAGGAAATAGAGGCGAGCTTGAAAAAATAAAATAGAATATTTTATGTCATAAATATATTTGAGAAAGAAGAAATTATAATGAATATATCGGGAAGAAATCCTGTGCTTGAAGCACTTAAAAGTAATAGAACTATAGATTGCCTGTATGTAAAATCGGGAGAAAAGGAAGGCTCTATCAAAAAAATTCTCTCTATAGCAAAAGAAAAAAAGGTGTTGATCAAAGAAGTAGACAAGGCTAAACTGGATGAACTTTCTGAGGGGACCCAGCATCAAGGTGTAGTGGCACTGGTTACTGATTATAAATACTACGAACTTGGAGAAGTAATAGATGAGATAAGGGAAAAAAATGAAAAGCCTTTTTTTATTATACTTGACGAAATAGAAGACCCTCATAATCTGGGAGCGATAATTCGCTCGGCAGAAGGAGCAGGCGCACATGGAGTAATCATACCTAAAAGAAGGTCTGCTCAAGTAAATGCAACTGTGGAAAAGGTCTCTGCGGGTGCGACTTCCTATATGAAAGTAATAAAAGTGACGAATCTGGTGTCAGCCGTAGAGAGGTTAAAAAAAGAAAATATATGGATTTATGCTTTGGATATGGACGGAGAAATTTACGACACTGTAGATTTATCAGGTTGCGTTGCTTTGGTGGTAGGAAATGAGGGCAAAGGTATATCAAGGCTTTTAAAAGAAAACTGCGATTTTACTATAAAGATAGATATGAAAGGCAAAGTAAATTCCTTAAATGCATCGGTAGCAGGGTCTATTCTTCTTTATGAAGTGGTAAGGCAACGACGAAAAAGTTAGGAAGATAAAATTGAAAAAAAAATTTACGGACTATCTTATAGTAGACGGGTATAATGTCATCAATGCATGGAGTGATTTAAACGAGATTGCTAAGGTGGATTTAGAGGGAGCAAGAGAAAGACTCAACTTTATTTTAGGTGAATATGCCTCTTTTAGTGGAATTTACACCATAGTCGTTTATGATGCCTACAGGGTAAAAACTAGTGAAAAAAGAGAAGAAGAAATAGGCAATTTAAAAATTGTGTACACTAAGGAAAAGCAGACAGCAGACTCATATATAGAAAAGTTGATAACGCAGTTCGGATCCCAAAAACACTTTATTATCAGGGTAGCAAGCGACGATATGGCTGAACAGCAGATGGTTTTGGGAAAGGGAGGAAGCAGGATAACTACGAGAGAGTTAAGTATAGAGGTAGAACGCTTAAGTGCTAAAATCAAAACTACGACTATGACAGAAAAAACAGAGAAAAACACATTAAGTGAAGTGGTAGATACAGATGTATTTAAAAAACTTGAGGCAATGAGAAAGGGTATATCTAATGGGAATTGATGGAGGTTTGTAATGTCAAAAAATGACGACTTAAAATGCGATTTTGAAGTAGATGATAAGGATATTACAAATGGAAACAAAGATATAGCAAATGATGATGTAGACGACGAGATGGTTTTTAAAGCAAAGGCAGGAGATGAAAACTCTTTAAACTGCATCATTAGAAAGTATCATAATTTTGTCAGGTCAAAATCCAAACTTTTCTTTATAGTGGGAGCAGATAAAGAAGATATATTGCAAGAAGGAATGATAGGGCTATTTAAGGCTATTCGGGATTACGACGAGGAAAAAACAGGTTCATTTAGAACTTTTGCAGAGCTGTGCGTTACCAGACAGATAATCACAGCCGTAAAAACTGCAACCAGGCAAAAACACATTCCTCTTAATTCCTATATATCACTGAACAAGCCTGTGAATGAAGAAGAACCCGACAAAACCCTGATGGATATGATGAGAAATACGGGAGTAAACGATCCGGAACAGCTTATAATAGGAAAAGAAGAATTGGAGTTATTAGAAATAAAAGCAAAAGAAATGCTAAGCGAACTTGAAACCAAGGTTTTATCACTGTACCTAAAAGGCTATTCGTATAATGAGATAGCAAAAAAACTGTGCAAACATCCTAAAAGCATAGATAATGCATTACAAAGAATAAAAAGGAAATTCGAAAAATATTTAAGACAACGAGATTTATAGATAAATCATATAAAAAATTTATTGTTAAGAGTTATGATTTGTGTATAAAAAATAATTTGACAAAAAAATCATTCTTGATTTTTGTATGTAAACATAGTAAAATAAGGCGTGTAAATGCTCACGTGGCTCAGTCGGTAGAGCGTCGCCTTGGTAAGGCGGAGGTCGGCGGTTCAAGTCCGCTCGTGAGCTCCATAATTTAAAAGTGAGAACCATTCTGCTTCGATGGCTCTCTGGAGTAATACATATTGTTAATGGATTTTAAGAATTTTATTGCGAAACACTAGGAAGAGTTTATTGGAGGAGGAAATTAAAAATGGCAAAAGCTAAATTTGAAAGAACCAAACCGCACGTTAACGTTGGAACAATAGGACACGTAGACCACGGAAAAACAACATTAACAGCAGCAATCACAAAAACCCTG
>JBHASY010000001.1:0-4674 GCA_041831635.1 Acetoanaerobium sp. | reverse complement strand
TTACCTGAGTGATAACCTGCGGGGTCGTATTTGTCGTAATTCAAAAATACAGTTAGCTCTGTTTCAAGTAGTGTGTTGACTGCTTGTTCGAGTTGAGAGCGAAATACTTCTTTTAAATTTTTAAAAAACTCCCACTTAATTGAAAGCGAGAGTTTTTTTATCATTCCATAGTACTAAATCATCAAATTTACTATTCTTAACATCTATAACCCTTTGATTCGAAGAGCCTACAAAAGGCTTTTCTATAGTTTTTAAATTCAATTCAAATTTTCCGTCTACTAATATATCTATATACTTTAAAAGTTCAAGTTTACTTTCATCATTTGAATTTAAAATTTCCTCGATTCTATATCCTGTAAAACACCAAATATCTAGATTGAATCCCATTTCTTTATTTAATGCTTTGATTTTATTTGAGAGTTTTATAAATGAACGAGCCTGTTCAAAAGGTTCTCCCCCTGAAAAAGTCACTCCTTTGAGAAGTGGATTGTGTTTTATGTCATCTATTATTTCATTTATATATTTATTCTTCCCCGAACTAAAGCTATGAGATTCAGGGTTGTGACAACCTATACACCTATGGGGACAACCCTGAGCAAACACCACATATCTCAGCCCAGATCCGTCGACTATACTTTCTTTTTCAATTCCACATATTTTTATCATTTTAAACAATCCTCAAGCATTTAAATTCTTTATATATGTTTAACCCTTTCGTTAACTTCAGATTTTTTAGCATCGTTAAATCTATCTAAAGTTCCAACTAAATACCCTGTGATACGTCTTATTCTTTCAAAAGGAATATTTCCCTCTTTTCTTCCACACAACGGACAGGTATCTCCTATAACTCCATTGTATCCACACACAGGGTCTCTATCTAGGGGATGGTTTATGCTCCCATAACCTATCCCTGCATCTTTCATTGCTCTGATTATAGTTTCAAATGCTTCTAAATTAGATGATGGGTTTCCATCGAGTTCTATATAGCTTATATGACCTGCATTAGTAAGTTCATGATAAGGTGCCTCTATTTGAATTTTTTCATATGCACTTATTTTATAATAAACAGGAACATGGAATGAATTTGTGTAGTAATCTTTGTCAGTTACTCCCTCTATATCTCCAAATATCTTTCTATCTATACGAGTAAACCTTCCGGAAAGTCCCTCAGCAGGAGTTGCTATCAAAGAGTAATTTAGTTTATACTGCTCACTCATCTCATCAGTTTTATTCCTAATGTGCCTGATTATCTGTTCTCCTAATGTTCTTGAACTTTTATCTTCTCCATGATGTTTACCTGTAAGAGCAATCAAACATTCGGCAAGCCCTATAAAGCCTATAGTAAGAGTTCCTTCTTTTATGATGTCTCTGAGTTCATCGTTCCAATCAAGACTTTCAGACCCCTTCCAAACACCTTGTCCCATTAAAAACGGAAAATTTTTGACTTTTTTTCCTGCTTGTATTTCAAATCTTTCTAAAAGTTGTTCTCCTATCAAAGCTATTTTCTCATCTAACTCTGTAAAAAATCCCTCTAAGTCTGCTGTATTTCTATCTGAGGTTTTTATCCCATACTTTATCCCTAGTCTTGGCAAGTTGATAGTCGTAAAAGAAAGATTTCCTCTTCCCATAACCTGCTCCTGTCCGCAGACATTTCCCATCACTCTGGTTCTGCAACCCATATATACAGCCTCTGTCTCAGGCTTGTTAGGCTGATAGTATTTAGCATTAAAAGGTGCGTCTAAAAAACTGAAATTCGGGAATAGTCTTTTTGATGACACTCTCATAGCAAGCCTGAATAAATCGTAGTTTTTATCTTCTTTATTTAAGTTTATCCCATCTTTTACTTTAAATATCAGTATAGGAAAGATAGGAGTTTCTCCGTTTCCCAAACCTTTTTCCTGCGAAAGCATCAAATTTTTAGAGACCATTCTTCCCTCTTCAGAGGTATCGGTTCCAAAATTCACACTCGAAAAAGGAACCTGTGCTCCTGCTCTTGAGTGCATAGTATTTAAGTTGTGGATAAAAGCCTCCATTGCCTGATAAGTCTTTCTATCTGTTTCAAACAAAGTTTCTTCATATACGAAATCTTGTAAGTTTTTAACCTGTTCAAAATCTATCGAATACATCTTGGATATTTTTTGAGCCTCTATTCGTTTATCTCCATCTGATGTATCAATCTTTCCTGAACCTGTTTCACTGATTATTTTTAAAATGCTTTCTACCATAGTTTTTCTATCAAAAGTGTTTCCTAAAACCATATATAAGGCTTTATAAAAATTTTCTGCATATAATTTTCTAAATGTCTTTCTTACTCCCTCCGCAAGCGCATAATCAAAAGTCGGGATAGACTGCCCTCCGTGCTGGTCATTTTGATTAGATTGAATTGCTATAGCTGCAAGCGCCGCATAACTCATTATATCCTGAGGTTCTCTTAAAAACCCATGCCCTGTAGAAAAACCTCCTGAAAATATCTTTTCTAAATCTATTTGACAGCAAGTCAAAGTTCCCATATTTAAAAAATCCATATCATGAATATGAATTTCTCCATTATCATGAGCCATAGAATGTTCATTTTTTATTATAAAATCTTTGCAAAACTCCTTAGATACGGCACTTCCGTACTGAAGCATAGTTCCCATAGCAGTATTACCGTTTATATTTGCATTTTCTCTTTTTATGTCAGAGTCATTTGCATCCAAAAAAGTTATATCTTCAATAGTTTTCATAAGTCTGGAACGAGAATTTCTGATTCTACTTCTCTCTGCTCTATATAATATGTAAGTTTCTGAAGTTTTTGCGTGTCCTTTTTCAATCAACACTTTAACTACTACATCTTGAATATCTTCAACCGACGGAATTTTGCCTACAAATTTTCTATTTAAAAGTTTTCTTACCTCTTCAGTCAGTTCTGATGCTATTTGATAGTCTGCCGTAACCCCTTCTTTGTTCGCCACTTCTGTCGCAGCGAGAAAAATCGCCCTTGTTATTTTTTCAGAATTAAAAGGAATCAGTCTGCCATCTCTTTTTTTTACCTTATCGATCATAACTATCCCCTTTCCACATTATATTGTGGTGTTTGCGATAAACTTCCACAACATCTAGTAGTATATTATCAAAATCAAAAGAGCAAGTCAAACCTGTAATTCAAAAAATAATTTAGATTTTTTATTCTTTCCAAAGAAAAAAGGGCATATTCTGCCCTAAATTCCTTTTTCTATTATTTCATAAATTTTCTTTATATCTATGTGCATCCTTATATGAGATGCTAATTTCTTATACTCTTTTTCTTTAAACTCTTCATACGTAGAAAGCTCCTCCTGCTTATTTTCCAATCCTCTAGACTTTCTTATATTGGATAATATCTTCGATGAAAGCTCCATAGAATCGAATATTCCATGAATATAAGTTCCAAATACATTGCCTTTTGAATTTACACTACCCTCGTTATATTCAACTTTTTCTCCATGCTTTTCTAAAATTTTTATTGCACCTGTTTCATTTATGCTTTTTCCACAGTGAATTTCATAGCCTTTAATTTGAATTCCTTTAATGCCACTAAAAACACTATCCTCAACATCAAAATCAATACTGGCAGAAACCTGAGAAGTAACTTTTTCATCTTCAAAAACAGTTTCTAAATCAATCAAAGACATTCCTGCTATTTCTTCTATAGCACATTCTACTCCATTAGGGTCTTTTATTTTCGTGCCAAGCATCTGATATCCGCCACATATTCCTATCACAGGTATATTGTTTTTATGCGCCTTGATTATTTCTTTTTCCAGTCCGCTCTCTCTTAAAAAAATCAAATCCTCTATAGTGTTTTTCGTGCCGGGAATAATTATAAGATCTGACTCATCTAATGATGTTAGTCCATCTACATATGTTAACTGAACATCGTCAAAGGTATCAAAAATATCAAAATCTGTAAAATTAGATATATGGGGCAGCCTTATTACATTTATGGAAATAGATTTATTTTTTTCTTTTTTAATCCTAAATTTATCTGTAAGAGAGTCTTCATCTTCTATATTTAGATTTGTATACGGAACTACCCCTAAAACAGGAACTCCTATAAGCTCTTCCAGTTTTTTCAGTCCCGGTTTTAAGATATCTACATCTCCCCTGAATTTATTTATTATTACTCCTTTAATATAACTTCTTTCTTCCGGAGTCAAAAGCATTATAGTTCCGTAAATAGAAGCAAAAACTCCGCCTCTGTCTATATCTCCCACTATTATAACAGGACTTTTGGCTATTTTAGCCATCCCCATATTTGCAAAATCATTTTCTTTTAAGTTTATCTCTGCAGGACTTCCTGCTCCCTCTATTACAACTATATCATTTTCATTTAATAATTCATAATAAGTGGTCTCTACTACTTCTCTAAGACTGTTTTTTTCTTCATGATAAGTTACAGCATCCAGATTGTCTTTTACTTTCCCCATTACTATAACCTGTGACTTTCTGTCAGTTGTCGGTTTTAGTAATACGGGATTCATTCTCACATCAGGCTGTTTCCTTGCTGCCTCAGCTTGAACTACTTGAGCTCTTCCCATCTCCTTCCCGTCAGCTGTTATAAATGAATTTAACGCCATATTTTGGGACTTAAATGGAACAACACTGTATCCGTCATCGGTAAATATCCTGCAAAATGCTGTATTTATAAGACTC